>JBJTMC010000254.1:0-3571 GCA_046063325.1 Novosphingobium sp.
CGCATGTGCTGATCCACGAAATCGGGCATCATTTCGGGCTGTCGGACGAGGATATCGCGGCGCTGGAGGACGGAGTCTAGCTCCTGCGGGTCGGGCCAGGATTGAAAGCGCACGACAAACCCGCCACACTCCACCGATGCACAAGACCTCGATCATGCTCGCCGCCCTGCTGACCGCGAGCGCTTCCGCCCTGTTTGGTCAGGCCTCGGCCAATGTGGCTGCCGGACGGACAACACCCTCGCCGCTCGCGCCGAGCGAGATTGTCGCCGCCGCGCCCAAGGGGGATTGGACGGCGATTCCGGCCAGCGACCTGCTGGTGATGGACCTTGCCCCCGATGCCAGAGGGAAGCAGCGCCGGGTGGTGATCCAGCTGATGCCGCCACCGTTCAGCCAGGGGTGGATCGGGAATGTGCGCCTGCTCGCCAAAGCGCACTGGTGGGATGGAACGGCGGTGAACCGGGTGCAGGACAATTACGTGGTCCAATGGGGCGATCCCAATGCCGAAGACAAGGCGAAGGCGAAGCCGTTGCCGCCCGGGTTGGTGACGGTGCCGGAAAGAGAATACGAAACGGACATTCCCGCTTCGCTTGGTACATTCGGGTTGATGCCTCAATTGCCTGCTGGCTGGGACGGAATTCCTTCCCCGTATCTAAGCGATGGCCGGGTCCTGTTTGATGACAAGGTCAATGGCGCGTTTGAAACCTATTTTGGCGGGTTCCCGATTGCCGGAAATCGGAGTCCGCATGCCAGTTTGAGTTGGCCCATTCACTGCTACGGCATGGTTGGCGTTGGACGCGATCTTTCGCCCAACACCGGCTCGGGGGCCGAACTCTACACGGTGATCGGCCACGCCCCGCGCCATCTCGATCGCAACATCGCCCTTGTGGGACGGGTGATTGAAGGGATCGAAAACCTCTCAGGACTGCCCCGCGGGCACGGCGTGCTGGGGTTTTATGACCTCAAGCAAGGCGATCGGCGGGTGCCGATCCGATCGATCCGGCCGGGAACCGACGTGAAGGCCCTTCCTGCTTACGAATACCTCTCCACCGAAAGCCGATCCTTCTCCAAATACGCTGTCGCCCGCGCCAATCGCCGTGATGCCTTCTTCATCCGGCCTGCAGGCGGGGCGGACATCTGCAACATCCCGGTGCCGGTGCGGCGGGTGACGTGACCGAGCGCCTCACCCACACCGGCGCGCTGTGGCGCTGGACCAGCCCGACAGCTCCGGCCGCGTGGTTCTTCGTGACCATCGACGGTACGGCGGGCGAGGCGCTGTCGGCCACCGCGCTGATGCGGCGGCTGGAGAAATCGATCGGAGGGTTCGGCTCGTTAAAGGTGACGGCAACGATTGGCGAGAGCAGCTTCAAGACCTCGCTGTTTCCTTCCAAGACGCTCGGCTGGTTGCTGCCGGTCAAGGCCGCTGTGCGCAAGGCCGAGGGGATCGGCGAGGGGGATGCAGTGAGTGTGGAGCTGGAGGTTTAGGCCTGCATCAGCTCGATGCGATTTCCGAACGGGTCGGAGACAAAGCACCGCGCCCTGCCATCAACCGGATCGTCGTCCTGGACGGAAAGACCGGCGCTGTGCAGCGTCTTGACCAGTTCCGCCAGATCATCGACCAGCAGCGCCGGGTGGGCTTTCCGGGCGGGGCGGAAATCGGCCTCCACCCCCAGGTGCACTTTCACGCCCGCTCCCTCGAACCAGCACCCGCCGCGCGCCGCAAGGAGCGGCGGCTTTGGCACTTCGGGAAGTCCGAGCAGATCCGCATAGAACGCCCGCGCTGCATCTTCCTCGCCTGCGGGCATTGCGAGCTGGACATGTTCGATGCCCACCACCCTTGCCATCGGTTCGCCTCCACTCTGCTGCGGCTACGCCACTGCAACCGGGTTAGATCCGCTCGGCCTCGGCCACGGCGTCGCTGGCGCGCAGGGCGGAAACGATCCGGGTCAGGTGGGCCAGGTCGCTCACTTCAAGATCGGCTTCGTAGGTCGAAAACAGTTCGTCGCGGCTGGTGTTTTCCAGGCTGGCGATATTGGCGCGGTTGCCGGCAAAGATCCCCGCCGCTTCGGCCAGGGTGCCGGGGCGGTTGTAGAGCACCACCCGGATCCGTCCGATCGCGCCGGTGGTGCGATCGCCCCAAGACAGGTCGAGCCAGTCGGAATCGACGCCATTGGCCAGCGCCAGGCAATCGATCGAATGGACTTCAACCCCGGTGCCGGGGTGACGGATCCCGACGATTCGATCGCCGGGCACCGGGTGGCAGCACTGACCCAGCTGAAAGGCCATTCCCGCGGTCAGGCCGCGAATCGAGATCGCGCGTTCCCGTTTGGACCAGTTCTCCGGCTCGGCCAGGTGCTTGGAGCTGCCCGGAACCAGCGCCTCCATGACGGTGCTGTCTTCCAGCTTGGCCGTGCCGATCGCCGCCATCAGATCGTCTTCGCTGGAAAAACCGAGCCGCTTGATCGCGTCTTTGACTGCCTTCTTGCCAATCTTGCTGGGCAGCCGTTCGACGATCTGTTCGAACAGCTTGCGCCCGATCGCGGCGACCTCTTCGCGTTCCTTCGCCCGCACGGCACGGCGGATCGCGGCGCGGGCCTTGCCGGTCACGACAAAGCCCAGCCACGACAGCTGGGGCGATGCGTTACGGCTCTTGATGATTTCCACCACGTCGCCGTTGCTCAGCGGGGTGCGCAGCGGCATGTGCCGCCCGTTGATCTTGGCCCCGACCGCGAAAGAGCCAAGGTCGGAATGGACCGCGTAGGCGAAATCGACCGGGGTCGATCCCTTGGGCAGCTGGAACAGCTGGCCCTTGGGGGTGAAGGCGAAAATCCGGTCCTGATAAATCGCCAGCTTGGTGTGTTCGAGCAGCTCGTCGGCATCGTGGCTGGCATCGACGATCTCGATCAGGTCGCGCAGCCAGCCAACCTGCCCGTCGGGGCGTTCGTGCTGCTTGTAGGCCCAGTGCGCGGCCAGCCCGAATTCGTTGGTCTCGTGCATCGCGCGGGTCCGGATCTGCACTTCCATCCGCATCGAGTTTTCATAGATCAGGCTGGTGTGGAGCGAACGGTAGCCGTTCGACTTGGGGGTCGAGATATAGTCCTTGAACCGCCCCGGGATCGATTGCCAGGTGGTGTGCAGCACCCCCAGCGCGCGGTAGCAGTCCTCGGGGCTTTCGGTCAGCACCCGGAAGGCCATGATATCGGTGATCTGTTCGAAGCTGACGTGGCGTTCGGCCATCTTCTTCCAGATCGAATAGGGGTGCTTCTCGCGCCCGGAAACCTCGACCTTCAGTCCCGTTTCGGCGAGCGCCTGCTTGATCGCCAGCGCGATCGCATCGACCTGCCCGCCCTCGCTTGACCGGATCGTCGCCAGCCGCCCGGTGATCGTGGCATAGGCTTCGGGTTCCAGCTGTTCGAAAGCCAGCAGCTGCATCTCGCGCATGTATTCGTACATCCCGACCCGCTCGGCCAGCGGGGCGTAGATATCCATCGTTTCGCGGGCGATGCGGCGGCGTTTGTCCTCGCTCTTGATGAAGTGCAGCGTGCGCATGTTGTGGAGCCGGTCGGCCAGCTTG
>JBJTMC010000046.1:0-3964 GCA_046063325.1 Novosphingobium sp.
ACTGCGCGGCCAGCCCTTCGTGGGCCTTGTAGGTCTTGGCGACGACCAGCAAGCCCGAGGTGTCCTTGTCGATGCGGTGGACGATGCCTGGGCGCGCCACCCCGCCGATGCCGGACAGCTGCCCGCGGCAATGGTGCAGCAGCGCGTTGACCAGCGTGCCGTCCAGGTTACCCGCCGCCGGATGAACGACAAGTCCGGCCGGCTTGTCGACGACGATCAGGTGCTCATCCTCAAAAGCGACGACCAGGGGAATGTCCTGGGCCTGTGCCGCGGCCGGGATGGCTTCGGGGACGCGGATCACGAAACCGGCGCCCGCGCCGAGCTTGAGGCTCGCCTGGCTGGCGATCTGGCCATCCACCAGCACCCGTCCTTCGCCCAGCAGGGCCTTGACCCGCTCGCGCGAAAGGCCGCTCGCTTCGGCCAGTGCCTTGTCGAGCCGCTGGCCGGATTCGCCGACCGTGCCGGAAATGATGGAATTCCCCCCGTTCATTGCTAGCTACTTGGGGATGGTCCTCGAAGTGACAAGTGGCGTGAATGCAACACTGCGCGAAGAAGCGACGCGCGCGCACCCGCTCGAGTGCTGCGGATTGCTGCTGGGCTGGGGCAGACGGATCGAACGCGCCGCCCCCGCACGCAACGTGCATCCCGATCCGGCCCGGCATTTCGAGATCGATCCGGTGGCCCTGATCGCAGCGCACAAGGCCGCGCGCAGCGGCGGGCCGCAGGTGCTGGGCTATTACCACTCGCACCCCAACGGCCGCGCCGCGCCTTCCCAGGAAGATTTGCTTAGCCGCAGTGGCGATGGTCGCTTTTGGGCAATTATCGCCAGTGGAGACGTGCTGTGGTGGCGCGATGAAGCCATGGGATTCGAACCGCTTTCCAGCCGAGTCGTGGACGGCTAAGGGTGCCTCCACGCTTTTCCAGGGAACCCGATGACTGAATCCTCGCTCGATCTTGCCAGCCTGCTCTGCTCGCGCCTGTGCCACGACCTGCTCAGCCCGGTGGGCGCGCTCAACAACGGGCTTGAGCTCCTTGCCGAGGAGCGCGACCCGGAGATGCGCAAGCGCTGCATGGAGCTGCTGGAACAGAGCGCCCGGACCAGCGCCGACAAGCTGAAATTCTTTCGCCTCGCCTTCGGGGCGGCCGGGGGCTTCGGCGATACGGTCCCGGTAGAAGAGCCGCGCGCGCTGATCGACGCCCTGGTCGCGGGCAACGAACGGATCACGCTGAACTGGTCACTGGGCGCGGCGATGCTGCCCAAGCCAGCGGTGAAAGTGCTGCTCAACCTGGCGCACATCGGGATCGAGGCGCTGGTGCGCGGCGGGACGCTCGATATCGGCGCGGAACTGCGCGACGGGGCAAGCGAGATCGTGGTTCGCGCCTCTGGCCCCAAGATCGCCTTCGATCCGGTGGTTGGCCGCGCACTTGACGGATCGCTGGCCGAGGGCGAGCTCAGCAGCCGCACTGCGCCGGCCTACATGATCCAGCAACTTGCCAGCGGACGCGGCGGCGGGCTGCAGTTTGCGCTGAACGACGATGCCCTGGTGATGGGCGCGGTGCTGCCAGGATGACGCGGGCGGGATGAACGAGCTGATCGACTTCGAGAGCCCGTCTCCCAACTGGAACGAGCGGCAACTGCCTGTCTCGATGGTGGTGCTGCATTACACCGGGATGCAATCTGCGGAAGAAGCGCTGGAACGGCTGTGCAGTGCGGATGCTGGGGTTTCTGCGCACTACTTGATAGAGGAAGACGGTACGATCCACCGCATGGTGCGCGAAGATCGCCGCGCCTGGCATGCCGGAAAGTCGTTCTGGCGCGGGATAAGGGACGTCAATTCTGCCTCGATCGGGATCGAACTGGTCAACCCCGGCCACGAATTCGGTTACCGCCCGTTCCCCGATGCGCAGATGGAGGCGCTGCTGCCGTTGCTTGCCGGCATGGTTCAGCGCAACGACATCCCGCGGGCCAACGTGGTTGCCCATTCGGACATCGCGCCGGTTCGCAAGGAAGATCCGGGCGAGCTGTTCGACTGGGATCTGCTGGCCGCGCACCGCCTGGCGCTCAAGACGCCGCGGGTGACAATGCCCTCACCCTATGAAAACGACGGCGCGTTCTTCCTCGCGCTGGAACGCTGGGGTTACGACATTTCCGATACGCAGGCCGCGATGCGGGCGTTTCAACGAAGGTGGCGGCCGCATATCATTGATGGGCAGGTCGACGGGGAATGCTCGGCGATCCTGTTTTCTTTGTTGTTGGATCGCGACAGCGGAAAGTCTAGGTAAGGTTTTCGCCAGGGGGCCGGGCAGCCGCGTCACGCCAAGGGAAACCAAGGCTTGCCGAGGAAAGTCCGGGCTCCACGAAACGAGGGTGGCGGGTAATGCCCGCCGGACGAGTTGCCAGATTTGAAAGGGTTTGGCAGCGAAGTCCAGGGAAAGTGCCACAGAGAGCAGACCGCTCCTTCGACAAGCTCAGGATGAGCGGGTTGAAGAAGCAAGGGTGAAAGGGTGCGGTAAGAGCGCACCGGGGCCCTGGTAACAGGGCTCGCACGGCAAACCCCACCCGGAGCAAGACCGAATAGGGGTGGCGCGCTGGTCCGCAAGGATCAGCTGATGTGTTTCGCATCGACCGCCCGGGTTGGTCGCTTGAGCCTTGTGGCGACACAAGGCCTAGAGGAATGGCTGCCAGCGGGGATACGGTCTCTTGTGGGATACCGTCCGCGCTACAGAACCCGGCTTACAGGCTCCCTGGCGAAATTTGGGCCGAAGGCGTGAACAGCTTTGGCCGGAAGGAATTGCAATGCGTACCCGGCTCAGCATCTGTGCCAGGAAGGCGCGATATGCGTCGCGGGAGGATGCCAGGAATGCTGCCGTCCAGACCGAACTGCCGCTCCGCGCCTACCGCTGTGATCGCTGCTGGCAGTTTCATCTGACCAGCAGGATAAAGGTGCGCTAGCAGCCTGAAGTGAATGGGCCCCCTTACGCCTTTGACGGGTCGACCAGCACCTTGATCTTGCCGCCGCCGCCCGCCAGCGCCTTGAAAGCATCGGCCACGCCCGATCGGCCGACCGTACCGCTCATCAGCGGGGTCACGTCGCGCTTGCCTTCGGCGATTTCGTGCAGGGTGGCGGCGAATTCGTCGGGGTTGTAGCCGAACACGAATTTCAGGCTGAGCTGTTTGTTGATCGCCAGCGAGGGTTCGATCCGATCGCTTTCCATGCAGACCCCGACGACGATGATCGTTCCGGTTGGCGGGACCTTTTCGAACAGCTGCTGGATCAGTCCCGGCACGCCGACGCATTCGAACACCACGGCATCGCGGATCGTCCGGCCGAGCAGCTGGCTGGCGGAAAAGCTGGCCATGGTTGCCGGAACGTCCAGCTGCTCCCAGCGGTCGTGCGGGGAATCAACCGCGGGATCCAGCACCAGGTCCGCGCCCAGCGCCTCCGCCGCTCGGCGGCGTTCGGGCGAGAAATCGGTCGCGATCACCGGCCCGACGCCGCGCGCCTTGAGCGCGGAAATGACCGATAGCCCAACCGGCCCGCAGCCGATCACCAGCGCGACGCTGTGGGGGGTCAGTGGGGCCTGCGCCACCGCATGTTCACCCACCGCCATCGGCTCGGTCAGCGCCGCACGGTCCGCATCGAGACCGTTGGGGACGGCAAGAAGCATGGCTTCGGTCAGCACCATCCGCTCGGCAAAGCCGCCGGGAAAGCGGTTGGAATAGCCGACCAGTTCCCCGCCTTGCGGGCCAAACGCCGCGGGGACCGAAACCACGCGGGTTCCGGGCTTGATCGCGCCGCTGCAGCCGGGGCCATAGTCCAGGACTTCGGCGCAGAACTCGTGCCCGAAGACCACGTCCTGTTTCGGGTCGAGGTTCTCCATGCCGCCGGCCTTGCGGGTCAGGTCGATCATGTGATCGAGGTGGTGCAGGGCGTGCAGATCCGATCCGCAGATCCCGCAGACC
>JBJTMC010000255.1:0-8208 GCA_046063325.1 Novosphingobium sp.
CTTCACCGCCGCGCCGGTGATGTGGTGCGCCTCGCGGAACGGGATGTTGGCCTGGCGCACCAGCCAGTCGGCCAGATCGGTCGCCGTGGCATAGCCCAGTTCGGCGGCGGCGCGCATCCGGTCGGTGCGGAACATGGTCGCCTCAACCATCCCGGTCATCGCGGCGAGGCACAGGGTGAGCAGCCCGGCGGCTTCGAACACCGGCGGCTTGTCGTCCTGCATGTCCTTGGAATAGGCGAGCGGCAGGCCCTTCATCGTGATCATCAGGCTGGTCAGGCTGCCAATGATCCGCCCGGCATGGCCGCGCACCAGTTCCGCCGCGTCGGGGTTCTTCTTCTGCGGCATGATCGAGCTGCCGGTCGACAGGCTGTCGGGCAGACGCACGAAGCCGAACGGCTGGCTCGCCCAGATGATGAATTCCTCGGCCAGCCGCGACAGGTGCAGCGCCGTCTGCGCCGCCGCCATCAGGTAATCCAGCGCGAAATCGCGGTCGGATACCGAATCGAGGCTGTTGCGGGTCGGTTCGGCAAAGCCCAGCGCGCGGGCGGTCGCCTGCCGGTCAATCGGAAAGCCGGTGCCTGCCAGCGCCGCCGCGCCGAGCGGCGACTGGTTCAGCCGCGCCCGCGCATCAGCAAAGCGCGAACGGTCGCGCGCCGCCATCTCGTAATAGGCCAGCAGGTGATGGCCCAGCATGACCGGCTGCGCGGTTTGCAGGTGGGTGAAGCCCGGCATGATGCTGGCGGCGTGCTCGTCCGCGCGGGTGACCAGCGCGGCTTGCAGCGCCTTGAGACCGGCGTCGGCCGCATCCATCGCGTCACGCACCCACAGGCGAAAGTCGGTCGCAACCTGATCGTTGCGGCTGCGCGCGGTGTGCAGCCGCCCCGCCGCCGTTCCGATCAGCTCGGCCAGGCGGCTTTCGGTGGTCATGTGGATGTCTTCAAGGTCCCAGTTCTCGGGCACCCCGCTCGCCTCGTATTCGGCGGCGACCTGGTCCAGTCCGCCGGAAATCAGCGCCGCATCCTCGGCCGAAACGATCCCCTGCGCGCCCAGCATCGCGACATGGGCCTTGCTTGCCGCGATGTCCTGCCGCCACAGTGCCTTGTCGAATGGGATCGAGGCATTTATCTCGCGCATGATCGCGGCGGGGCCTTCAGCAAACCGCCCGCCCCACATTGCATTGGAACCGCCCGTGTTATCGTCCCGCTTGCTCAATGCCGCTATCCTTGGCTGTGCCGTACTTGTCGCCGGGTGCGATAGGCAAAGCGGGGACAAGGCGCAACCGCAAGCCTTGGTCACGCCGGGAACGGTTGTGGCCGTGGTCGACCGCTCCCACAAGGGCAGCGAACTGCCCGATTTCACGCTGACCGATCCGTCCGGGAAGGAACTCCAGCTCAAGGCGCTGCGCGGCAAGCCGCTGCTGATCAACCTGTGGGCGACCTGGTGCGCACCCTGCGTGGCGGAACTGCCCGCGCTGGACAAGCTGGCTGCGGCGCAGGCAGGCAAGCTCAAGGTGCTGACGGTCAACCAGGATTCGGGGCAGCCGGAAAAGGCCGGGGCGTTCCTGAAACAGCGCGGGGTAACGGTGCTGGAACCGTGGCTTGACCCCAAGGGGGACCTGGCGTTTCACTATGAGGCCGCTGGACTGCCCTTCACCGTACTTTACGATGCGCAGGGCCGCGAAGTGTGGCGGATCGCAGCGCCGCGCGAATGGGGCGATGCCGAAACGCTGGGGCTGATCGCGGAAGGTTCATAGTCCTTCGCTTGCGCTCGGGAGTTTTCGGGAAGATGCCCCCCGGACATCTTCGGATTCCGAAGACTGGTGGGCGCTGACGGGCTCGAACCGCCGACCCTCTCGGTGTAAACGAGATGCTCTACCAACTGAGCTAAGCGCCCCGGCGCATGGCCAGGATGCCGCCCCTAGCCGATGATCCGCGAACAGGAAACCCCCTTAAAGCCTGTCCCGGCCAGACTCTAGACCAGCCGCGCGGCGTGGCTTCCGATCTCCGAAAAATAGCGCGCCATGTTATCGGCGGCCTTGTCGGTCAGGGTAATGAAGGCGCGGCGGCGATCAGCTTCGTCCTCAACCCGCTCAAGCAGCCCGGCTTCGATCATTTGCCCGATCCAGCGCAGCGCGGTGGTGGGTGGAACGCCCGAGGCGATGCACAGCGAGGTGACCGATACCCGGGCATGTTCGGCCCGCGCGGCGGTGAGATCGAGCAGCATGTCCCAAGCCGGATCGGCAAACAGGTCCCCATCAAAGAACCGCGCGCGCAGCTGGCGCTGGCGGATGATCCGGCGCACCAGCCGCGGATCAGGCAGCGCCGGACGGGTGGCGCGGATTAGCCGGTCCCCGGTATCGACCAGCCGCTCTCCGGCATCGCCATTGCTCGCCCCGACAAAAGCCGGGCGCGGGCTCTCAAAGCGGAACGCGCTGTCACCCGGAACGCTGCCATCCGCGGGTGGTGACAACCTGTCGAGCCGCGCGGCGATCTGGCTGACCTGTTCGGTCAGGCGCAGCAGCGCCAGCCGGTCCTCGTCGGACAGTTCGCGCACCCGCAAGTTCGGCACCCGCGCCAGCACCCGGCCCAGCGCCAGCACCCGCTCCGCACGGCTGGGATCGACCAGGATCTGCGCGCCCGATTGGTCTAGGCAGCCGAACACGTCATCCAGAGCGGCAACCGAGGTCGAAACGACCAGCTGCGCGCCCGCATGGGCCGCGCGCATATCAAGCCGGGCCAGCGCCGCCAGCGCCGCGCCGCTGATTTCGGGGCAATCGAGTAGCACCACTTCGCCCAGCGGCTTCACCTCCCCCTCAAGCAAGGCGTCGATCCCGGCAACTTCGCCGATCCGGAATCCCGCTGCCGCGGCATCGTCGCGCATCAGCGCACGGACATGCGGCCGATCGGCAAAAAGTGACAGCGCAAGCGGCATGCCCGCGGCATCGTTGGCCGGGGTATCGTAGGAAAAATTGGGCGAGGTTCCCGAACTTGCCATCTGTTCCGACTCCGTCATTTCATGAACAAGAGTAGAACAAAAAGGGATTAAGTCAAGAATGGATGCTTCTGTAGCGGCGAGGCTTCAGAAATAGTCTTTCCGGAGATTCAGCGGAATCGCCACCACCTGTCCGGACGGGGCATCTGCGGGGAAACGCACCCGCGCCGTCCCGCGCACCGCGTCTACCGCGACAATCTCGAACACGATGCCCAGGATCTTGCGCCGCTTGCTCAGGTCCTGATCGAGCGGGACGATCGTATTGGCATCGGCAAATTCCATCCCGGTCGAAAAGGTCCTGAACCCGGCAGACTTGCCTCGGCGCATGATGTCGAGTCGCAGCACAATCCGCTGTGCCGTCACCTCGCGCAGGCGCAGTTCGACATAGTCCTGGTCCGGGGAAATCGGCGCGCGTTGCAGCTGCGCATAGGCAACTGGCGCAGCGATCCTGCCGGTGCGGACGTCGAATTTGCGGGTGTTGACCTGGAGCGCGGTTTCAAACCGGCCATCCCCATCGGCGTCTTCGAGGCAGGTCTGAATGCTGGTTACCCCGTTGAAGGCCTTGTCCACCGCCTGAATGACCATTCCGCCGTTCGGGTTCATCCGATCGGCCCAGCTTCGCGTGCAGAACAGCGGCCGCGCCCGGGTGGACAGGGCCGAATCCCTAAACAGCACCTGCGGCAGTTCGGTCCCTTCGGCCAGGACCACCGAACGGTCGCCAAACACCGCCTCGACCGGGCCGGAAAGCCGGGCCGCCGTTTCCCAGAACAGCGGCAAATGCGCCAGCACGGCACCAACCGCAACTTCACGCTCTTCGCGCGGGCCGGAATTGGGCAGGAAAACCTGGCTGGTCTCCCGCCACCGCTCGTCCGCCGCTCCGGCCGGACAGGCCCCCAGTATCATCGCCGCAACCAAGCCAAGCGCCTTGCGCATTTCCCAGCCCCCCAGTTTCATTGCGTTTTCTGGAGCAGGATCGGCCCCGCGGCAAGCCCGGGTTTATGGCCGAATCTCTATCGCCGTCCCATCGGGCACGGCCTCCCACAGGGCCTCGATCTCGGCGTTGGATACGGCGATGCAGCCGTCGGTCCAGTCACCCGGCACGCGGCCGGTGGGCCAATCGTTGGGCTGGCCGTGGATCATGATCAGCCCACCCGCGCTGCGGCCCTGGCGGCGAGCGTAGTCGACCTGGTCCTGGTGCGGGTAATCGATGTGGAGCGAGAGGTGATAGGCGCTGCCCGGATTGCCATAGTCGATCGTGAAGCGCCCCTCGGGCGTGCGTTCGTCCCCTTCGAACTGCTTGGGGCCGACCGGCGCATCGCCAAGCTGGATCCCGGTGATCACATTCACCGAACCATCTGCGCCAAACAGCGTCATGGTCCGCCTGGCTTTCTCGACCAGGATATGATCGACCTCGGGAAAGGTCAGCGGCGGCGCGGGAGTCGCCGCTCCGGACAGCAGCGGCAGGCCGATCAGGATCAGGGCCCGCCGCGCCATCCGGTCAATCCACGAACGGATCGCGCACAAGGATGGTGTCCTCGCGCTCAGGGCTGGTGCTGACCAGCGCCACGGGGGTCTCGATCAGTTCCTGCACGCGCTGGATGTATTTGATCGCCTGAGCGGGCAGATCGGCCCAGCTGCGCGCGCCGGCCGTGGTCTGGCCCTTCCATCCGGCCATTTCCTCGTAGACCGGCTCGACCGCGGCCTGGTCGGCGGCGTGAGCGGGGAAATAGTCCATCTCCGCTCCGCGCAGCTTGTAGCCCACGCAGATCTTCACCGTCTCGAAATCGTCGAGCACGTCGAGCTTGGTCAGCGCGATCCCGGTGACCCCGCTGATCGCGCAGGATTGGCGAGTCAGTACCGCATCGAACCAGCCGCAGCGGCGCTTGCGCCCGGTAACGGTGCCGAATTCGTGGCCGCGTTCGCCCAGATGCTGGCCGGTCTCGTCTTCCAGCTCGGTCGGGAACGGGCCCGATCCGACGCGGGTGGTATAGGCCTTGACGATCCCCAGGACGAAGCCTGCCGCGCTGGGCCCCAGACCCGACCCGCTGGCCGCGGTGCCGCTGACGGTGTTGGAACTGGTGACGAAGGGATAGGTCCCGTGATCGACATCGAGCAGCACGCCCTGCGCGCCTTCGAACAGGATGCGTTTGCCTGCCTTGCGGCATTCGCCCAGCGTGCGCCACACCGGCTTGGCGAAGGGCAGCACGAAGGCGGCGATGTCCCACAGGTCCTTGAGCAGCCGTTCGCGGTCGATCGGTTCCTTGCCGAAACCGGCGCGCAGTGCATCGTGGTGGGCGCAGATCCGGTCAAGCTGCGGGCCGAGATCGTCGAGATGGGCAAGGTCGCAAACCCGGATCGAGCGGCGCCCGACCTTGTCTTCATAGGCCGGGCCGATCCCGCGCCGGGTGGTGCCGATCTTGCCCGCACCGCTGGCATCCTCACGCAGGGCATCGAGGTCGCGGTGGAACGGCAGGATCAGCGGGGCGTTTTCCGCCACCTGCAGGTTCTGCGGGTTGACGTCCACCCCCTGCCCCTTGAGCTTCGCCACCTCATCGCGGAAGTGCCAGGGATCGAGCACCACGCCGTTGCCGATCACCGAAAGCGTGCCGGTGACGATGCCCGAAGGCAGCAGGCTGAGTTTGTAGATCTTGTCGCCCACGACCAGGGTATGCCCGGCGTTGTGCCCGCCCTGAAACCGCACCACGGCATCGGCGCGGCTGGCCAGCCAGTCGACGATCTTGCCCTTGCCCTCATCGCCCCACTGGGCGCCGATCACGGTTACATTGGCCATGGATACAGTCCTACCCCTGCCGGGGTGATCCGCAAGCGCCCTTCGACAGGACTCGGCGCAGGGGATGGACTGGTGGGCCAAAGCTGGCCCGCTGTGCGGTGCGGCCCCTAGGGGGACGCATGGGGCAGAGTCAAGGCAAGGACGCGACAATCGGCGACAAATTGAGGCTGGATGCGAAACGGATGTTCAATAACCCTTGTGACAAAGGGAGACTGCCATGAAGAAAACCATCATTCTGTGCAGTGCCGCGCTGGCGCTGATTAGCGGAACCCTGGCCGAAGCCCGCCCGGGGGACCGCCTGCGGGAACGGCTTGCCGCGCGGAGCCAGGCTGCGCCGGTCGCCCAGCCGCCGGGCAGGCAGGCGCTGAGCTATGGCGCCGACAAGCTTCAGCAGCTCGATTTCTGGCCGGCCCAGGACGGCAACCGGCGCGCGCCGTTGGTGGTCTTCGTCCACGGCGGCGGCTGGAAGCGCGGCAGCAAGGATACGGCAAGCGGCAGTTACAAGGCCCCGCACTACACCGGCGAAGGCTATGCCTATGCCTCGATCAACTACCGGCTGGTGCCGGACAACACCGTAGAGGACGAAGCCGGCGATGTCGCCGCGGCGGTGCGTTATCTGATCGACAACGCCGAACGGCTTGGCTTTGACCCGGCCCGGATCGTACTGATGGGCCACAGCGCGGGCGCGCATCTGGTCTCGCTGGTCGGCACCGACGAGCAATACCTGCGCCGTGCGGGACTGACCTTTGCCGCAATCGACGGGGTGATCCCGATCGACGGCGCCGCCTATGACGTGCCGCGCCAGATCGCCGATGGCGGCAATTTCATGCACGATACCTATCTTGAGGCCTTCGGCGAGGATCCGGCCCGCCAGCGCGCGCTATCGCCTACCTTCCATGCCCAGGCCCCCAACGCCCCCGCATTCCTGCTGATCCATGTCCAGCGCGCCGATGGAATCGCCCAGAACAAGGAGCTGGAGGCGGCGTTGCGCAAGGGTGGCACCGCGGTGGAACGGCGCGACTTTCCGGGCACCGGTCTGAAGGGACACGCGGAGATCAACCGGCGGCTGGGCGATCCGGACTATGCCGCGACGTCGGTGGTGGATGCCTGGCTGAAGCGGATCCTTGCACGCCCAGCGGTTCGTTGACCTATTGGCACCGATCTGTCCCGTTGGCAGACATGGCGTCAATCGGTCTGGAACGAACCTGACAATTCCATTACAGTAATTGGCTATGGGCCAGACAACAGCCAGTGAACCTGCGTTTGTCATCAAGGCAGAAGATCTGCCTGCGCTCAACTATCTTGATCCCGATCACCCGCGTCCCTTGCTGACCGAATGGATCAACCGCAGCACTGACCAGAAGATGCGGCGCACCACTATCGACATGCTGCTGCGCACCCTTCCCGAAGGAAGCACGACGCCCAGCGTGATCAAGCTGCACCAGACATCGGGACTGCGCGCGATCTTTGCCACAAGCCGCGAACGCGATACCTTCGCCACCGGCTTTGCCGCCGCACGGGCGCAGCTGGCGATGCGCCGTGATTTCGTTGCGGCGACAATCTTTCCCGATACTGCGAGTGCGGAAGAGGCGGTCAGGGCACTGACCGAGGCCGGGATTGCCGAGGAATCGATTTCGGTGCTGCGCCGCGCCGGGCAGTTCGATCTCAATTCAGCGAAGCAATGGCGCGGCCACAGCAAGATGAGCGTCGCGGCCGCGGTGGCTGGCGGCGGCATCGTCGGGACGCTGCTGGGGATCGGCATCCTGGTAGTGGTTCCGGGGCTTGGCGCGGTTGCCGCCGCCGGGGCGATTGCCGGATCAGCGCTGCCCTCGGTCGCCTCGCTCAGCGGTATTTTCGGCGCGACCGGCGGGGCGATCGCCAAGATGCTGACCGACCACGATGTCGATGGACGCGAAGCCAATTATTACGAACGCCAGATCCGCCGGGGCCGGGTGTTCGTTTCGGTCGATACCCGAATCGCCCCGAATCAGGCCGGGGTAGCGCGCGAGGTGCTCAAACGCTGCGGTGGCCGCACCCCGTCCACCTTGACCGGCTAAATCCGGGTCGCCTTATCGCCGTCCAGCCGGTGGGTGCAGCCCAGCGCGGCGGCATCGCAGGCATCACAAATCGCCGCCACGGTTCGCCAGCCGATCGCGCGCAGGCGCTCGGCCTGGGCGGGATCGTGACCAAGCGGCAGGAACAGGGTGTCGCGCGGCTCTTCCCTGGCGGCCAGGACGTCGATCAGCGCATCGGGGAACAGCGAGAAGCCGATGGCCGGCTCGTCAAGCCCAAGAATGCGGTAGGATCCGCCCCGCCCCAGGGTTCCCGCCACGCCCTCGGCATAGATCGTGAAGCCGAACCACGACTGGTATTCAAAGCCGTGCCTCTCGCTGGGATCCAGCGTCAGCCGGGCCTTTGCGCCGACC
>JBJTMC010000256.1:0-4517 GCA_046063325.1 Novosphingobium sp.
ATCCCGGGCAAGTTCGTCCAGGTGGAAGACACCGTGCGATCGTTCAAGGCTGTGGTTGACGGCGAATACGATCACCTGCCCGAAGCCGCCTTCTACATGGTCGGCGGGATCGACGAAGCGGTTGCCAAGGCCAAGAAGCTGGCTGAAGAGGCGTGATTGTGCCCTCTCCCCTTCAGGGGAGAGGATACGCAGACTGGATCGCGTAGCGGTCTGGTCGAAGTTGAAGAGGGGCCGCCGCGCTTCCCCCTCTCCCACCCCTCTCCCTTGATGGATAGAGGGCTAAGAGGAACGACTAATGGCATTGCACTTCGAACTCGTCACCCCCGCCCGCCTCGTCCGCTCGGACGACGTCTACATGGTCGTCGTCCCCGGCACCGAGGGCGAGGAAGGCGTGCTGGAGGGCCACGCGCCCTTCATGACCACGATGCGCGACGGCACGGTGCGGATCTACAAGACCGACGGCGCCACGCCTGAGGAAATCCGCGTCACCGGCGGCTTCGCCGAAGTGGGCGACAGCGGCTTGACCATCCTGGCGGAACACGTCGAAGGGTAAGGTTTTCTGGCACCACCGGACAAGCATAGGGCGGCCCCAAGGGCCGCCCTTCTTGTTTCAGGGTTTGAGCAAGCGCCCGGCGCCGCCGAGGCACTGTTCCGCCTCGCGCCCGATCCGCTTCAGCACCTCTACCGCCCCCGGAACATCGCCGATCAGCCCGGTTGCTTCGCCCACGGTGACGTTGGCACTGGCAAAATCCCCAGCCGCCACCGCCGTATCGAACACTGTCCGCGCCGCTGCGGGATCTGCGCGCAGTTCGGCTTCGCGGCCTTCCCATTCGCGGTGAAGCGCGTTGCGCAGCGCGCGAAAGTCATACTCGGCGGGCCAGTCCTTGCGACGCAGGACATCAAAAATTGCGCTTCGGGCCGTGCCGTCGCCGCCGGTCCGTGCGGCAAGCTCCTTGGCAGCTTGCGGAGCCAGCCCTTCGCGCGTTGCCCACAGGCGCGAGCCGATCAGAGCGCCGTCCGCGCCCAGCATCAACAGTGCAGCCAGCCCCCGCCCATCGGCAATCCCGCCCGCGCCGAGCAGCAGCACGTCCGGCGCATTGGCCGCGAGCCAATCGGCCGCCTCGGGCACGAACACCATGGTCGAACGCGCGGTTGCCACGGCCGCGCCGTGCCCGCCGGCTTCACCGCCCTGGACCACGATGATCTCGGCCCCGGCTTCCACTGCCTGCGGCACTTGCGCCATGAACTGCACCTGGCAAATCAGTCGCGCTCCGGCCGCAGCAATCCGCTTGGCATAGGGCCGCGGATCTCCAAAGCTGAGGAACACCGCCCTTGGCTGCAGCGGCTGGTCCAGCACCCAATCGAGCGCCGACGCATCCTGGTCGAGCTTCCAGGTGATGAAGCCGATCCCGGCCCGCTGCGCCGCCGCCGTGTTGGCGAGCCGCAGCGCAGTAATGTCCCACTCGCGCCGGGTCCATTCCAGATCGCCGTAACCGCCGCCGACCAGGCCGAACGCGCCCGCCTCCGCGCAGGCAGCCGCCAGTTCGCCGCCCCCGGCCAGGGCCATCGGCGCGAGCATGACCGGATGGTCCAGCCCCAGCTGTGCGGTCAGGCGGGTCTGGATCATGCCGCGCCGTTCGCTTGTGCCGCACGGCGAAGCAGCGCGGTGATCGCGGCTTCGTCCAACTCGTCTGCTTCGAACAGATCGATCGCGCGGCGCAGGTTGCCATCAAGGCTGGCGTTGAACAGCCCAGCGGGATCGGCAAGCCGCGCGCCCTTGCCGAAGGTCAGCTTGACCTTGTCCTTGTAGATTTCGCCGGTGCAGATGATGCCGTTTGCCGACCAGGTCGGCACGCCAGACGGGTTGCTGGCCCTTTTCCACTTGGCCTCTTCACTTACGCCTGGGATCGCCGCGCGGATCAGCTGGCGGAACTGTTCGAGGCGTACCTTGCGCCAGTCGTTTTCGTTCATCATGGGCCCCTAAAGCTGAACCGCACCGTCGATGCAGGTCACGCATTGCCCGCCGACGTGAATGTCCGCTCCTGCGATCCGGACCGAGACAAAGCCGTCTCGTCCGCATTGCCGGCCTTGGCTAGCGACATAAACGCTGCCATCGCTGATCTGTCTCGCCACCATCCGGAAGGCCGCGACCGCGCCGTTGCCGCTTCCGCAGACCGGGTCTTCGGGGATCCCGTCGCCTGGCGCAAAGCTGCGCACCACCACCCGATCGCCATCAACCGCGAACAGCGTCGCCCCGGTCATGCCGTGTGCTTCGTAATAGCGGGTCAGGCGCGCGGGATCGTGGGCCAGGTTTTCCAGCGCCGCCACTTCGGCCAGTTCCGCAACCAGCCAGACCGGGCCAACATCGACCGCTTGCGCCGCACCTTTCAGCCCGGCGCCGATCCAGGCTGTCGCCTCGGGATCGGTTAGCTGCGTCAGGGCATAGCGGGGAAGCCGGAATGACAGCCTGCCCTCAGCCGCCGTCAGATCGACCAGGCCGACTGCGCATTGCTGCACCAGCCGCCCGTTCCTGGCGCTCGCCAGCCCCGCTTCCAGCACGGCATGGGCCGTGCCCAGTGTCGGGTGCCCGGCAAACGGCAGTTCGGCCTTGGGGGTGAATATCCGCACGCGGTAATCCGCGCCGGGTTCGCTGGCCGGAAGGATGAAGGTCGTCTCGGACAGATTGGTCCACAGGGCGAAGGTCTGCATTTCGGCATCGCTCAGCCCTTCGGCGTCGAGCACGACCGCAACCGGGTTGCCCTTGTAGGGGACCGTGGTGAAGACATCGACCTGCTTGAAATTGCGGCTGCGCATGGTCCTACTCCACCTGATCGCGCGGCGGCACGACCGGGCGGTAATTCCAGCGCATGGCATCGCTTCCGTCGATCCGCGATATTTCCGCCATCAGCAGCTTGCCTTGGCGCCAATAGCGGATCCGCTGCGGATAATCGTGCGCCGGGTTGGCAAATTCGATCGCTTCCTCGCTGATCAGGACCAGCGGAAATTCGACCGCCGCCTTGCCTTGCGGCTGGGCGAAAAAGCTGACCGTGCCGTCGTTCTTGAAGCGGATCTGGGTGACTTCCCAGCTCTGCAGCTGCGGCCCGAAGCCCGAGCGGGAAATCCCCAGCATCATCCCGCCGCGCGGATCGGTCCACACTTCGTCCGACCAGTTCGCGCCGTCCTCCATCATCCAGGTGCCCGCCATCCAGCCGGGCAGCTGGGGGCGCGATACCGTCTGCGCCAAAGACGGCGCGGCGATCAGCAGCAGGGCAGCGGCAACAAGTTTCTTCATTGGGGAACCCATGGGCATGCGCGAATGAACCGCAGGTGTAGCGCCGGCAGACGGCTTGCTCAATCCGTCATCCCGGGTTCCTGCACCCGTCCAGCATGCCACAGATACAGCCCGGCGCCGATGATGATCGCCGCGCCGATCAGGGTCGCGGCATCAGGGTGGCTGTCAAAGAACAGCCAGCCCAGCAGGGTCGCGACCAGTAGCTGAACGTATGTCATCGGCGCGATGCTGGCCGCCCCGGCGCGCAGGGTGCCCATGTAGATCAGCCAGTGGGCACAGCTTGCTGAGAAGGCGACCAGCGCGCAGCGGGCCAGCACGCTCCATTCCGGCAACCCGACCTGATAGCGGGCGATCCCGCTGAGGTGAAAAGCAAAGGTCGCACCCAGCAGCAACGGAGCCGCCGCAATGGCGATGTAGGCTTGCATGGCCAGGGTTGACGCCTTCCCCGCAACATAGCGGTTGGCGATCATCAGCACGCTCATCCCCAGGGCCGCAAACAGCGGCAGCAGCGCAGCCCCGCCGACCGCCAGGAAGTTGGGCCGCAGCACGATCAGCACGCCGATAAAGGCCACTGCCGAAGCGATCCAGGTTTCGCGGCGCGCCGGTTCGCGCAGCACCAGCGCGGCGAGCAGCGCGGTCAGCATCGGGCTGGTAAAGGAGATCGCGGTGGCGGAGGCCAGCGGCATCACGAATACCGCCGAGAAGAACCCGACCGTCGCGAGCGACACGGCCGCGCCGCGAACCAGCTGGATATGCGGAACCGGGGCGACAAAGGCCGCGCGCCCTTGCCGAGCCATCAGCAAGGCGCCCAGCCCGACTGCGCCGATGACATAGCGCGTCGCGGCAATCGCGGTGGGTGCCCACAGCCCGGTCATCGACTTCACCACCGCATCCCCGAACGACAGGGTGGCAAAGCCGGCCAGCGCAAACAGCAGTCCGGACCGTTCGGGGTGACGCAAGGGCCAGTTCCTCCTGCCCGGGGCTCTAGGGAGCGGCAAGCCTCACGCCAAGGGGCTTGATGGTTTACCCGCTGTTAAACAGTCATGCTTAACAACCCCTAACCGACCGGCGGTTCAAATGGGGCACACGTGACCAAGCTGATCATCCAGATTCCGTGCTACAACGAGGCGGAAAGCCTGCCGAACACGCTTGTCGCCCTGCCCAAGCGCTTGC
The DNA here is from genome assembly GCA_046063325.1 of Novosphingobium sp. Taxonomy (GTDB): domain Bacteria; phylum Pseudomonadota; class Alphaproteobacteria; order Sphingomonadales; family Sphingomonadaceae; genus Novosphingobium. The sequence goes on from JBJTMC010000256.1 coordinate 4,466, forward strand.
CGGGTGTCGACGTGATCGAAGTGCTGGTGATCGACGACGGCAGCCACGATGG
>JBJTMC010000257.1:0-10644 GCA_046063325.1 Novosphingobium sp.
CTTCGGCGACGTTCGACTGCTTGAGTTCGATCTGATCGGCCGTGGTCGCGTTGACCGGGTTCGACTGAACGAGGTTGGGGTTGCGGATCAGCGACCCGGTAACGACGATGGTGTCGTTCGGAGCGGCTTCGTCGGCGGCAGCGGTGTCTTGCGCGAACGACGGCGTGCTGATCAACGCCAGCCCGAGCACCAGCGGGGCAGCGCCGGCCTTGAGAGTGGTAATGGTTTGCTTTTTCACAGGTCAGTCCCTCTGTAGATCCTCGCGTCATGCCGCGCGGATTCCTGTCACCTCCGAAAGCGGAGCGCGGCGCATGCCACACCCACAATGCGGAAAGATGGCAGGGGGAATGACGAAAAGCCGGGGGCCCGGCAAAGCTTTTTCGGGGGTTCGCGTCATTCCGCACAGGGCCTGTGGCAAGGTTGCCACAGGTTGCCAAGATGCGCGTAATAATCGTGCGCGGGGCGCGAAAATCGCGCAATCTTGGCCTGTTGATGCCCTTAGCGCTGTGGCATCGCTCCGGTGAAAAGCAATGGATCGAGCCGGAAATCGCGCCATTTGATCGACCAGTGCAGGTGCGGGCCGGTAGCCCGGCCGGTCATCCCGATGCGGCCGATGAACTGGCCCTGGCGCACGGTGTCCCCTTCCTTCACCGCATGGCCGGAGCAATGCAGGAACGCGCTGTTGAGGCCCATGCCGTGATCGATCATCAGCAGTTTGCCCTCAAGCGTGAAGGGGCTGTCGGCGGCCAGAACGACCAACCCGTCCGCCGGGGCGACAAACGGCGTGCCGCTGGCGCCGGTCGCGATGTCGAGCCCGGAATGGTAGGCGCCCGGGGTGCCGTTGTAGATCCGCTGCGAGCCGAACCGGCCCGAAATCCGCCCGAAGACCGGCCAGACGAAGCCCTGCCGCCAGCCGTTCACGGCGTGATCGATCGCCCGGGCGGCGTTGATCTGCTCCAGTTCGGTGTTGCGGCGGCGGGCGAATTCTTCGTTGGGCGGGGTTCCAGGTTTGGGCCCCAGCGGGATATGCTCGATCTGCCAGGCCCGCGGGCTGATCGCGAAGGCGCCGCTGGTGGCCTCTCCCCCGGCAAATTCGGCGATCAGCTCTCCGCGCGGAGCGGAATCGCGATCGAAGGCAATGAAGAACGCCTGGTCATCCGCCAGCCGCACCGGGCGGCCGTTGAAGCTCAGCCTTCGGGTCCCTTGCGGGGCGCGACCGCGGGCCCAGCCGCCCTGGGTGAGCTTGCCGCTAAGCGCGAAATCGTTGCCGGATCCTTCGCTGGCCATGCTCCGCGCGCGCCACAGACCCGCCGCCGCGAGCGCCCCGCCCCCGGCGAGGAACAGGCGGCGTTTCATGGCTGGCCCAGCAGCCGCCGGGTTGCGAGTTCAGCACTGGCATAGGCTTCCTGCCGCTCAACGCACCAATAGCGCAGGCTTTCCAGCGGCACCTGCGCCCCGCTGACCGCGCAGACCACATGGTTGCCCGGGCTCAGCACGCGAAAGCCGTTGGGCTGGAAGAACAGCATGGCGGGACGGTCGGCGGAATTCATCAGCATATCGCCATTCTAGCGCGGCAAAGCTTTCAGAGCAATTTACCCTGCGGGCCGTCGCCCTCGGGTGGAACGGGTTTGGGCCTGGGCGCGCCGCGGACCGGCGCGGATCCGGCCTGGACCGCCAGTTCGCCGTCCTGGAAATGCAGGCCCAGCGCCCCGGCTTGCGCGGCGGCGACGCGGGTCGTCAGGGTCCGCCTGTCGGGTCCGGTCACCCGAACATAGCCGCGCGCCAGGACCTTGTCGGGATCAAGCGAGACGAACAGCCGCGCCAGCCCCTCAAGCCGTCCCCGCGCCGCCGCAACGCGGGCGCTGAGCAGCGGCAGCGAAAGCCGCGCGGACACCCGTTGCAGATCGCCCCGGGCGAGCATGGTACGATCCCCCAGCGCGCGGCGGAACCGTTCGGACAGTTCATCGAGCTGCTGCGCCTTGGGGCTGAGCAGGGCCTGGGGAGCGGGCAACCGGTCGGCCCGGGCGGCAAGCCGCTCGCGCCCCAGTTGCAGCGGGCGCAGCACAGCGCGGCGCCCGCGCAGGGCCAGTTCGGCAAGCTGGTTGGCCAGGTCCACCCGCACAGGCACGGCCATTTCCGCCGCCGCCGTTGGGGTTGGCGCACGGCGATCGGCGGCGAAATCGCACAGGGTCGTGTCGGTTTCGTGGCCCACGGCCGAAATCACCGGAATCGGGCTGTCCGCCACCGCGCGGACCACCACGTCCGCGTTGAAGCCCCACAGGTCCTCGATCGAGTCGCCGCCGCGCGCGACGATCAAGAGGTCGGGGCGCGGCACCGCGCCGCCCGGGGCAAGCGCGCCGAACCCGCGCACTGCCGCCGCGACCTGCTCGGCCGAGCCCTGGCCCTGGACCAGCACCGGCCAGACCAGCACGCGGACCGGGAAACGATCGGACAGGCGGTGCAGGATGTCGCGGATCACCGCCCCGGTCGGCGAGGTCACCACCCCGATCGTGCGCGGCAGGAACGGCAGTGCCCGCTTGCGTTCGGGCGCGAACAGGCCCTCGGCCTCGAACCGGGCCTTGTTGCGGGCCAGCAGGGCCAGCAAAGCGCCCTCGCCGGCCACTTCCATCCGCTCGATCACCAGCTGGTAGTTCGACCGGCCCGGATAGGTGGTGAGCTTGCCGGTCGCGACCACCTCAAGCCCGTCTTCGACCTGGAAGTTCAGGCGCTGCGCCGTGCCACGCCACATCACCGCATCGAGCCGCGCATTTTCATCCTTGAGCGCCAGATAGACGTGGCCCGAAGCGGCGCGCTTCACCCCGCTCAGCTCGCCCCGCACCCGCACGAAGCCGAAACGGTCTTCGACCGTGCGCTTGAGCAATGCGGAAATCTCGCTGACCGAGAGCGCTGCGGCGTTGTCCCCGGCGGACTCCTTCGCTACCAGCCCGGCGGGTTCTTCATCGGAATAGGGCGAGGGCGGCATGAATATCCTGTTGATCGGGTCGGGCGGGCGCGAACATGCGCTGGCCTGGAAGCTGGCGCAATCCCGCAGTTGCGAGAAGCTGTTTGCCGCGCCCGGCAATCCCGGGATTGCCGCCCATGCCGAACTGGTCACGCTGGACGTGACCGATCACCCCGCCGTGCTGGCCTTTTGCGCTTCCAGGCGCATCGGTCTGGTGGTGATCGGGCCCGAAGCGCCGCTGGTCGACGGCCTGGCCGATAGCCTGCGCAGCGCCCTGGTGCCGGTGTTCGGCCCGAGCAAGTCCGCAGCCCAGCTTGAAGGATCGAAGGCCTTCACCAAGGAACTGTGCGCCCGCCATGGCATCCCGACCGCCGGGTTCCGGCGCGTCACCGGTGAGGCCGAAGGTCTGGCCGCGCTCGATACCTTTTCGATTCCCGTGGTGGTCAAGGCCGACGGCCTTGCGGCCGGCAAGGGCGTAACGGTGGCCCTGACCCGCGCCGAGGCCGAGGACGCGGTGCGCGAGATCTTTTCCGGCCGCTTCGGCGAAGCCGGGGCCGAAGCGGTGATCGAGGAATTCCTGGAGGGCGAGGAAGCCAGCTTTTTTGCGATCACCGACGGACACACTGTGGTCCCGTTCGGATCGGCCCAGGACCACAAGCGGGTGGGCGATGGCGATACCGGCCCCAACACCGGCGGAATGGGCGCCTACAGCCCGGCCCCGGTGCTGACCCCGCTGCTCGAAGCCGAGGCGCTGGAACGGATCGTGGTGCCGACAGTCAGGGCCATGGCCGATGAAGGCATGCCCTATTCGGGCGTGCTCTATGCCGGCTTGATGCTGACCCCCACCGGTGTCCAGCTGATCGAGTACAATTGCCGTTTCGGCGATCCCGAATGCCAGGTGCTGATGCAGCGGTTTGAAGGCGATCTGGCCGAACTGATGCTGGCAACCGCGGAAAACCGGTTGGGCGCCCTGCCCACGCCGCGCTTTTCCCCCGATACGGCGCTGACCGTGGTGATGGCCGCCCAGGGCTATCCCGGCACCCCGAAGAAGGGCGGAACGATCGCCGGGATCGCCGCGGCCGAGGCGGACGGGGCCAAGGTATTCCATGCCGGAACCGCGCTGTCGCAAGGAACGCTGGTTTCAGCGGGCGGGCGCGTGCTCAACGTCACCGCGCGCGGAGCTACGGTTGGCGCCGCCCAGAAGGCTGCCTATGCTGCCGTGAGCAGGATCGATTTCCGCGATGGTTTCTGGCGCAGCGATATCGGCTGGCGCGAAGTGGAGCGTGAAGCTAAGGGCTAGTTCGAACCGCGGCGGTCGCGCGCCATAAGGGGAGTTGGGGTGAAAATTACCCTGATCGAAAGCGCCTGTCCCAGTCTGACTCCATTCGTGATCGGCTATCTGGGCGGCGAAATCGACGAATCGGAAGGATTGCAACGGCGCGTGATTCCGGCGCGGCCAAACTGTTTCATCCAGATCATTCTCGATGGCGATCTGGCGCTGTGCGACATTGTCGACGGCAGCCGGGCCGAATCGCCGGTGGCCGGGCTGTTCGGCTTGCTCTCCCAGCATCGCTTCGACATGGAGATTTCCGGCCGCATGCGCTCGTTTTCGGCCCGCCTGCAGCCGGCCGCCGCAGGATTGCTGTTCAATATCGATCCGGTCGCGCTGGTCGACCGCTTCCTGCCGATCGATATTCCCGCAGGCCTGCTCGATGAACTGCGCACCGCGCCCAGCTGGCAGGCCATGGTCGCGCCGATGGACCGGTGGCTGGAAAGTCTGGCCCGCGGCAAGCGGAACGACGATCCTGTCGGGCGCGAGGCAAGCCGGTTGCGCAATGCCTTTGGCAATATCCCGATCCAGGAACTGGCCGATGCCGCGGGCCTGTCGCTGCGCCATTTCCAGCGCCGCTTCCGCAAGTTGACCGGGATCAATCCCAAGCACTATGCCCGGATCTGCCGGATCGGCCACGCCGTCCACCGCAAGGAGCTGGACCCGGACGCCGCCTGGACCACCCTTGCGCACGAGGCTGGCTATGCCGACCAATCGCACTTCATCCGCGATTTCAAAGCCTTGACCGGAACCCTTCCGCGCGAATTTCTGCGGGGGCAAAGCCCGATCCTGCGCTATCCAAAGTGGGACGGGTAGGCCCCGGCCCTAGCCCAGGCGGGTCGCTACCAACGCCTTGAGATCGGCCTCTGGCCGGGCCCCATAGTGCGCGATGATTTCGGCCGCGCAGACCGCGCCCATGGTCAGGCACTCGGCCACCGAACGGCCATTGACGTGCCCGTGCAGGAACCCGGCAGCGAACAGATCGCCAGCGCCGGTCGTATCGACCACCTGGGCAACCGGTTCGGCCGGAACTTCGTAAAGCTGGCCCCCGGTCGCCGCCACCGCGCCGTGTTCGCTACGGGTCACCACCAGCAGCGGCACCTTGTCCTTCAGCGCGTCAATTCCGGCGTGGAAATTGTCCTTGCCGGTCAGCGATGCCAGTTCGATGTGGTTGGCAAACAGGATGTCGATTTCACCGGCTTCGATCATCGCCCGGAAATCGTCGCCGTGGCGTTCGATCACGAACGAATCCGACAGGGTAAAGGCAACCTTGCGGCCCGCGTTCCTGGCGGCAGAGATTGCCCGTCGCATCGCCGCGCGCGGCTCTTCCGGGTCCCACAGGTAGCCTTCGAGGTAAAGCACTTCGGCATCGGCGATCGCCGCTTCGTCGAGCGCGGCCGGAGGGAGGAACTGCGAAGCGCCCAGGAAGGTGTTCATCGTCCGCTGCCCGTCGGGCGTGACGAAGATCAGGCAGCGCGCGGTCGGCGGCTGGCCGGGGCGGGCCGGCGTGGCGAAGGCGATCCCGCCCGCACGGATATCGTGGGCGAAGACTTCGCCAAGCTGATCGTCGGCAACCTGGCCGATAAAGGCACAGCGTGAACCCAGCGCCGCCAGTCCGGCCAGCGTGTTGGCGGCCGATCCGCCCGAAATCTCGCGCGCGGGGCCCATTGCCTCGTACAGTTCGTGGGCGCGATCGGTGTCAACCAGGGTCATCCCGCCGCGAACCAGGCCAAGCCGTTCGATCAGCGCGTCCTGGCAGGGGGCCATGACATCGACGATCGCATTGCCGATGGCGATGACCTGAATGGACGGCTTGGACATGCGGATGTTCCTGTACTGGCGGGAAAAGGGCGCGCGCCGCCTAGCGGCTTTTGCCGCGCGTGGGAAGCGGCGTTGACTTGGGCGGGCGGGCGGGCGATTCGGGTTCCTGCCGATGCTGACCGCCCTGCCCCTTGCCCTGGCCCAGTTGGCCGACCCGCGCATCCTTTGGATCTGGTTCAAGAGCCTGGCGGTTACGCTGGTGCTGTTCGTGGTACTGGCCGCGGGGATCTGGCTTGGCACCGACTGGGTACTGGCCCGGGCGGGGCTGAACGATGCCGCGCTGAGCGGGGGAGCAGAACTGCGCGGGCTGGCGGCGCTTGCCGCGGCGCTGATCGGAGGCTGGCTGCTGTGGCGAATCGTCGCGCTGGCCGTGCTGCAGGTCTTCGCGGACGAGGTTGTTCACGCCGTCGAGGTCCAGGCCTATCCGGCAATGGCGGCCCGGGCCCGCACGCTTGGCTGGCATGAGGAGTTGAGCCGCGGGCTGGCCGGGGCGGGCCGCGCGCTGCTGTTCAACCTGCTCGCCCTGCCGGTCGCGCTTGTGCTGGCGGTGACGGGCGTGGGCGCCCCGCTGGTGTTCCTGCTGGTCAACGCCGTGCTGCTGGGGCGCGAATTGCAGGACATGGTCTGGCTGCGGCATCGCCCCTCTTCGCAAAGCCCGATGCCGCTTAGCGGGGTGGAGCGGCTGGCGCTGGGCGGGATGGTGGCGGTTCTGCTCACCGTGCCTCTGGTGAATTTCGTCGCACCGTTCCTTGGCGCGGCTTGCGCGGTCCACCTGATCCATCGCAAGGGGCTGCCACCCGCATGATCCGCAAAGCTTTCCCCGCCATGGTCTTCAGCCTCGCCCTTGCCGCCTGCGGTTCGGGCGGTACGGTCAAGAGCGCCCCGCAGCCTGCCCAGACCGGCAAGACCCGCGTTCCGGCTACGGTCCGCACCCCGGCCCGAACCCCGCCGCCGCGCGCTCAGGTGCTGATCGCCCCGGGCCTGGAAGGCGTGATCGGCGCGACTCCGGACGATCTGGCCCGCCAGTTCGGCACGGCCCGGCTCGACGTGTGGGAAGGCGATGCCCGCAAGCTGCAGTTCAGCGGAACACCCTGCGTGCTGGACGTCTATCTCTACCCCCCGGCGGCCGATCGTCCGCCCCAGGCAACCTATGTCGAGGCGCGCCGGGCCAGCGATGGGCAGGACGTTGACCGCGCCGCCTGCATCGCCGCGCTGCGCCGGCGCTGAACCGTCTGGCCCTTTAGGGTAACCCCGATTTAAGGTTATTTTGGCAGACTGGCGCCTGGTTTTGAATAACAGGGGCGGCTGCGCCATGAGCTTGGAATTCGGTAATCTCACCACCCAGATCGCGAGTGACGGACGAATCACGGCCGAGGAAATCCTCGAACTGCGCCGGATGGGCTGGGCCGACGGCAAGATGGACCCGAACGAGGCTGAATCGCTGTTCGCCGCCAACGACGTCTGCGAAGAGCCGACCAGCGAATGGTGCGATTTCTTCGTCGATGCGCTGACCAGCTTCGTGGTCTTCACGGTCGATCCGCGCGGTTACGTGGACGAGGAAATGGCCGGCGAATTGATCGAACGGATCGACCGCGACGGGCGGGTCGGGACCATGGCCGAACTCGAACTGCTGGTCCATGTGATCGAGGTTTCGACCAGCGTTCCTGCCAAACTGCGCGCCTATGCCCTCAAGCAGCTCGAAGATGCGGTGATCAGCGGCGACGGGCCGACCCGCAACGGGGTGCTCAGTCCCGAAGGGATCAATCCGGCCGAAGTCATCCTGCTGCGCCGCCTGATCTTCGGCACCGGCAGCGAACGGCCCGCCGGGGTCAGCCGCAGCGAAGCCGAAGCGCTGTTCCGGATCAAGGACGCCACGCTGTACGAGGTCAACGCGCCCGAATGGCAGGATCTGTTCGTCAGGGGCGTGGCGCAGTTCCTGCTCGGCTTCGGCGGGGATGATCCACTGGAAGAGACCCGCGCGGCCGAACTGGAAGCCTTCATGGCCAGCGAAGGCGCCGGAATTGGCGGCTTCATCGGCCGGATGGCGTCTTCCCGGCCGGACATGGAAGGATTTGGCAGCCTGCTCAAGATCGGCGGCGACGAGGCGGAATACCTTGGCGACCGGTCCGAAAAGGCCGATGCAGCGGCCCGATTTGAAAGCGCCGAGCAAAGCTGGCTGCACGACATGCTCGAAGCCGACGAGGAACTCGACGAAATGGAAAAGGCGCTGATCGCCTTCATCGACGCGGAGACCGGCGAAACCTTTCTGCCGCGCGGGTAGTGGTCAGACCGTAAAGCTCTCTCCGCAACCGCAGCTGCCCTTGGCGTTGGGGTTGGCGAAGACGAACCCGGCCGCGAAGTCGTCCTCGACCCAGTCCATCGTGCTGCCGATCAGGTACAGCACCGATCCGGCATCGATGAAGAACAGCCCGCCAGGGGTCTCGATCCGTTCGTCCAGTGGGCTCGCCTCGCCGACATAGTCGACCGAATAGGCCAGGCCCGAACAGCCGCGACGCGGGGTCGAAAGCTTGACCCCGATCGCATCCGCGGGCGCAGCGGCCATCAGCGCGGCTACCCGCGCCTCGGCGGCGGGAGTCAGGATCACGGCGGCGGGGCGCTGGCGCGTGGTGGTGGTCATAGCATTCCCAGCTCCAGGCGGGCCTCGTCGCTCATCTTGGCGGGATCCCAGGGCGGGTCCCAGACGAGGTTCACTTCGCAGTCGCGCACGCCCGGAACCGCGCCAACCCGCAGTTCGACCTCCCCGGGCATCGATTCGGCCACAGGGCAATGCGGCGTGGTCAGCGTCATGGTCACCGCCACCCCGCCATCCTCGGCCACGTCGACGCCGTAGATCAGTCCCAGGTCATAGATATTGACCGGAATTTCCGGATCGAAGATGTCCTTGAGCGCGGCGATCACAGCTTCGTAAAGGTCCCCGCCCGGAGCGCCAGCGGCCACAGCCTGCGGCTTTTCGGCCAGGAAGCCTTCCAGGTAATCGCGCTTGCGCTCCAGCTTGTCGGCCGGGCTTTCTGCGTCCTGAACGCTCGCGCGCGGCGGCGGGGCCACGCTGTCCACTTCTTCAACCGTGAATTTCGGTTCCTCGTTCATCCGAAGATCCTCCGTGTTCGTTCAATCCCGCGCAGCAGCGCGGCCAGATCGCCTTCATCCGAATAGACGCCGAAGCTGGCCCGCGCCGTCGCCGGCACTCCCAGGTGGTCCATCAGCGGCTGGGCGCAGTGATGCCCGGCGCGGATCGCCACGTTCTCTTCATCCAATATGGTGCCAAGATCGTGGGGATGCACCCCGTCCATCGCAAAAGATACGATCCCCGCGCTGTGGTCGGGCCCGAACAGCGTGATGTCGTTGCGCTTGCCAAGCTCGGCGCGCAGGCGCGCCACCAGCTCCGCCTCGTGATCGTGGATCGCCTGCAGCCCGATCGCGCAGACATAGTCTGCCGCCTCGCCGAACCCGATCGCCTCGGTGATCGCTGGGGTCCCGGCTTCGAAGCGCTGCGGTGGCGGGGCATAGGTGGTGCGCGCGAAAGTGACCTTGTCGATCATCGATCCCCCGCCCTGCCACGGCGGCATCGCCTCCAGCAGTTCGGCCCGCGCCCACAGCGCCCCGATCCCGGTCGGGCCGTAGAGCTTGTGCGCCGAAAAGGCATAGAAATCGCAGCCCAGCGCGGCAACATCGACCGGCAGACGCGCCACCGCCTGGCACCCGTCGAGCAAGATCTTCGCCTCCACCCGGTGCGCCAGCTGGACCGCGCGCGGAACATCGAGCACCGATCCGAGCACGTTGGAAACATGCGCGAAGGACACCATGGTGTGCTCGGGAGTCAGCATCGCCTCGGCCGCGTCGAGATCGATCCGCCCATCGGCGGTGAGCGGGCAGACGTCGACCTGCCACCCGGCCAGCTGCCAGGGCACGATGTTCGAATGGTGCTCCAGCACCGAGAGCAGCACCCGGCCCTTGTTGGGATAACTGTAGGCGACAAGGTTGATCGCCTCGGTCGCGCCGCGGGTGAAGACCAGCTCCTCCGCCCTGCCGCCGATCAACGCTGAGACCTTGGCGCGCGCCGCCTCGAAGGCCAGGGTCATTTCCGCCGAACGGGCGTAAACCCCGCGGTGAACTGTGGCGTAGTCCGGCCCCAGCGCGCGGGCCACCGCATCGATCACCACTTGCGGCTTCTGCGCGGTGGCAGCGCTGTCGAGATAGTGCCAACCGCCAGCCAGGCCGGGAAAGTCGGCCTTGAGGCCGATGCGGGACAAGGCGGCAAGGTTCATACCAGCGCCTCCAGCGCGGTCAGCGCCGATTCGAGCAGAGCCTCTTCCTCAGCCGCACCCTCGAAGGCTTCGGCCACGAAGGCCTGGAGCATCAGTTTTTTCGCCGCTTCCGGCGGCAGACCCCGCTGGGCCATGTAGAACAGCGCGCCCGCATCCAGTTCGCCCACCGCGCAGCCGTGTGCGCACTTGACGTCGTCGGCGTGGATTTCAAGCTCTGGCTTGGCGTTGGCGGTCGCCGTCCGGTC
>JBJTMC010000258.1:0-7745 GCA_046063325.1 Novosphingobium sp.
TCCTGCTGATAGCCCACATCCCACGCCGATCGCGCCATGAACACCGGATCGCCGTCGCGGTCCTTGGCCAGGTTGCTCTTGTTGAAGTCCGCGAATGCCTTCAGCGCCGCGTCCGACCCTTTCAGCCAGCGCGCGGTATCGAACGGCGCGGCCTCGAGCATGGCCTCGACCTTGTATTCCGCCTCGAGCCGCGAGATCAGCACGTCGAGCTGGAGCTGGCCGACCACGCCGACGATCCACTGCGCGCCGATTTCCGGATAGAACACCTGGATCACGCCTTCTTCGGACAGGTCATCCAGCGCCTTGCGCAGCTGCTTGGTCTTGGTCGGGTCCTTCAACGCGACGCGGCGGAGGATTTCCGGGGCGAAATTGGGCAGGCCGGTGAACCGGACCTTGTTGCTTTCCGACAGCGTATCGCCGACCCGCAGCGTGCCGTGGTTGGGAATGCCAACGATATCGCCGGGCTCGGCACTGTCGGCAATTGCCCGGTCCTGCGCGAAGAACAGGATCGGTGAATGGATCGCCACCGGCTTGCCGCTGCCCGAGGGCGTCAGCTTCATGCCCCTTTTGAAAGTGCCCGAAACCAGCCGCATGAAGGCGATCCGGTCGCGGTGCATCGGGTCCATGTTGGCCTGGACCTTGAAGATGAACCCGGTAACTTCCTTGCCATCAGGCGCGATCGTTCCCGCCTCGCTCGGCTGCGGGCGCGGCGGGGGGGCATAGCGGTCAATCGCGTCGATCAGTTCGGCCACGCCGAAATTCTTGAGCGCGGATCCGAAATAGACCGGGGTCAGATCGCCGTGGCGGTAGGCTTCCAGATCGAAGGCGGGATAGCCGTGCTGGCCCAGCTCGATTTCCTCGGCGATCTCGGCGGGAATGTCCGCCGCCGGTTCGCGCTTGCCCAGAAATTCGCGGCTGTCGCCTTCGGGGCGGCTGATCGTGTTCGTCGCGAAGTCTAGAACGCCCTTGAACTCGCCGCCCATCCCGATTGGCCACGACATCGGGCAGACGTCGAGCGCCAGCGCATCGGCCACCTCGTCCAGCGTCTCGAACACCGAGCGCCCCTCGCGGTCGACCTTGTTGACGAAGGTGATGATCGGCACCGAGCGCAGGCGGCAGACCTCGAACAGCTTGCGGGTCTGCGGCTCGATCCCCTTGGCGGCATCGATCACCATGATCGCCGAATCGACCGCGGTGAGCGTGCGGTAGGTGTCCTCGGAAAAATCCTCGTGCCCCGGGGTATCGAGCAGGTTGAAGGTCACCCCGTCACGCTCGAAGGTCATCACCGAGCTGGTGACCGAGATCCCGCGCTGCTGCTCGATCTTCATCCAGTCCGACCGCGCCCGCCGCGCCTGCCCGCGCGCCTTGACCTCACCGGCCAGATGGATCGCCCCGCCTTGCAGCAGCAGCTTCTCGGTCAGCGTGGTCTTCCCCGCGTCGGGGTGGGAGATGATGGCAAAGGTGCGGCGGTTGGACATGGGATGCGCGCTTAGCGGGGGCAAGCCGACAGGCCAAGCGGATTAGGTCATCTGCGAACCTCGATTGGCAGAGGGAAGATCGGTGTGTCCTGCGTTCAGCGCTCAAGCAATTCTGTTTCCTGGGCCTCAACTGCGGCCTGCCCTGCGCCAGCCCGATAGCGCACCATGATAAACGTGCCTGACCAATTTCCGGGAATTTGCCATGTCCCAGTGATCTCGTTGCCGTCTGCCGCCAGCTTGCCATCATAGCGAACGCTTGAACGCGCTTTGGACACCCCGTCATAACTCTTTACGAAAGTGACTGATCGTCCGTCCCTGACACCGCTGATGAACGCGCTCAATTGTTGGCCGGCATCTCGCAAGACCGAACCCAGTTCGGCAGTCTCACCGTCAAATGAACCTTGATGCTCCCGTATCTCGGCGCTGAATTGGGTCGGCGGGTAAGCTCGAGGATAATTGAAGATTCCCCTCCACCTTCCGCTCAGGTTCAAGTCATCTGCTGCCATGCCTTGTGACTAGGCGATTTCTTTCAATTATCCCAACCCATCCTTCAGCAGCGCATTCGCCGCCCCGGCCACCTCACCCAAATCCGCGCTGCCGTCCATCACCCCGAAGCGCAGGCCCAGGAACACGTTCATCCCCATGATCGCCCAGGCGTGGACTTCGCTGGGTTCCACGCCAAGTTCGCCCCTGGCTCGCGCCGCTTGCAGCCGTTCGAGAATGCGGGCAGCCGTACTCAGGTAATGCGCCCGCCAGTCCTCCGGCGCGACGAATTCGGCTTCGTCGATGATCCGGTAGATTTCCTTGTGGCTGCGCGCGAAGTCCAGGAACGCCTCCAGCGCCACCCCTTCGGCTTCTACCGCACCGCCCGAATGTGCGCCCAGCACCGGGGCGACGTGATCACGCACCCGCCCGCTCATATCCTGGACCAGCGCCTTGAACAGCGCCTCCTTGCTTTCGAAATAGGTGTAGAAGCTGCCCAGCGCCACGCCCGCGCGGATCGTGATCGAGACGATCGAGCTTTCGTGAAAGCCCTTCTCACCAAATTCCGCTGCGGCGGCATCAAGGATCGCGCGCTGGGTGCGCCGGCCGCGTTCGGTGCGCGGTTCGCGCGGCTGCACTGCGGCCATTCCAGCATCCATGCCCGTTTTCCCTTTGGCGGCCGCCGACCCTGCAGCCCTCTGTGACTTATCGGCCACGTTTTCGCACTTTCCACCACTCCCCGCTCTTTGCCAAGCATAACAAAGTTGAAAGTTGGTTCAACTTTTATATAAGTCCGATTCAGAAGCCCGCCGCCGGGGTGCGGGGGAAGGATTTTTTGGGAGGGAATAGACCCATGCGTACCACTACCCTGCTTTGCCGCGCCTCGCTGATCGCCAGCGCATTCGCCGGTCTGGCTGCCGCACCTGCCCACGCGCAAGACGCTGCTGCCAGTGCCGAATCCGATTCGGGTGAGATCATCGTCACCGCGCGCCGCCGTGAGGAAAGCCTGATCGACGTGCCGATCGCGATCACCGCGCTGTCCGGGGAGCAACTCGCCAACCAGGGCGCGGCCGATATCACCGCACTGGCCGAACAGGTTCCCAACGTCACGCTGGAAAGCTCGCGCGCGACCAATTCCACCCTCTCGGCCTTCATCCGCGGCGTCGGCCAGCAGGATCCGGTTTCGGGCTTTGAACAGGGTGTCGGGATCTACCTCGACGACGTTTACCTCAACCGTCCGCAGGCCGCGGTGCTGGACATCTATGACGTTGAACGGATCGAAGTGCTGCGCGGACCGCAGGGCACGCTCTATGGCCGCAACACGGTCGGCGGCGCGGTCAAGTACGTGTCGAAGCGGCTTGACGACGTGGCGCATTTCTCCGCCCGGGCAACCTACGGCTCCTATGATCAGATGGACGGGGTGATCAGCGCGTCGGCACCGGTCGGCGATGCCAAGGTGCTGCGTTTCGGCGGCGCGATCGCGCGGCTGACCCGCGACGGATTCGGCAAGAACCTCACCACCGGGTTCGACAATTATGACAAGAACGTCTGGGCCGGCCGCGGCACGATCGAAGTGCACGGCAGCGATATTTTCGCCCGGATCACCGCCGATTTCGTCCACGACAAGTCGAACCCGCGCGGCGGACACCGGATGGTTCCAGGCATGCTTTCGGGCACGCCGGTGCTGGCCAATGTCTATGACACCCAGGGCGGGCTCAACACCCCGCACCAGGACGTGAAATCGTGGGGCGCCTCGCTGTTCCTCGAAGCCAAGCCGAACGACTGGCTGACGCTGCGGTCAATCACCGCCTACCGCAAGGACGATTCGTACAGCCCGATCGATTTCGACGCCTTGCCCGCCGCAGACGTCGACGTCCCGGGCATCTACCGCAACCGCCAGTTCAGCCAGGAATTCCAGGCGCTGGTGAGCAGCGGCAAGCTCAACGGGCTGGTCGGCTTCTACTATCTCGACGCATCGGCCCTGACCCAGTTCGACGTCCGGTTGTTCGTGACCTATCCGGCTCCAACCCTGCTGACGGCCTATACCAACGCCGATATCGGGACCGAAACGGCCGCGGGCTTTGCGGACTTCTCGTACGACTTCACCGATCAGCTCAGCCTTTCGATCGGCGGCCGTTACACCTGGGACCGCCGCGATGGCTACGTTCTGCGCCAGTATTATCTGGGTGGCGGCTCGCCGGTGTTCGGCGGAGCCGGGATCGCCTATCTTGCGCCGCTTACCAATTTCCGCGGGAGCAAGTCGTTCACCAAATTCACGCCCAAGGCATCGCTGACCTTCAAGCCAAACAGCGACACGACCCTCTATGCTTCCTACTCGCAAGGCTTCAAGGGCGGCGGCTTCGACCCCCGCGGGGTCGGCGCCAGCGCTCCGTCTGGCGTAACCCAGGCCGAATTCCTCAGCTTCCGGCCCGAAAAGGTCGACAGCTATGAACTGGGCTTCAAGGCCAACCTGCTTGATCGCCGGGTCTACCTCGCCGCCGCCGCGTTCTACATGGATTACACCGATGTGCAGATCCCGGGCTCGGTTGCCTGCACCGTCGGCGGCTTTCAGACCTTTTGCGGCGTGGTTTCCAACGCCGGCAAGGCGCGGATGAAGGGCTTTGAATTCGAAGGCCGGGCCAAGCTGATCGACAGCGACGCGGGCAAGCTGACCCTTTCGGGTTCGGTCGGCTATATCGACGCCAAGTACCTAAAGTACGTGACCAACGTCGCCGCCACCCCAACCGACGTCGCGCGCTATCGCCATGTCCAGAACACCCCGGCCTGGTCGGGCAACGTCAACCTGGACTGGGGCATGCCCCTGGCCGGCGGCACGCTGAACCTGGGCGGCGGCATGTCGTTCAAGAGCAAGACCTATCAGTTCGAGATCGCAAACCCCTATCTCGACCAGCCCGCCTACCAGTTGTTCGACGCCAGCCTGGTTTACCACGCACCGGGCAACACCTGGTCACTGGGGGTCTATGGCAAGAACCTGACCGACGAACACTATCGCACCTCGGGCTACACCTACATGGCCGTCAACGCGACCACCGGAGACCTAGTGACGCCGCTGGTCTCGTCGCTGGGCAAGGAAGGCATTCTCACCACCTTTTACGGCAACCCGCGCCAGGTGTTTGTCACTGCAACGCTGAATTTCTGATCCCCGGGCTCTCCCAGGAAGCCGCCCTCGCGCCGCCCGGCGCGGGGGCGGTTTTTTAGCGGGGGCGGCGCAGGATCACATAGACCGCGCCCGCGCCGCCATGCTTGCGGTGCGCCCCGCGCACGGCCGCGATGCGGCTGGCGTGGCTGCCGTGGGCCAGCCAGTCGAGCAATTTGGCGCGGATCGCGCCGCGCCGCTCGCTGCGGTCGGCCGCCTCGGTCGGGCGCGCCTTGCCGGTGATCACCAGCACCACCCGCGCACCCAGCGCCGCCGCCTGGGCCAGCCCGTGATCGAGCCGGGCATGGGCCGCATCAAGGCTGTGGCCGTGCAGATCCAGCGTGAAATCGGGATGAACCTCGGCCCGGGCCAGCTTCTTCTCCCACGATCCGTCCAGCCCGTGCCGGTCGAGCGGACGCGGGCGTTGCTCTGCCGCGCGGGTCGGCTGGCTGGCAGCGGCAGCCGCCTTCGGTTTCGGCCTGGCAGGGCCGGGCGCGAGCAGTTCTGATGGCAGGCCGTCCGGGGAGTCTTGCGGCTCGGCTCGCTCGCTTTGCGCAGGCACCGCCTGCCTGCGCGCCAAGGGCTTCACGGTCTGTGCGACACGGCGCCACAGGTCCGCCTCTTCGCGGCTGAGACCGCGCGGGCGGCGCATCACTGGCCCTGCTGGAGCTTCTTGAGCGTGCCCTTGGGCAGCAGGATCAGCGCCTCGCCCCGCCCGCTCATCCCGCCGGCGGTTACGCGGGCCTGGCTGCCTGCGCCCCAGAAGCTGTCGAAGCGGTTGCTGCCCTTGATTGCCCCGCCGGTATCCTGCGCCACCCACAGCCCGTTGGCCTCGGTCCGGTCCAGCGCCAGCCAGACCGGTGCGCCCAGCGGAACAAAGGCCGGATCGGCGGCCACGCTGTCTCCGGCGCGAACCGGAACCCCCAGCGCGCCCAGCGGACCATCGGGACCGATTTCGCGGAAGAACACATAGCTCTTGTTCTCGCGCATCAGCGCCTTGCCATCCTCGGGATGCTCGCGGATATATTGCATGATCCCCTGCATCGAGCCCGAGTACTGCCCCGGCCCGGTTCCAAGCAGGCCGCGGCTGCGCATCACGCTGCCGATCCCGGTATAGGGCAGGCCGTTCTGCCCGGCATAGCCGATCCGCATCACGCTGCCGTCGGGCGCGATCAGCCGCCCCGAACCCTGGACCTGAAGAAAGAACAGCTCGACCGGATCGGCCGCCCAGGCGATCTCCAGGCCCTTGCCCATCAGCGCGCCGTCGTCGATATCGCCCCGGTCGAAATAGGGCACGAACTTGCCGTCTGCACCATAGCGGCCGAGCGGCTGGGTGCCGTTGGCATTGGCCGGAGCATCGCCGGGATTGGCCCGGACCAGATCCGACGGCAGGCCATAGACCGGAATGTCGAACCCGGCCTGGCGGGTCCGCACCCCGGCAATTTCGGGTTCGTAATAGCCGGTGACGAAGGCCTTGCCATCGCCCACCCGGACCGTCTCAAACCAGCTGGCGAAGAATTTCGGCGCCTCGGCATCCGGCCATTTGGCCGCGGCGTCGCAGGACGGCTTCCAATCGGCGTTCCGGGTCAGGCCCGAGGAGTCGCTGCGCGTGAGCAGCCGCGCGCAGCTTTCCCTGAACGAACCGAGCGCCCCGCGCGCATCGCTGGCGCCGAGCTTGAGGCTGGCGATCGAGGGACCGGCCGCAACCCCGGCAAGCAAGGCGGTGGGCGGCGGGGTCGGAACCGGGGTGGGCGTGACCACCGGCACGGTCGCTGGCGGCGGAAGGCTGCCTGCGGGAATGATCCGCCCACAGGCCGAAAGGACCAGAGCCAGGCCAAGCGCAGCCAGCGTGCGAAGCGGGCCTGCCCTCATCCGCCGGTCAGCCTTCGTCGGTTTCGTCGAGCAGCCAGTCGGGCGAAGAGGAATTCACCGCGCGCGAGAAGGTCCACAGATCGCAGGCTTCTACCGCGTCGTTGAGCGAACCGGCGATCATCACGCCCTCCGCGTTGCGGGTCACCGCCGCGATATCGGCGGTGAAGCGCACAGTGACCCGGGCCAGCGGCGCGCGATAGTCGGCCGCGACGATCACCGCATCCTCGATCCGGACCAGCTTGTTTTCCAGCACCTCGCCCGCAGCCTGACGCGCGGCGATCGCCTCTTCAAAGGCGGCCAGGACATCCTGGTCGCACATCCGCGCCAGGGTATCGCGATCGCCCGTCCAGAACGCTTCAAGCACCATGCGGTAGGCGCCCTTCGATCCTTCCAGGAAGGCCAGCATGTCAAAATGACGGTCGGCGGCGGAAATTTCGCGGATGCCGCGTTCGATCGCAGGGGTTACTCCTGGGACCAGGACGCGCGGCGGCAGCGCGCCTCCGCCCAGATCGGCCGGTCCGCTACGCTGCGGCTCCGCCTTGGGCTCCTTGGGTTCGTAGCGTGGCTGCTCTTCCTGTTCGGCGCGGCGGCCCAGCACGGAATAGAGCCGCAAGCCCAGAAAGGCCGCAACCATGGCGATAATGACGATCTCTACGGTCTTGTCCACGGTACCAGTCCCAGCCGCGGCAGCGGCATTCAACACACGATCTTACCTACAAATAGGTAGTAATGACAAATGAACAACGCGTGGACGG
>JBJTMC010000259.1:0-3914 GCA_046063325.1 Novosphingobium sp.
TCGCTCAGCCGGTCCGGCTCGTCCGCGATGATTCCGCCGACCTTGAGCGCGGCAGTGCCGATGGAAATCGTCGCGCCTGGGCCAACGCCGAGCCGGTCAGCCGCGCCCTGCGCAATCCACACTTGGCCTTCGGCCGGAGAGCCGACCTTGCGGCCGTCGGTCAGGCTGAGCTGCCCAACGAGCGGCCAAGCATGATCGACTGCTTTCAGCTCAACCGGAGCGGCCAGATCGCCCGCCCGCGCCATCGCTTGCATCCGGTATCCACCAGAGACCGGACCTAGTCGCGCGAAAGCTGATTGTTCGGATGGCGTCGCGCTGCGCTGCCAGACCGAGATCTCGACGTCGCCGCCCAGGATCGCCCGGCCCCGGGTCGACAGCTCCTGTTCGATTGCTCCGGTCAGGGTGCCTATAGCAGCCAGCGCGCCGACGCCAAGGAACAGGCAAACGAGCAGCAGCCGCAGCCCGCGAAACCGCGCGGAAAGGTCGCGCCGGGCGATGGTCCAGGCAGTGCGCCAGCCGATCATGCCGGGGCGCTGTCGCTCGCGATGCGGCCGTCGGCCAGAGAGACGATCCGTTCGCAGCGCTGGGCCAGTTCGGCGTCGTGGGTGATGATCACCAGCGTTGCCCCAGCCTCTGCGCGGCGGGCGAACAGCAGATCGACGATCCCCGCGCCGGTCGCGTGATCGAGGTTGCCGGTCGGCTCGTCCGCAAAGACCAGCGCGGGGCGCGGGGCCAGCGCCCGGGCAATCGCTACACGCTGCTGCTCGCCGCCCGAAAGTTGCGCCGGGTAATGGTCAAGCCGGTGGCCCAGGCCAACCGCGGCCAGTTCCTCTGCGGCCCGCGTGCGCGGATCAGGCAGGCCCGCCAGTTCCAGCGGGGTCATCACGTTTTCCAGCGCGGTCATGGTCGGAAGCAGGTGGAAGGCCTGCAGCACCACCCCGATCCGGCCGCGCCGCGCGGTGGCCAGTTCGTCCTCGCTCAGCTTGGCAAAGTCGGCCCCGGCCACTTCAAGTCGGCCGCCGCTGGCGCGTTCAAGCCCGGTCAGCACCGCCATCAGGCTGCTCTTGCCCGATCCCGACGGGCCCAGCAGCGCCAGGGTCTGGCCCAGCGGGACGGCCAGGTCGATCCCGCGCAGCACATCCACCGCGTTGCCATCCTGGCCGAAGGTAAGGGTAAGGTTTTGGGCGTCAATCGCCAGTTCGGGGCTTGTCACTGGGGCGGGATGCCATAGCTAGAGGGAAAGGCAAGGAGCGTTGCACGATGAAATGGAAATTGGCTGTCGCGGTTGCAACCCTGTCGCTGGCAGGATGCAGTGCGGATCCGGCGCCGGTTGCGAAAGAAACCGCCAAGACGGCCGCGGCTGACTTGCCGGTTGTCGGCCAGGAAATGCAGATCGTCGCCTTGGGGGACAGCCTGTTTGCGGGCTATGGGGTGGAGCCGGGGCAGAGCTATCCGGCCCGGCTCGAAGCGGCCTTGCGGGCCCGGGGGATCAACGCCCGGATCACCAACGCCGGAGTTTCCGGCGATACCACTTCCGGCGGGCTGCAACGCGCCGATTTCGTGTTGAACAGCCTGAAGGCACCCCCGGCACTGGTGATCGTCAGCCTGGGCGGAAACGACATGCTGCGCGGCCTGCCGCCCGCGGAAACCCGCAAGAACCTTGATGCCCTGCTGGCCAAGCTGGCGGCCCGCAAGGTGCCGGTTCTGCTGATGGGGATGCTGGCTGCGCCCAACTGGGGCGAAGGCCAGGGCAAGGCGTTCAACGCAATATACCCGGATCTGGCGAAACAATACGGCGCGGGGCTGGTGCCGTTCTTCCTCGAACCGGTGGTGGGCAAGCCCGAACTGGTCCAGGCCGATCATATCCACCCGACCGCCGCCGGGATCGACCTGCTGGTGGGGGCGACAGTCGATCAGGTGGCCAAGGCCTTGCCGGTGAAGTCCAGCTAGGTCCGCTCAGCCAACCCCGCATCGATCCGCCAGATCGCCGCTTCGGCCTCGATCGCGCCGAACGGGGCAAGCTCTGTCCCGGTCAGCCAGACCTGGGCCCGCCCACCGCGCAGGCGGTCGAACAAGGCTTCGCGCCTTACCGGATCAAGGTGGGCGGCGACCTCGTCGAGCAGGAGCAGGCCGGGCCGGTCGGGATCGAGCAGATCGGCGTGGGCCAGGGTGATCGCAATCAGCATCGCCTTCTGCTCGCCGGTCGAGCATTCCGCCGCGGGCTGGTCCTTCCCGGCCATGGTCACCGCCAGCTCATCGCGGTGCGGCCCGGTCAGGGTGCGCTGGGCGGCGCGGTCACGGCGGCGCCCAGCGACCAGCGCGGTCGCCAAGTCATCCGCCGTGGTCGGTCCGCCCGGCAGGTAGGCCAGGGCCGGGCGCGCAAACGGCGCATCGGGCAAGGCTGCAAGCTGCGCCGCAAGCGCCTCGATCAGCCGGACCCGCGCGCCGGCCACCGCGGCTCCGGCCTCGGCCAGTTGCGCCTCGATCGCATCGAGCCAGCGCGGATCGGGCTCGCCTTGTTCGGCCAGCAGACGGTTGCGTTCGCGCAAGGCATTTTCCAGCGTTGCGGCATTGCGGGCATGCCCGGGCTCGCGGGCCAGGACCATCCGGTCCAGAAACCGCCGCCGCGCCCCGGCGCCTTCGGCAAACAGCCGGTCCATCGCCGGGGTCAGCCAGCCGACCGAAAGCCATTCGCCAAGCTGGACCGCCGGGGCTTCCGCGCCGTTGACCTGGACCAACCGGCGCCCGGGCCGATCAGGCCGCACCCCGGTGCCAAGCGTCACGCCGCCGGTCAGTTCCGCACCGATCCCGAACCCGCCGTCGCCATCCTTTCCGGCCATTTCAGGCAAGGCCGCGCGGCGCAGTCCGCGCCCCGGGGCGAGCAGCGACAGGGCTTCGAGCACGTTGGTCTTGCCCGCGCCGTTTTCTCCAACCAGCAGGTTGAACGCCCCCGCGCCCTCGAGCCGGGTGGCGCGGTGGTTGCGGAAGGTGGTCAGGGTCAGGCGGTCGATCCCCATCGCCAAGCGCGATAGAGCGAGCGGCCCCCTGCTGTCACCGGAAAGTTCAATCCTGATAGTTGGTGAAAATTACCAATTGTTGATTCTTAATCGCGGTGTGCGAATTCGTTCATGCTGCGGAAAGCTTGAAATTCTGCGATTTTCCGAAACTGGCACGGTGTCTGCAATCATTCTGGCATCTGCGGACGACCTTCGCAGCACAGTTTGAAACAAAGGAAAGACCCATGACCAAGCAATCGATCATCTCCCGCCGGCTCGCCGCCGCAGCTTCTGCCTTCCTCCTCTCGGTCGTCGCGATCGGCGGAACCGTTACCGTTCCTTCGAGCGCCCAGGCCCAGACCCTTTACGTTGGAGACATCGCGTGAACCCGATCCGATCCATGGAGAACGACATGACCACCGCGCGCGGCTTTCGCCTCGACAAGACGGGCGGCAAATTCATGGGCGTGTGCAGCGGCATCGCCAACTACTTCGGCTGGGACGCCAACATCGTCCGGATCGGCTTCGCGCTCGGCACGATTTTCGGCTTCGGCTCGCTGATCCTCGTCTATCTCGCGATCGGTCTCATCGCCGATTGACGATCGCCGGTGAGGCCCCGCCCGGGCAGGGCGGGGCCTGACACCCCGGGATCAGACCGTATCGGCCTTGGCAAAGGGCGAAAAATCGGTCCCGGTATCATAGACGTCCACGCCTTCGCGGCGCTTGAACCAGCCGACCACCACATAGGTCACCGGGGTCAGCGCTGCTTCCCAGGCCACCTTCAGGAACCAGTTCGTGACCATCACGGTCAGCACTTGGCTGGTGGTCCACACCCCCAGGAACGCGACCGGATAGAAGATCGCGCTGTCCACCGCCTGGCCGAACACGGTCGATCCGATCGTTCGGGTCCACAGCATCC
>JBJTMC010000260.1:0-5504 GCA_046063325.1 Novosphingobium sp.
TTAAGGCGCGATTCCCATGGCGCGGTACATTTTCATAACCGGCGGCGTGGTTTCCTCGCTCGGCAAAGGACTCATGGCGGCAAGCCTCGCGGCATTGCTCCAGGCGCGCGGATTCAAGGTCCGCATCCGCAAGTTCGATCCTTATCTCAACGTCGATCCGGGGACGATGAGTCCCTACCAGCACGGCGAGGTCTATGTGACCGACGACGGCGCGGAAACCGACCTTGATCTGGGGCACTACGAACGCTTCACCGGCGTTTCGGCGCGTCAGGCAGACAACATCACATCGGGCCGGATCTACCGCGACATCATCGCCAAGGAACGCCGAGGGGACTATCTGGGCGCAACCGTCCAGGTCATCCCGCACGTTACCGACGCGATCAAGGAATTCGCCAAGGCCGACACCGAAGACCTCGATTTTGTCCTGTGCGAAATCGGCGGGACGGTCGGCGACATCGAAGGCCTACCGTTCATCGAGGCGCTGCGCCAGTTGCGCAACGAAATGGGGCGCGAGCGAACTTGCTCGGTCCACGTCACTCTTGTGCCCTACGTTTCCGCCGCGGGAGAGCTCAAAACCAAGCCCACCCAGCATTCGGTGCGCGAACTGACCAGCCTGGGGGTCCAGCCCGATATCCTGCTGTGCCGATGTGAACACCCGCTGCCGGACAACGAACGCGCCAAGATCGCGCTGTTCTGCAACGTGCGCAAGGAAGCGGTGATCCCCGCGCTTGATGCCAAGAGCATCTACGCCGTACCGCTTCAGTACCACACCGAAGGGCTGGATGCCGAAGTGCTTCACCATTTCGGCCTGAGCAGCAAGGCGCCCAACCTCAGCGGCTGGGAAGACATCGTCGATCGATACATGAATCCCGAAGGCGAGGTTACGATCGGGGTCGTCGGCAAGTACGTGGGCCTGCCTGACGCCTACAAGAGCCTGAACGAGGCGCTGGTTCACGGCGGGATGGCCAACCGGGTCAAGGTCAACATCAAGTGGATCGACGCCGAACTGTTCGAACAGGGCGACGACGAGATCGTTACCAAGCTGGAACCGATGCACGGCATCCTTGTTCCCGGCGGGTTCGGGGTTCGCGGAACCGAGGGCAAGATCGCCTCGGTCCGGTTTGCCCGCGAACGCAAGGTGCCGTTCTTCGGGATCTGCCTGGGAATGCAGATGGCCTGCATCGAAGGCGCACGCGATACCGCCGGGATCGCCGATGCCAGCTCGACCGAATTCGGACCGACCGAAGAGCCGGTTGTTGGCATCATCACCGAATGGATGAGCTCCGAAGGGCTGCAGTCCCGCGGTGCCGATACCGATCTGGGCGGCACCATGCGGCTTGGCGCCTATGAGGCCCAGCTCGGCGCCAACAGCCACGTTTCCTCGATCTATGGCGGCGCTACGGTTATCAGCGAACGTCACCGCCATCGCTACGAGGTCAACGGAGCCTATCGCGAAGCTCTGGAGAAGGGCGGGCTGGTGTTTTCAGGCATGTCACCCGACGGCCTTTTGCCCGAGATTGTCGAACGTCCGGACCATCCGTGGTTCATCGGCGTGCAGTTCCATCCCGAACTGAAAAGCCGACCCTTCGAACCGCACCCCCTGTTTTCCGGATTCATCGCTGCCGCGCTCCGGCAGGCGCGGCTTGTCTGAGCGCGTTTCGACTGTTCGTCGACCGGTTTGCGATTTCGCGCGAAAATACCTTGCACTCGCCGCTTGAGAACGACTAGCGCAGCCGGGTTCGAAAGCTGCCGTCGCGTCAAAAAACGGTGAGCAAGGTGGGAGAAATTGCAGACCCTTTACGCATTTGGGCGGCGAATTTCGGTGTTGGCATGAGAATTTCCCATGCGAGGAAATCACTTAGCAGGATGGCGCGGAACCTACGGTAAGCAAAATTCAACTGCGTTCGTTGCGGATACCTAATGACTGCCCGTCCCAAGGTAGGGAAATTCCGCTTTCGGGCGATTCGTGCGAGGATCGCCAAACGAGCTTGTCGTTATTTGATCATCTTCTGCGACCCGGATGATCACTAAGCGACAGGGCGGCGTGAAAGCGTCGCAGGGGGTGGGGCCGAAAGGCCCCACCCCCTGACTGAAATTGGTCAGGCGGCGGCGGTTTCGCCGTCCTGGTCCTTGACCACGCTCAAGGTTTTTTGCGTGCCAACATGGATCTTCTTGGGCTTCATTGCCTCGGGCACTTCGCGCACCAGATCAATCGTCAGCAGGCCATCTTCAAGATTTGCGTCGTCAACCCGGACGTAATCGGCCAGTTCGAAACGGCGCTCGAACCCGCGCTGCGCGATGCCGACGTGAAGGTACTGCCCGGCCGAGGTTTCCTCGCCCTTCTTGCCCTGCACAACCAGCAGGTTCTGCTGCGCGGTGATCTCGATATCGGCGGGTTTGAATCCGGCGACCGCCAGGGTGATGCGATAGGCATCATCGCCGCGGCGTTCGATGTTGAAGGGGGGGTAATTGTCACCGCTGCTCATTCGGTTCTGGTTTTCCAGCAGGTCGAACAGCCGGTCGAACCCGACCATGGTGCGGCGATAGGGGGTAAAATCGAAACGGTTCATGGCATAATCCTCTTGAGAGCAATCATGGTTGGATGGGACCCGATGATCGGCGTCCCGGCAAAGTCATCCCCTTGCGGACCATGACTTCCCATCACAGATATGATAGCGCCGCCGTGTTTCAAGAGGAGCCGCACCGTGTCAGCAGCCAAGGTCGAAATCTATACCAAGTGGGGCTGCCCCTATTGCGTCATGGCCAAGCAGCTGCTCGACCGGAAGGGCGTGGCCTATACCGAGCACGACATCACCCTTGGCGGACCGAAGCGCGCCGAAATGCAGGAGCGCGCACCGGGCGCGATGACCGTACCGCAGATCTTCATCAATGATCGGGCGATCGGCGGCAGCGACGATATCCATGCGCTCGATCGGGAGGGCAAGCTAGACCCCTTGCTGGGGCTTTGACCGGCTTGTCGCGCATCGCGTTGCTCCAGATGACCTCGGGGATCGATCCCGCGGCCAATGCATCCACCATGGTCGGGGCCGTCGGGGCTGCGGCAATGGGCGGAGCCTCGATGCTGTTCACGCCCGAAATGTCCGGCCTGATCGATCGGGACCGGGCAAGGGCCAGCGCCAGCGTAGTGCCTGAAGAACACAGCAGCGTGCTCGCCGCGGTGCAGGAAGCAGCGGCCGGGGCCGGGATTTGGGTGGCTATCGGCAGCCTGCCGGTCCTGCGCGATGATGGGCGCTGGGCAAACCGCGCCTTCGTGATCGATTCCAATGGAGCGATCGCCGCGCGGTACGACAAGATTCACATGTTCGACGTCGATCTTGCTACCGGGGAAAGCTGGCGGGAATCCGCCGCCTATGCCCCGGGCGAGGCGGTGGTCACAGTGGAAACGCCGCTTGGCCTGCTGGGACTGGCGATCTGCTACGACCTGCGTTTCCCAGCCCTGTTCGAAGCGCTGGGCCGGGCACGGTGCGATCTCATCGCGATCCCGGCCGCATTTACCCGCCCGACCGGGGCGGCGCACTGGCACGTGTTGCAGCGCGCCCGGGCGATCGAGGCCAGCGCCTATGTGGTTTGCGCTGCGCAGGTCGGCCGTCATGCGGACGGCCGCGAGACCTACGGACATTCGCTGGTCATCGATCCGTGGGGCGATATCGTCCTGGACATGGGAGGCGATGAGGCCGGACTGGCCTTTGCGGAGATCGACCATGACCGGATCGGTGCGATTCGGGCCCAACTTCCCAGCCTTGCCAACAAGCAGGCGATAGCGCTGTGATCGTGTTCGATCTGCACTGCGACGCGGACCACCGCTTCGAAGGCTGGTTCGCCTCGTCCGAGGATTTCGCGCAGCAGCAGCACCGCGGTCTGGTTCAATGTCCGCAGTGCGGTTCCGCCGCGGTTGCCAAAGCGCCCATGGCACCGGCTGTCCCGCGCAAGGGCAACCAGATGCCCACATCAGCTCCGTCCGTGCCCCTTGCGGGCGGTGAATTGGCGGGCAACGCCGGGGCAGCCCTGGCAAAGCTGGCCCGCATGCAGGCCGAAGCGCTCAAGCAATCGCGCTGGGTCGGCGGTGATTTTGCGGAGGCTTCGCGCAAGATGCACTATGGCGAACGGCCCGCCGAGACGATCCACGGTCAGGCCAGCCTGGAACAGGCAAAGGACCTGATCGACGAAGGAATAGCCATCCTGCCGCTGCCGTTTCCGGTTGCGTCTCCAGACGATCTCAACTGATTGCCAGCCCCGCCTGCTGCTCCTATGGGGAGCGCGGGCGCCCGTAGCTCAGCAGGATAGAGCACCAGATTCCTAATCTGGGGGCCATGGGTTCGAATCCCGTCGGGCGCACCACCCTTTCAGTTCTGCCTGGTCCAACCGGATTGGCGCGCGGCTTCTTCGGCGGCACGGTCCATTGCCGGACCGCTGGCCAGGTTCTGGGCGGCGGCCATGATCGCGGCGTCGCCGCTACCGGCCTGCTGGTAGGCCGTGCCTGAACCGCCTGTTGCCTGGCCGGTCGTGCGGATCTTCCAGCCCTTGGCGTCGCGGCAGGCAATTCCGCCGCCAGTCTGACCCGCCCAGGCTCGGCACGCCTGGCCGGCCTGATCCCGGAAGCTGAGGAGTGGCCGGGTGCCGCCGGCCGCGACCTCACCGGTCAGTGTCCCGTCGAGCGCGGCTGCCAGCTGGCTGTCGGCATAACCTTCGGCAATGCCGGTCCCGCTGCGCCCGACCATGACCGCTATCACCAGAGCTGCGGCGATTGCCGGACCCGCGACATAGCGGATTGCGGGCCGCTCGAACCATCGGCTGCGCGCTTCGCGGACCGCTGAAAGGTCGACCACCTTGGCCGCGTCGTGCAACGGCCGGGTGATCCGGTCGGGCACGGGCTCGGCCAGGACCGGGTCAAAGCGCGCGGCCAGCAGGCTGCGCAGCGATTGCAACTGCTCAAGTTGGGCAGCCAGCGCCGGATCCTGCGCCACTGCGCGCGCGATCCGCGCGGCGGAAACTTCATCGCATTCGCCGTCGGCATAGCGGGCGAGATCTTCGGGGGTGACGGTCATGCCGCTTCTCCAAGCTTGGTCATCAGCGCTTCGCGGCCACGCAGCAGGCGCGAGGTGAGGGTGCCGATCGGGCAACCGATGATCTCCGCCGCCTCGGCGTATTTGTAGCCTTCGACCAACACCAGCAGCACCGCCTCGCGCTGTTCGTCGGGCAAGGTCTGCATTGCCCTATCGACCATGGTCAGCTCGGCGCTGGCTTCCTGGCCCCCGTCCATACCGACCGAAAGACCCGCCTCTTCTTCGGCAAAGGTCTTGTCGCGGCGGGTGCGACTGCGGGCTTCATCAATCCAAATGTTACGCATGATCCGGTACATCCAGCTGTCCAGCCGCGTGCCTTCCTGCCATTGCTGGCGGGACCGCAGCGCGCGTTCGATTGCGGCCTGGCACAAATCGTCGGCATCGGCCGGATTGCGCGCGAGTCCGGTCGCAAAACGGCGG
>JBJTMC010000261.1:0-17746 GCA_046063325.1 Novosphingobium sp.
CGGCAGGCCGGCCAGCGCGTCGGCAGCATCGCTCTTCCTGAGGAGATGTCGACATGGACCGCTATGATGAAGAACTGCTCGACGAATTCGACGAAGCCGAAGGTCCGGCCAGCGCGTTCGACGAGTTTGACGAAGGTGACGAGTTCGACGAGGCCGAAGGCTTCGACGAAATGGACGAATTTGACGAGGCCGAAGGCTTCGACGAAATGGACGAATTCGACGAAGGCGACGAAGCCGACGGCTTCGACGAAGGCGACGAATTCGAAGCGTTCGATGAAGCCGCCGAATTCGACGAAGATGCCTGGGACGAGGCGATGGCCTATGCCCTTGGCGCCGAAGACAGCGACGAGTTCTTCCGCCGACTGGCTCGCGGTATTAGCAACGTCGCGCGCCGCGTCGCGCCGGTCATCGGGCAAGTCGCCCGGACCATTGCCCCGATCGCCAGCGCAATTCCGATCCCGCAGGCCCAGGCAATCGGCCGTATCGCCGGCGTGGTCGGCGGTCTGATGGCCGACGAAGCGTCCGAAGACGATGCGCTGGAGGCCTTTGCCGAACTGGCCGTGCGCAACCGCGCTGCCCGTCCGGTGGTTGCCACCATCGCGGCCCGACGCGTACTCGGCGCCGCCGCGCCCCGGCTCAGTCCGGCGCAGCGGGTCCAGGCGGTCCGCACCGTTCGTGCTGCAACCAACCGGCTTGCTGCACGCGGTGGTCCGCGGATGATTCGCGCCTTGCCGCGAATTGCCGCCAGCGTGCGCCGTACCGGTGCGATCCGCCGTACCCCTGCCGCTGTCCGTCCGCGTGTGCTGGCTCGTACCGCTGCCCGGGTCGTTCGCCGCAATCCGGCGTTGCGCCGCCGTCTGGCCCGGCCGCTGCCGCGTGCACGCGCCGTGTTGGCCCGGGCCCGGACTGCACCGCAGACCGGCGGGCTCGGTCGGCGCCGTGCGGCGGGCGGCGGGTGGCCGGGTATCGGCGGCGGCTGGCCTGGTGGCTGGTCTGGCGGTTGGCCCGGCGGTCACGGCCATGGTCACGGCCACGGTCACAGCGACTACCGCACGATCGTCACCCGCGGCCCGGTGCGCATCCGCATCCGTCCCGCCTGACGCCCCCAACGAGTCCTCCGGCCGGAGTTCCGACCATGCCGAGCGTCCCGACCAACCTGCCAACACGGCCCGTGCGAGGCACTGCAGATCCTCTGCGCCGCTTCCTCGACGCCAAGATGGTTGCCCTCAGGGCACGGTCGGCCCGGCTTGGTCGGATCACCCCCCGCCGGGTTGGCCTGCGGCCGGAGGACTTGCCCTATGCTCCATCGCAGCGGCACTTCGACGCCGCCAACGCCCGGCTTGCTGCGATCGTCCGCCTGGTCGATCGCCAGCTGAAGGTCATCGACCGCGAATGGCCTGGCAGCAGCCCCGATCGGCAGCTGACCCTGATGGCGCTGCTGGACCGGCAGACCGACCGGCTGCGGCGGACATTCGGGATGTTCTTTGAAATCCTCAGCCAGCGCGGTTCGGACTTCGCCCCGGCGCTTGCCGCGCACGACGTGGTTGCCAACGATTGCTACGCGATCGTCCGCAAGAGCCTTTCCGGTGTTTTCACCGGACCGCTGCTCAAACCCTTGACCTACATGGAGCATGGCTATTCTCCGGCGACCCACCGCCGCGGCGTGGCGCTGGCCCGGCTGCTGGGAGACAGCAACCCGTTCCCGGTGATCCGCATCCCCTGGGACCGTGACAATCCCTGGCAGTCGGTGTTCCTGCACGAAGTGGCCCACAACCTTCAGGCCGACATGGGGCTGTGGCACGAGAACGCCAATGCGGTGCGCAACCGGTTGACCACGATGCGCTTCGATCCGCTGGTCGTCACGATCTTCACCCGCTGGCACAAGGAGATCTTCGCCGATCTTGCCGCCTTGCTGCTGGGCGGAACCGCCTCGGTCTGGGGCATGATGGAATTTCTTGCCCACCCTTCCGCGCGCGCGCTGACCTATCGTCCTGGAGGTTCACACCCGACCGGTTGGATCCGCGTGCTGCTGCTGGCTGAAATGATCCGCCGGATGGGCTTTCCAGAAGAAGCCCGCAAGGTAGAGGGCGTCTGGCGCCGGATGTACGACCCGGCGCGGGGGCACCGTCTGCCACCGGTCCTGTTCCAGGCCGTTCCGCGGGTCGTTCCCGCCGTGATCGACGAGATGGCGTTTCAGCCGCGCCGCGCGCTGGGCCAGCATGCCCTGAGCGACGCGATCCGCTTTACCCGCGCCGATGAGGCCGCGATCCGGCGCGGCGGGGTGGCGATCGCCAACGGCCAGGTTCCGCGCGACCTGCCCCCGCGCTTCCTTATTTCCGCCAGCCGTTTCGCGCTTGGATCCGGCGCCAAGCCGGTCGCGATTTCCCGCCTGGTGATCGATCACCTGGCCTCGCTTTACCGCACCCCGCCCGGCGCGCGCGTATCCGCCGCCGAGCTGGGCAGACCCCTTGCAGCCTGAAGGACGAAACCGCCATGACCGAGCCCTTCGCCGATACCGCTTCGACCCGCACCAACCGGTCTGCCCGCACGATTGCGGTCGACAATCTGCTGCGCAAAACCCTGCGCGTGGCCGATCCTCACGATCCCGAACAGGTCGCCCGTGCGCTTTTGGCCCGCTATCCCCAGGAAGCCGAACGCGATCGCCGCGAACGGGCCGGGCTGTCCTATTCGGACCTGGTCGGCGCCATGCGGATGACGCCGGAAGCATCCGGCCCGGCCAGCTATGAACTGAAGACCGCGCGCGACGATCTGGACCGGGATATCCAGACCCTGACCACCGCTTCGGCGCTCAAGACGATCCAGGTCGAACTGGTCGGCTGGGGCCGGGCGGTGCGCGGTGCGGCGGCCGAGGGGCTGGCCGCAGCCCGCCTGGCGCTCGACCCGAACAGCCACGACATGGCGATGAGCGCGCGCCGCACGCTAAGCCAGTATGCCCGGCTTGCGCGTTTCACCGGCGCGCTCAGCGAAGGCAGCACCGTTACTTTCCGGCGTTTCGCCCAGAGCTGCGACGTGATTTCGGCGCTGATCCTGGTGGCGATCGGCGATGGCCTTGCCGCCAGCGGGATCACCCGCTCGACCATGCTGGTCCGGGTTGCCGCGTCCGAACTGCAATCGCGCCGCGGTGCGGTGATCAATGCCCTGCGCGCGCTCACCGGATCGCTCGACAGTCCGCTTGGCCAGTCGGACTATCCGCGCGGCATCGTCGGTTACCAGATGCTGGTGCGCCAGCTCGAGAACGGCGGCCAGTCAGACCTGCGCGGCCTGCTTGACGAACACAACCTGTCCGAGGCGATGGACAAGCTGGTCGACCTGACGGGCGGTGCCTCGATCGAAAATCTGCGCGAGTTGTCGAGCACCGCGACCGTGCTGCTCGACCGGTTCCAGCGCCTGATCCAGTATGGCGCGTCGGTGCCGGTGCCCGGTGGTTACGCGGCGCGCGGGACTTTGCCGGGTTCGCCGGAATCGCCTCCGTTGCTGTCTTTCGTGGCGGCACTGCAGCTCTTCGTCGATGCGTTCTCGCGCAACGGCAGCAGCCGCCTGCTCAACCTCGCGCGGCCTCCGATCCTGGCCTATGGCCTGTACGGCGTATCCGATGACCATTCGACCGGACGGCTCATCCAGCTCAGCATCGCGCGGGGCCGGCTGGCCGACGCGATCGACTGCTTCGCCGCTTGCGGCTGCGAACCCGATGAGGTGGCTGCAACGGTCCTGCTCGACCTGGTCCTGACCCAGTTGGACCGTGCGATCGACCTTTGGGCAGTCGGCACCGACCCCAACGGCAGAGGTGATCCCGAACGCCGCGGTCTGGCTTCCGGAATACTGGCCTACAATGCAATCGCCGCGATCGAGAACGGCTTTGCCGGAGGACGCTGGCTGGTCGATAGCTTGCCCCAGGCGATCCTGGTTGCCTTGCGCCAGGCTCATGGTGCGCTGGCTGCCGGGTTCACCTCCGATCCCGTTGGCGGATTTGTGGAGCAGGGCGACTTGCTCGGCCCCGATGCGGCCCGGTCGATCTTTGCGGTTTCTGCGGAAATGCGCATTGCCTATGCCAGCGAGTTCCAGACCGAGCGGCTGGTCAGAACCCTGGCCGACGGATGCGGGGCGCCCGCCGTGTTCAATCGCGGTTTCCGCGATGCGAACGACGTCGTCTACTCCGGCTCGCTGGTCCCCGAATTCCTGCGCAGTTCATTCGCTCAGATTTCGCCGAACGAGCGGATTGATCCGGATGCCGTCGTAACCCTGCCGCAGACGCTCGATGCAGCGATGTCGGGGCTCAGCGCCGGCGATGCGACCTACTTCCACCCCGATCATTGAGCGGATGCTTGCCGATCCCATCGAGGAGCCATGTCATGCAACTGGATAACCCCGGACCCCTCAAGAACCCGCTTCACATTGCCCTGTCGAAGCAGCGCAAGGCGACCTCGTCGCTGGGTGGCCATCTCGATACGATTGCCGCAGGGCTGAGCGCCATCAACGAGACTTTGGCAGGGTTCGGGCAGAAACCGACACCGGTGGTGCTGGATGACGGCCAGGTCGAAAAGATGGCGCAGGCATCGGCCGGCGCAGCCGTGCCTGACAAGGCAATGGCGCTGGCGGTGATCCTGTTCGAACGCACCGGAGACGTGGTCACTACCACGCTTGTCGGCAAGTGGTTCGAAAGCGTGGCGATCAGGTTCGTCGGCGAAACCAAGGATCGCAAGATCAAGGGCAAGTCCCTGCTGACGATCGGCGATCTGGTGCTGGTCGCGGAAAATTACGACCACGCCCGCGCCTTCGCCGTGATGCTCGACCAGGCAGATCCACCGGTCGCGCTGATCGAAGAAATGGAAGCGGCCGATTTCTATGACTTCCTGCGGCTGCTGCCCACGCTCGCTTTGCGGCTCGACCAGGCCGCGCCGCCGGCTGCCGCACCCGATCCGGGCACCGACCCGGACTGACATCAACCAATCCATCGAACCAGAGAGGTCCGAACCATGGCACAGGAATCCAACGAGGTTATCAAGCGGCTGTTCCAGCGCTTCTTCCGCGACGAGCTGTCCGGCCTGTCGGCGAGCGACCGCACTGCCTTCGAAGGCGAGTTCGAGAGCCGCTACAACGAGCTGCTCGACAATTCGACCAGCAGCGACATTCCCAATTTCGCTGATCTGATCGGACTCGGCTCGGGACCGGTCAAGCCGTTCGACGTGCTGAGCGTGCCGCGGCTGCGCAACGATTTTGACGAGTCGGTGGTTCCGCCCCAGCTCAATGCTTCGGCCGAACTCTACTACATCTTCCAGATGGAGCAGATGAAGATCTTCCGGGTTGTCCAGGTGCTGCTGCGCCTGTTCCGCAACGGCCAGATCCGGATCCAGCGCGGACCGGGTGCACGCGGGCTTTACATCCTCGAGAAGTGGACACCGATGCGTTACACCAAGCGCGATCGCTATATCGCCTATCGCCGCGCGTTCAACTATGGCGCGGCGCCGATGCCGCGCGGCGCGGTGGTCAACCGCAACTTCCACTTCCAGCTGGTCGCGTTGATGAGTGCGCTTTCGCAGTACTTCCGCGATCTGACGATCGGCCAGGTGATCCGCGGCTCCACCGCTATCAACGACCGGCCCTTCGCCAGCCTTTCGACGGTGCAGCGGGTCGGCACGGATCTGCGCTACCAGCTCGACCGGGCCAGCTATGGCAACATCATGGCCTTGACCCAGGAAGTCGGCGCCTACCTGCAGCAGGTGTTCGACCTGCTCGATTCGCCTGATATCAAAAAGGCCTTCGATGCCGATACCCGCTGGCACGTGATCGAGCGCGTCTCGATCGACCACCTTGGCGGCACGGCCGACATGTCGCAGCGCGCCAAGATGGCCGAGGCCGGGCGGCGGGTCCTGCAGTGGGTCGCCGAAAACGACTTCAGCACCGCGATCGACGCCAGCCTGTTCGAGGCCGATGCACGGGTGATCGGGGCCCAGGCCGACGCCTGGATCGCCGCCTACCGCCAGACTTCGGAAGGCCGCCGCTTTGCCGGGCCGACTGACATGATGCGCTGGGCGCCGGGCCTGACCGGACGGCAGAGCCGGATTGCCGCCTGAACCCGGTCCGGCATCCCAGGGGAGTGAGGCGTCATGGCGCTGTCTGGCCCAATCTCGGTCAAGTTCGAGCACCGCCCGCTGACGGTGGCCGTCGATGCGACTTTCGCGCTGTCGCACTTCGGGATGCTTGCCACCCTGGCGCTGAGCGGCCACGCAAACGTGTATCTGCCGCGCAGCCTGCTTGGTCCGCTCGACAACTGCCAGGCCTATCTTGCCCAGCCGGAACTGCTGGGCGGACCGATCTGGCAGGCCGAGCCGGGGCTGCTCGAGCGGCTTGCCGGACAGCTCGAAACCTGGAGCTACGGCTGGCATTTCGGGCGCATGTCGTCCCGGCTCAACTGGCTGGGCGATCTCGACTATGAAAGCGCTCCGGCCGCGCGCGAGGATACCGGGCTGCGCACGCGGTTTGAGGCTTGCGCCGTGGCGCTGGACGAAGCCCTGGCCGGGGGTCCGTTCGACTTCCAGACCCTGCTCGATACCTGCCTGCGCGACGCGCTGGCGCTGGCCGCTGCCGTGCAGCCCGATCCGGCGATTGTCCTGTTGGCCGACACGGCCGGGGTGATCCCCGCGGCGTGCCGGGCCATGGCCGCGGCCGGACTGACCTGTCACGAACGGCCACACGGGACGAACCATCTGTTCCGCCCGGAATTTGCCGGAGCCGCCGCGGCAATCGAACTGGCGGGCGGGGTGCAACTGGAAGTACTGGCGCCCAGCGCCCTGGCCTTGCCCGATACCGACGATCCGGCAGGCGATGGCTGCGAGCCGTGGGACGACGCGCGCTTCTTCTGGCGCAGGCTCTATGAACGGCATTCCCCGTCCGCCACGCCTGCCGCGATCGGATGGAGGCAGGCATGAGCATGCGCGCACCCTTGTCCGGCATCAGCCGCGGCCTTCGCATCAACCGGCGCGAACTGGTGACGATCAGCGTGATCGGCGAGGTTGCCTCGCCGCTGGAACGCGGCACGCCGTGGCGGATCGGGTATGACGGGGTGCCGCGCGCGCTGCCCGGCACCGGCGGGATCGTGCTGAGCCACCGGGTCGGCGATCCCTGCGTGGGTATTGCGGGCGATCACATCGAACCCGGCGTATCGATCCGCAACGAGAAGCGCGGCGGGGGCGGATCGCCCGATGCGCAGAACCAGGCCCTGCAGACCTATGCCTGCGTCGGCAACGACGTTGTCGTCGTCTCCGGTCAGGCCAAAGGTGCGCGCGGCGTGTGCATCGGCAAACACGGCGGGATCGACAACGTGCTGGTCGATTTTCCGCGTGAGATGATGCGGCGCATGGCGATCGGCGACCGGATCCAGGTCTGGTCGCAAGGCCTGGGGCTGCGGCTAACCGATTTTCCCGATGTGGCGATCTGGAACTGTTCGCCGCGGCTGCTGGCCGGATGGGGCATCCGGAATGAAGGTGGGCGCCTGATCGTTCCGGTCACTCACCGGATCCCGGCGCGGATCATGGGATCAGGGCTGGGCAAGAACAACGTCCTGCGCGGCGACTATGACATCCAGCTGTCCGATCCGGTTATGGTGCGGCGCTATGGCCTGGGTTCGCTGCGCTTTGGCGATCTGGTTGCGGTGATCGATGCCGAGAACCGGTTCGGGCGCTCACGCCGCGAAGGCCAGGTGTCGATCGGGGTGATCGTTCACAGCGAAAGCACTGTCGCGGGTCACGGCCCCGGCGTTGTCTCGCTCCTGTCCGGCGGGATCGACCGGATCGTTCCGCGCCGTTCGCCGCGCGCCAATATTGCGGCGGTCCTGGGCATTCGCGAGCCCGCCAATCCGCGCTCGTCGATGCCGCTGGCGCTGCGCGAGGCGCGAGAGCGAAGCTCTGCGGTGGCCGTGACGACCGAAGCTGCGCAACTGATGGAGCTGGAAGATGGATGAAACCGGACCAATTCTCGATCGCATAGCGCTTTCCGCCATGCCGCCGCGCGCGCGCCGGGACAGCTGTTCGTGCGGCTGCGGCGGGCGCTGTGGCTGCGGTGCGCAGAGTGCCGAAGCAGCACCTTCGCGCCGCCGCCGCCCCGCGCCTGGCGGCACCCGCGCCAGACCCGCCGCGGTGCCCGAACTGCGGGCGTGGCAAGGCTGGAGCCGCCCGGTCACCCTGGCCGAAATCCGCCAGGCCCAGGCGGATCGTCGCTCCGGACGTCCGGTCAGCGATCCGGTTCTGCGCCAGATGCTCGCGACCGGGGGCCAGGTCTACCGCGTTACCCGCGCCGGGGTTGATCGCGGACGCCCGCTGACCATCGGCATGACCCGGCGGACCGGCTCGATTGCGGGGCGCGTCGTTCAGCACCATGCATCGAACCCCGCGACCGGCGGGAGCGGCGACCGGCAGGTTTACCAGGCGATCCACAATCTCCCGCCCGGGCAGGTCTATGTCCAGGCTGGTCGGATTAACGCCCGCGATCGCCACAACCGCCGGATCAAGTTCTTCGAGAACTGGCTGCAACTGCGTGAGCGGCCGCTGATCTACAACCCCGATTCCACCTCATTCGACGAAGCGACCCGGGCCCAGGCCCACCATGCCTTCTGCGAATGCGATGGCTGCTGCGGATAGGAGGCAAGGATGCGTCTGGAACACCATGCTCACGCGAAGGCCGATTGGCACGATCTCGATCAACTGGTGGCCGAAGCCTACGATCTGTTGTCACCCGAACCGGAAGCGCCGTCCGAGGGCGGGGATGTGCCCGGATCCTCACCGGAATTGAGCGATGAAGCGGCGATCCGCTCCGTGATCATCGCCGCGCTGACCCGGTCGAGCGATCCGCGCGGCTTGCTGGAAGACTTGCTCGGCGCAATTCCGCCGCCGGTTGCGGATTCCGTGGCCGCCGCGCCGGGCGAAGGCGAGGCCGGGATCGAAGCCGAAGATGAAGGCAAAACCGAGGAGGCGGACGATGTATAAGGAGTTCGCACCCTATTCGCTCGACCGGCTGACAGATGAAGCCGACTATGCCGTCATCGGGCCGACCGACAGCCGCACCCGGGTCCACAATACCCAGCGGGTTCCGCACAGCGCGATCTGCCATCTCGAGCGTGATTTCGGGGATGGGCGGCTCAGCGGCTGCACCGCCTTCTTCATCTCGCCGACGCGCCTGCTGACCGCCGGGCATTGCATGCTGAGCCATGTCCGCCGCCTCGCCGGCGTGCGCTCGCAGCCGGTGCGGGTGCGGATCACGCCAGGCAGGGCCTCGGTCAATGCCAAACCGTTCGGCTCGCAATGGGTGCGGCGCTGGCGGATCCATCCGGTTTACCTGCGGCGTCCGTCCTCGCAGCACGATATTGCCGTGCTCGAACTCGATCGGCCGTTTCCCGGCAATCCTGGCCATTTCCAGATCTACAGCCCGAGCACGGCCGCGCTTCGGGCGATGCGCGGCAGTCAGATGCTGCACATATCCGGCTATCCCGGCGACAAGCCGAAGGGAGAGCAATGGGAACATGCCGAACGGCTTGACCGGGTTACGGCCAGCCAATTGTTCTACAGCGTCGATACCTGTCCGGGGCACAGCGGCGCCCCGGTGTGGCTGGCGCCGCAGGGCAACCAACCGGCCCGGGTGATCGCTGTTCATACCGCGGGGCCGCAGCGCCACGCCAACGGCGCCTGGGGCTGCGCGCCGGGTGCACCGGTCGCGCCGGCCGGCTCGTTCAATCGCGGCGTGCGGCTCGATTCCGCGCTGGCCGAGCGCATCCTGTCCGGATTGTGAAAATAGGCGACGAACCGCGGCAGAAAAGCGGTGCGCCGCAAGTCATCGATTCGACCTGGGACTACAATCCGATTATGATATTGCGTAGAGCGAAAAAGAATTGAAATTTTATCTAACAGATCTTTACTTCGCCTCGGGTCCGGAAGTGATCGCTGATCTCGCTTTTGGAGAGGTGCTTAAAGTGAACTTGAACCAATCCGGATCCTGGTCGACTTTGCCCGAATCTGGCGAAGGTAACCTTTCTTTCCAGGCGCTTGGCAAGGATTGGAACCTCATCGATCCCAGTACGTTGGAACGCGGCACCCTGGCAGCAGGTATCATCGAAGTTGATGGGCAGCGTTACGCCATTGTTCCGGGACAGGTTTCGCCAGTCCAACCGGCCGGACGGTTCGCTTCCGAAGTTGTCGATGTCCTCACCCCCCGCGAACTCCAGGTCTGCGAACTGATCGCAGCAGGGCGCTGCGACAAGCAGATTGCCCGTATGCTGGGAATAAGTCCCTATACCGAAAGGGAACATGTTCGCAGAATCTTTGCCAAGCTCAAGATATCAAGCCGGTCGGCAGTGCTGCCGACGATCCTTGGGCTGGTCAGGGTTGGCCAGACCTGGGACGCGATTGGCGAGACGGGGTGAAGGCCCTCGGAGGCGATCTGATACGGCAAATTTCATGGTTAATGGTCCATTCAAGTCTACGCCCGTAGTCGATTACACGCGTAATCGAAGGAGAAGGCGATGGCTACAAGATCGCACACCGGCGACCGAATAACCGAGGCCGAGCAGGCCGTGATGGAAGCTCTGTGGTCATCCGCAGAGCTCAGCGCCAACGAGGTTGCCAATGCCGTGGTCCCGCAGCGCGGGTGGAGCCTGGCAACGGTCAAGACCCTGCTGTCACGGCTGGTGGCCAAGCGGGCCGTCAATGCCCGGCCCGACGGCAAGCGCTTTCTCTATTCGCCCAGCATCGCCCGCGCCGACTATGCCGCCGGGGAAAGCCGCCGCCTGGTCGATCGGCTGTTCGGCGGTTCCGCCGCCGGGCTTTTCGCCCAATTGGCCGAATCCAAGGCGATCAGCGACGCCGATCTGGCCCAGATCGAAACGCTGGTCAAAGGTCTGCGCAAATAGGCGCCATCGTCTAGCGCCAGCGCAGGCGATCCGGGGTCAGTTCCGCTACTGAGCGGGCCCCCATCAGCTTCATCCCGCGCTCGATCTCGTCCTTCAGGATGCCCACGGCCCGCTCGACCCCGTCCTGACCCGCCGCGGCGAGGGCGTAGAGATACAGCCGCCCGCCCGAGGCCGCAGTGGCCCCGGCGCAGACCGACTTCAGCACATGGGTGCCGCGGCGCACGCCGCCATCGCAGATGATTTCGATCCGCCCGCCGACTGCGTCCTGGATCTCGCTCAGCTGGTCGAAGGGAGATCGGCTGCCGTCAAGCTGGCGGCCGCCGTGGTTCGAAAGCATGATCGCGTCGATTCCCATGTCGGCGGCGCGGCGCGCGTCGGCCACGCTCATCACGCCCTTCAGCGCGAACTTGCCGCCCCAATCGTCGCGCAGCTGCTCGGCCATTTTCCAGTCCATGTGCGGATCGAGCATGGTGTTGAAGTAGCTCGCGATCGAAACCGCCTCGCCGGTGCCTTCGCGCACGTGGGTGTCGAGGTTGGGTAGGGCAAATTTTTCGCGCAGCACATAGTCAAGCGCCCAACGCGGCTTGAATGCGTAGGACAGCGCCGAGGATACCGTGAACTTCGGCGGCGAAGTGAAGCCGGAACGGGCGCAGCGCTCGCGCTTGCCAGAAACGATTGTGTCGACCGTCAGGGCGATCGCATCGAACTTTGCCGCCTGGCAGCGCTCGATCATCGAGCGGTTCAGCCCGCGGTCCTTGTGGTAGTAGAATTGGAACAGCTTGGGGGTGGAGACCAGCGTGGCGGTCTCCTCGATGCTGACGGTGGCCAGGCTCGAAATCCCGAACCACAACCCGTATTTTTCGGCGGCGCGCGCCACGGCGCGTTCGCCCTGCCAGTGAAACACCCGCTGCAGCGCGGTCGGCGAAAGCATCAGCGGCAAAGCGCTCTTCCTGCCAAGGATCATGCAGCTGGTGTCGATTTCCCCAACCCCGGCAAGAACATCCGGCACCAGGTCGCAATCGGCAAAAGCCGCGGTGTTGCGGCCTTTGGTCAGTTCATCGTCGGCAGCGCCATCGATATAATCGAACACCGGCCAGGGCAGGCGCTGTTTGGCGAGAAGACGAAAGTCGTCGATGTTGTGGCAATCGGTCAGGCGCATGGCGGGGCGGTTAGACCAAGCATGCGCTCTGTGCAATAATTCATCAAACCGCGAGCGATTACCGCATCAATTGATCGCAAACCGCATCATCGGCGCTGTTCATCCCCTTGCGCAGCCATTCCATCCGCTGGGCACTGGTGCCGTGGGTGTACTGTTCGGGGCTGGCGCGGCGCCCGGAATTGCGCATCAGGGTGTCGTCGCCGATCGCGTTGGCGGCGTTGAGCCCGCTTTCCATGTCGCCAGCGTCAAGCCGGTCGCGGTTCTTCGCGGCCCAGACCCCGGCATAGCAATCGGCCTGTAGCTCAAGCCGCACCGACAACGCATTGGCGCGCTGGGGGTTCTGCGCTTGCAGGCTGCGGATCTGGTCAGAGATTCCGGTCAGTTTCTGGATGTGGTGGCCGTATTCATGCGCGATCACATAGTCGCGCGCGAATTGGCCTTTCGCGCCCAGTTCGCGGTCCATCTGCTGGAAGAAATCGGTATCCAGATAGATGCCCTGATCTTCCGGGCAATAGAACGGCCCCATCG
This sequence comes from Novosphingobium sp., assembly GCA_046063325.1. Lineage (GTDB taxonomy): Bacteria > Pseudomonadota > Alphaproteobacteria > Sphingomonadales > Sphingomonadaceae > Novosphingobium. Next base: position 12,603 of record JBJTMC010000261.1, read on the forward strand.
CGCTTTGCGCCGCGCCGCAGCCCGATCGGCCCATCTGCGAATAGAACACCAACTTGGGCGCCTGGAACGGCACCTTGGCGGCGGCGAACACCGGAGCCCAGGTCTTGTTGAGCGAGGACAGGGCATTGCAGCTTTCGCGGCTGCCGGGATCGACGCTGCAGGATCCCGAAACGTTGGTTGCGCCCTGGGCCGGGGCGGTCTGCTGCGGACCCTGCGCCTGGTCAAGACCGCCGATCATCTGCGACGGATCAATCCCGAACACCAGCGCGCCGATCAGTGCGATCACCAGCGTTCCGCAGCCGACCTGGCCGCCGCGCCCCATCGGAAATCCGCCGCCCCCGCCGCGCTGATCCTCTACTTCGATGGCGTTGGGATCGAATTCATCGAGACGCATTGGCAGACCCTCCAAGCGGGCTGGACAATTGGAGGTCCAGCCGCAATGGGCCAGCTATAACGCAATCCTCAAGTGTTTGGAGTCGGGAATGTTCCTATCGGGAAAACGCGCGCTGATCACCGGTTCGACCTCGGGCATCGGGCTGGCGATCGCCCGCTCGCTCGCGGCCGAGGGCGCAGAAGTCGTGCTGTCGGGCTTTGGCGACGAAGCGGCGATCGCGGCCCTGTGCGCTGAACTGAAGGCGATCCATGTTCCGGCCGACCTGTCGCAGCGCGCCGGGGTGGAGGCTCTGCTGTCCGGAGCCGGGCCGATCGACGTGCTGGTCAACAATGCGGGCATGCAGCACGTCGCCCCGGTCGAGGACTTTCCGGTCGACAAGTGGGACACGATCATCGCGCTCAACCTGACCGCCGCGTTCGATGCCTGCCGCCTGGCGATCCCGCACATGAAGGCGGCCGGGTGGGGCCGGATCATCAACACCGCCAGCGCCCATTCGCTCACCGCATCGCCGTTCAAGGCGGCCTATGTTTCGGCCAAGCACGGCCTTGCGGGCCTGACCAAGACCATGGCGCTGGAACTGGCGACCTTCAACATTACCGCCAACTGCATCAGCCCGGGCTATGTCTGGACGCCGCTGGTAGAAAACCAGATCCCCGATACCATGGCGGCGCGCGGGATGACCCGCGAACAGGTGATCAACGATGTGCTGCTGACCCGCCAACCGACCAAGAAATTCGTTCAGCCGTCGGACATAGGCGAAATGGCAGTGTTCCTGTGCCGTGACGCTGCCGCCAATATCACCGGAACCAATATCTCGATGGACGGGGGCTGGACCGCCGAATAGTTGGCGCGACTGTAGCATTCCTGCCACCGCGACCGGCTATTTTTGCAAGCGCCGTCATGCGGCTTGCTGCACCGGCGCTATTTCGGGATAACCGCCGGGATGAGGTGGTTTCTGCCAGTGATGAGGCGTGCTCTCTTGCCGGTCGTGGCGGCCGCGCTGGCGCTTGATCCGCTGGCTGCGGCATCCCGCGCGGAAAAGGCCCGGGCCGAATTGCAGGCCCAGCTGCTGGCCCATATCACCGAGCTGGCCAGCGACGCCTATGACGGGCGCGAACCCGGGACCGACGGCGAGGCCAAGACCCTGCGCTATCTGGGCAAGCAGTGGTTCGAAATCGGGCTGGTGTCCGGAACGAATGATCCATCACACGCCTGGTTTGCGCCGGTTACCCTGGTCGCGCGCGAACCGGCCGCCAGCCGCGCCGCTTTCAGCCGCAAGGGGCGCCGCGTGTTCGTTCCCGAGACCGCCTATGCGGTCTATACGTCGGGTCGCCGCGGGCTGGTCGAGAACGCGCCGGTCCTGTTCGTCGGCAAGGGTGAGGCTGCGCCGCCGCGGGCTGAGCTTGCCGGGCGAGTGGCGCTGCTGCTGGATGGCGGGATCGACAATTCCGAACGGCAGAACGCGCTGCTGCAGGCCGGGGCATCGGGGGTGATCACCGTGCTCGACGGCGATCGCGATCTTGAAAATGTTTCCGGCCACCGCAACCGCCGGGGCTATGCCCTGGCGACCGACAAGCTGGGCGGCGATCTTGATGCGTTCATCACCCCGGCGGGTCTCAATGGCGCGCTTTCGGGCACCGGGCTCGATCTGGCAAAACTTCAGGCCCAGGCCGGGACTTCGGGCTTTGCGCCCCGGCCGATCGACCTGGCGGTCTCGCTTGAGTCGACCACTCGCGAAACCCGGATCAACACCCACAACCTGATCGGCAAGATCCCGGGCCGTCGGCCCGAACTGGGGGCGATCCTGCTGCTCGCCCACTGGGACGGCTTTGGCCAATGTGCAGAGCCTCCCGCAGAAGACCTGATCTGCAACGGCGCGGTCGACAATGCCAGCGGTGTTGCGGTGCTGACCGAAGTGGCGCGGCGGCTGGCGGATGGTCCGCCGCTTGATCGCGATGTCTATTTTCTGGCGACAACGGGCGAAGAGTTCGGCCTCTTGGGGGCAGAGGCCTTTGCCGAGGATCCACCCCTGCCGCTGGGTCAGATCGTCGCGGCGTTCAACATCGATACCGTGGCCCTGGCCAAGGCGGGGCAACCGTTCGCCGTGGTTGGTCAGGGCATGACCTCGCTCGATCCGCAGATTGCCGCCGCCGCGAAGGCGAGCAAGCGCAAGCTGGCCGATGGAAACGGGGCCAATGCCTATGTTCGCCGCCAGGACGGCTGGGCGCTGATGAAACACGATGTTCCGGCGGTGATGATCTCAAGCTCGTGGGCGGACATTGCCGCGGTCGAGCGCTTTATGGAGACCGATTATCACCGCCCGGGCGACCAGCTCAGCCGCGGGATCGAGCTGGGCGGGGCGGCCGACGACGTCGAATTCCTGGTCTTCCTGACCCGCTGGTTCGGCGATCCAAAGCGGGTTCCGTTCGGAATGAAATAGGGCACTAGCACTTTGCGGGAGGCGCGTTTACATGGGCCGCCACGAATCGAACCGCGCAAAAGGGCAAGTGGCACCATGGATATCCCTCTCGGCCTCACATACGACGACGTCCTGCTGCGGCCGGCCGAATCCGAAATCCTGCCATCGATGGCCGATACCCGCACCCGGCTGACGCGCGAGATCGCGCTCAACATTCCGGTGATTTCCTCGGCGATGGACACCGTGACCGAGGCCGACATGGCGATCGTCATGGCCCAGTTGGGCGGGATCGGGGTTCTGCACCGCAACCTGACGGTCGAGGAACAGGTCGCTGCGGTGCGCGCGGTCAAGCGGTTCGAAAGCGGCATGGTGGTCAATCCGATCACGATCGGCCCCGACGCTACGCTGGGCGAGGCCCAGGCGATGATGGACGCCAATCGGATTTCGGGGATTCCAGTGGTGGAGGCCAATGGCAAGCTGGTCGGCATCCTCACCAACCGCGACGTGCGCTTTGCCGCCAATCCCAAGCAGCCGGTGCGCGAGCTGATGACCCATGAGAACCTGGCCACGGTACGTCCCGGCGTCAGCCAGGATGATGCCCGCAAGCTGCTCCACCAGCGCCGGATCGAGAAGCTGCTGGTGGTGGATGAGGATTTCCGCTGCACCGGGCTGATCACCGTGAAGGACATGGAAAAGGCCGTGACCTATCCCAGCGCGACCAAGGATGCGGCTGGCCGGCTGCGCGTGGCTGCGGCGACCACCGTGGGCGACAAGGGCTTTGAACGGACCGAGGCGCTGCTCGGCGCGGAATGCGACGTGGTGATCATTGATACCGCCCACGGCCACAACAAGGACGTTGCCCGCGCGGTGGAGCGGGTGAAGAAGATTTCCAACTCTGCCCAGGTCATCGCCGGCAATGTCGCGACCTACGAGGCGACCCGCGCACTGATTGATGCCGGGGCCGATGGGGTCAAGGTCGGGATCGGACCGGGTTCGATCTGCACCACCCGCGTCGTCGCCGGGGTTGGCGTTCCGCAGCTGACCGCGGTGATGGAAGCCGCCCGCGCAGCGGTCGAGGCCGGAGTGCCGATCATCGCCGATGGCGGGCTGAGGACCAGCGGCGATGCAGCCAAGGCGCTTGCCGCCGGGGCCAGCACGATCATGGTCGGATCAATGCTGGCCGGGACCGAGGAAGCCCCGGGCGAAACCTTCCTGTACCAGGGCCGCGCCTACAAGAGCTATCGCGGCATGGGCAGCGTCGGGGCGATGGCGCGCGGCAGCGCAGACCGTTATTTCCAGCAGGACATCAAGGACCAGATGAAGCTGGTTCCCGAAGGGATCGAAGGTCAGGTGCCCTATAAGGGACCGGCCAAGGATGTGATCCACCAGCTGGTCGGCGGGATCAAGGCCGCGATGGGCTATACCGGCAGCGCCACTATCGATGATCTGCGCACCCGCGCGCAGTTCGTGCGGATCACGAATGCCGGGCTGAAGGAAAGCCACGTTCACGACGTGACGATCACCCGCGAGGCGCCGAACTACAAGCTGTGACCCCGCAGGCGCGCGTCCAGGCGGCGATTGAGATAGTCGACGCTGTCATTGCCGCTGCGAACAGCGGTGGGGCAAGCGCCGACCGCATCGTTGCCGACTGGTTTCGCACCCGCCGTTTTGCCGGGAGCAAGGACCGCCGCGCAGTGCGCGAGCTGGTTTATGGCGCCATAAGGGCATGCGGTCCGGTCCCGGAAAGTGGCCGCGCCGCGATGTTGCGGCTGGCGCAAGGCGATCCTGACCTGCTGATCCTGTTCGATGGTTCGCGGCATGGCCCGGTCCCCGTTGCCACAGGCGAGGCGGTTGCCGAGGGCGGGACCGCGCCGGTCTGGCTCGAATCAGCCCTGGCCAAGAGCGGGATCGATGCAGCGCAAGCGGCGGCCTTGCTGGACCGCGCGCCGCTCGACATCCGGGTGAACACTTTGCGCGCTGACCGCGATACGATTGCTTTGCCCGAGGCTGGCGAGCCACTTGCCGCTCCGCAGGGCATTCGTCTTCCCTCGGGAACGGCGGTCGAGCAGTGGCCCGCCTATCAGCATGGCCTGATCGAAGTGCAGGATGGCGGCTCCCAGATCGCGTGTCTGGCAGTCGCGGCCCGGCCGGGCGAGACGATTGTCGATCTGTGCGCCGGAGCCGGGGGCAAGACCCTGGCTCTCGCTGCGGCAATGGAGAATCGCGGGCGGCTGATTGCTTGCGATACCGACCGTGCAAGACTTTCGCGCCTCGCGCCGCGTGCTGAGCGCGCAGGTGCAAGCGTGATCGAAACCCGCCTGCTCAATCCGA
>JBJTMC010000262.1:0-2598 GCA_046063325.1 Novosphingobium sp.
GTCGGATTCGACCGGCGAGACGCTGGAAATGTTGGCCAAGGCCGCGCTGGCCCAGTTCGAAGGCAGCGAGGTGATCCGCCACTTCTGGCCGATGGTCCGCTCGCAGCAGCACCTCGACCGGATCATGACCGAGATCGGCTCAAACCCCGGGCTGGTGTTCTTTACCCTTGCCAATGCCGAGATCCGGGTGAAGCTGGAAGAGCGCTGCCGGGCGCTCGGTCTGCCGGTGGTGCCGGTGCTCGATGCCGCGGTCGAGGCGCTCGAGGCCGCGCTTGGCCAGCACCCCCGGGCCCGGCCCGGCAGCCAGCACGCGATGGACGAGGCCTATTTCAAACGGGTCGACGCAATCCACTACACCATTGCTCACGACGATGGGGTCGGCTGGGAAAACTGGGAAGCGGCCGATATCGTGCTTGCCGGGGTTTCACGCAGTTCCAAGACCCCGACCAGCATCTACCTCGCCAACCGCGGCTACAAGGTCGCCAACATTCCGATCGTGGTCGAAAGCCCTCCGCCTCCGGCGCTGTTCGCGCTGCGGCACCCGCTGGTGGTCGGACTGACCACTGCGCCCGACCGGCTGGTCCAGGTGCGGCGCAACCGGCTGCTGTCGCTCAACCAGGCGCCCGAGACCGCCTATGTCGATGCCGAACGGGTAGGCCGCGAAGTGCAATATGCCCGGCGGATGTTTGCCGACAACGGCTGGCCGGTGATCGACGTGACCCGCCGCTCGATCGAGGAAGCCGCGGCGGCGATCATCAACCTCTACAACGAGTTTCAGGCCGCGCGGGAAGCTGCCGCGGAATGAGCCTGATCCTCGCCTCGCAAAGCGCCTCGCGGCGGGCGATGCTCGATGCCGCCGGCGTTGCCTACCAAGCCGTGCCCGCGCATCTCGACGAGCGGGCCTTGGAAGCATCGCTGGCTGGTGCCCCGTCCGCCGAAGTGGCCCGGGCGCTGGCCGAGGCCAAGGCCCTGGCCGTTGCCCCGGGCCGGGCCGGTGCGCTTGTGCTGGGAAGCGATTCGCTGGTTTGCGTCGAAGGACGGCGGTTCGACAAGCCGCGCGACCGGGATGAAGCCGCCGCCCATCTGCGCTTCTTTTCCGGCAAGACGATGGAGCTGCATTCGGCCGCCGCGCTGGCCCGGGATGGCGCGGTGATCTGGAGCCACGCCGCGCTGGCCAGGCTTGCCGTGCGCCCCCTTTCCGACGCGTTCATTGCCGCCTATCTGGCGCGCGAATGGCCCGCCGTGGCGGGCTGCGTCGGAGTGTTCCGGATCGAGGCGTTGGGGGTGCAATTGTTCGATACCATCGAAGGCGATCATTTCACCGTGCTGGGCATGCCGCTGCTGGCCGTGCTGGGCGCGCTGCGCGCCGCCGGGGAGCTGCCGGCATGAGCGCGGGCCGCCAGGATCGGCCGCTGCCACTGCTCGCAGGCCTGATCGGCTGGCCGGTCGCGCAATCGAAATCGCCGGTGATCCATGAATTCTGGCTGCGACGGCTTGGGATCGACGGGCATTACGTGCGCCTGCCGGTGCGTCCTGGCGAAGTGGCCCGCGCCTTTCGGGGCATGGTCGCGCTCGGCTTTGCCGGGATCCAGGCAACCATGCCGCACAAGCGCGCCTGCTTCGATCTGGTCGATCACCACACCGCCGCGGCCAGGGCACTGGGCGCGGTCAACACCGTGATCGTCGAGGACGACGGAACGCTGACCGGCGAGAACACCGACCTGCCCGGGTTCCTCGAGCCGCTGGCCGGACTCGATCTGTCGGGCGAGCAGGTTACCGTGCTGGGTGCGGGCGGTGCCGCCGCGGCGGTGATCGCCGGGCTGGTTCAGCTTGGCGCGCGCAAGATCGCGGTGGTCAACCGCAGCCCCGAAGGAACCCGCCGCCTGCTCGATGACATTGCCGCAACTCTGATTGGCTGCGAAGTGACCGATGCGGGGTGGGACCGCGCTGATGCGCTTGCGGCGGAAAGTCGGCTGGTCGCCAACGCCAGTTCGCTGGGGATGGGGGGCATGCCGCCCCTGCCGCTTGCGGTGGACGGCCTGCGCAGCGATGGAATTGTCTATGACATCATCACCCACCCGCACCAGACGCCATTGTTGCGCGCCGCCGCTGCGCGGGGGCTGCGGACCCACGATGGGCTGGAAATGCTGGTCGGCCAGGCATGCGAGGCGTTCCGCCGCTTCTACGGGGCCGAGCCGCCCAAGGATGGCGATGCGGAATTGCGCGGGCTGCTGACCCGGTGAGCGGGAGGCCGTTCATCCTCGGCCTGACCGGCTCGATCGGCATGGGCAAGAGCGCGGTTGCGGCGATGTTTCGCGGGCTCGGCGTGCCGGTATTCGATGCCGACGCCGCGGTGCACGAATTGCAAGGACCGGGCGGGGCCTGCCTTGGACCGATCGAGCGCGCTTTCCCTGGCACGACCGGCCCGCAAGGAGTCGACCGGCAGAAACTGGGTGCCGCGGTGTTCGGCAATCCCGCCGCGCTCAAAGTGCTTGAAGCGATCGTCCATCCCGAAGTGGCAGAGATGCGCCGCGCGTTCCTCGCCGACCATGCCGACGCGCCGCTGATCGTGTTCGATATACCGCTGCTTTACGAGAA
>JBJTMC010000263.1:0-5401 GCA_046063325.1 Novosphingobium sp.
GCCCAGCGTGGTCCAGCGGACCCTGATCGCCCCGCCGCATTCGCGGATCGGGCCGATCACCCCCAAGGAGCGGGCGATCATCCAGTCGATCAGCCCGTTTGACGGCAAGTACGACACTGCGGTCAACCGCGAGAGTGCAGCTGAAGTCCTGGCGCAGAAAGCGCACGATGCTGCCGCTGCCGCCGAAGTGGTCGAACGGCAGGGCGTTGAGGTGCAGCGTGCCCAGCCCCGCGCTACCCCCAGCATGTGGGAAAGGGCCGGCAAGGCGGCGTTTGGTGCGGCCGCTGCCTCGGCAGGGACCATGGTGGCGCGCCGGATGAGCGGGCGCAAGGCCGCGGGCTCGCCAATGGCGTCCGCCGCCAGCGCCGCCGCTGGAGCGATCGGCACCGCGCTGGGCGGGGCGATGCTTGGCCGGTTCGCGCGCGGCCTGTTGGGCGGACTGCTGCGCTGACGCTGGTCGGCCCGGCACGGCGTTTGGTCGAGCAGGAGCCTTGATTTGCCGGTGCAACTGGTTTCTGGAGCAACCAAACTAAGGTCGCCTTCGGAGTATTCATGCGTTCGCTGCTGCTTGCCGCTTCTCTCGTCTCGCTTTCCCTTGCTTCCACCGTTTCCGCCGCCGAACCCGCTGCCGATGCCGCGGCCCAGGCGGCGCGCGCGCTCGCCCCGGTTCCGCCGGGCAAGCTGACCGACGCGGTACGGCCCACGGCCTATCGGCTCGACCTGATGGTCAACCCCGACAAGGAACGCTTTTCCGGCCATGTCGAGATCGACGCGGTGCTGGCGCGGCCTGCCCGTTTCATCGATCTGCACGGCCGCGACCTGGCCATGACCGGCGCGGTGGCGGTGGTGAACGGCCAGCGATTCGCGGCACGTTATTTCGAGCTTGATCCCACCGGGGTATCCCGGCTGGTCTTTGACAGCGCCCTGCCGGCCGGACCGGTGACCTTGTTGTTCGACTACGATGCGCCGTTCCAGGGCGGTCCGGCGGGGATGTTCCGGGTCAAGGTCGGGGAGGACTGGTACAGCTGGACCCAGTTCGAATCGATCGACGCGCGTGCGGCTTTCCCGGGTTTCGACGAACCCGGCTTCAAGGTGCCGTTCACCGTGACCCTGCGGACCAAACCCGGGCAAGTCGCGGTCAGCAACGCGCCCGAAGTGGCGAAGACGATCGAGAACGGTCTGGAAGTCCATCGCTTTGCCCCAACCCTGCCGCTGCCGACCTATCTGGTGGCGATGATGGTCGGACCCTTCGCGGTGCTGGAAGGAACCGTCCCGCCCAGTCCGCAGCGCAAGACCCCGCTGCCGCTGCGGATCGTCACGACCCGCCAGAACGCCGGGCAGATGACCTTCGCGCTGGACGGCACCAAGGGGATCTTGCGGCACCTTGAAGGCTATTTCGGGCAGGCCTTTCCCTATCCCAAGCTCGATCAGATCACCACGCCGATCCTGCCCGGGGCGATGGAGAACGCGGGCGCCGATCTTTACGCGGACCCGATCCTGATCCTGAATGCCCATGCCAGCACCGCGCAAAAGCGGACCTTCGGCATGGTTGTCAGCCACGAACTGTCGCACCAGTGGTTCGGCGATCTGGTTACACCGGCGTGGTGGGACGATATCTGGCTCAACGAAAGCTTCGCCAACTGGATGGGCTTTCGGATCGGTGATGAATGGCGCCCCAGCCTGAACATCCGCGCGGGCGCGCTGGCCGAAGGATTTGGCGCGATGAACACCGATGCGCTGGTTGCAGGCCGCGCAATCCACCAGCCGATCCCGACCAACGCCCAGATCGACGAAGCCTTTGACACGATCACCTATGGCAAGGGCGGACACGTGGTGGCGATGATCGCGGGTTATATGGGCGATGCGAAGTTCCGCGATGGGGTGCGCCGTTACATGGCGGCACACAAATACGGCAACGCCACCAGCGCCGATTTCTTTGGCGCGATGGCAGAAGCCTCGGGCGATCCGCGTATCCTGCCCGCGATGCAAAGCTTTACCGACCAGCAGGGCGTGCCGCTGGTGACTTTCGCGGCCGACGGGAAGGGCCGCTACAGCGTGACGCAAAGCCGCTTCGCCCGGCTCGGCACGCAGCCAGCGGCAACCCGCTGGGGCATTCCGCTGTGCGTGCGCATGACCCAGGGCAAGCAGCAGTGCCAGTTGCTCGATCGGCAGACCGGGACAGTTGCGATCCGCGGCAAGGGCACGATCGTGCCCAACGCCGGGGGGACCGGCTATTACCGGTTCGAATTGCCGACCCGCGAATGGGATGCGCTGATTGCCCAGGCCGACCGGCTCCCCGGGGGTGAGGCCTTGGCGCTCGACGATTCGCTCTACGCAAGTTTCCTGGCCGGGCGCGCGGCACCGGCCCAGCTGGTCGCGGCGGCGCAGAACCTGGCCCGCAACAAGGACAGCTATGCCAGCCAGGCGGGGATCGGCTCGCTCGACTGGTTCTACAATGCGGGCATGCTGAATAAGGCAGGCGAGGACGGCTACCGCCGCCTGGTCCGCGAGATTTTCGCCCCGCAGGTCAAGGCGATGGGCTTCAACCCGCGCGCCGGGACCTATGCCAAGGACGCGCCCGAACGTTCGCAGGCGCGGATCGCGGCGGTCGGCCGGATGGCAGTGACCGCGCAAGACCCGGCGCTGCGCAAGCAATTGGGCGACGCGGCGCGGGCCTATCTGGCCGGAGATGCCGCGGCGCTCGATCCGTCGTGGTTCGATTCGGCTTTCGATGTTCTGGTCGATGAGGGCGGGTTGCCGGTCGCAAGACAGCTTGCCAATGCGGCGCTCGCCTCGCAGGATCCCTTGTTCCGCCCTGCCGCGCTTGGCGCGCTGGGATCATCGGGCAAGGAAGAGATTGCGCGCTGGGCGCTGGATGAATTTGCCGATCCGCGGCTGCGCAATAACGAACGCCTGGGGATCGTCAGCAGCGTGATCCGGTCGCGCGGAACGCGCGATCTCGGGTTCGTGTGGCTCAAGGCCCATTTCGCCGAACTGGCTTCGGGCGGCGGAATCTTCGTCTCGTCGCGGCTGCCTGGGCTGGTTGGAGGCTTCTGCTCGACCGGGCGTGCTGACGAGATTGCGGCGCTGCTGCGTCCCAAGTTGGCGGGCAAAACCGGTGCGCTCGAACTGGAGCGGACGATCGAACGGGTGCGTTCGTGCGGCATGCTGAAAGAGGCGCGCGGTGCGGAACTTTCGGCCGCGTTGGCGAAGGTCAGGTAAGCGGCAAGGTAAGCGTAGCCGAAAGGCCGATGATCGCCCCGGCCGCGTCGCGGCGGTTGGCCAGGCGCAGATCCCCGCCGTGCTGATCGGCGATCGCGCGGGCCAGAGTCAGCCCCAGGCCGGCGCCGCCGGTTGCGCTGTTGCGCGATGGTTCGCCGCGGGTGAAGGGCTGGAGCATGGCCTCGATCTGGTCCTCGGCGATGCCCGGGCCCTGATCGTCGATCGAAATTGCGACGGCGCCGTCCAGCCGGGCAATGCCGATCCGCGCCGAGGTGCCATAGCGCAGCGCGTTGACCACCAGGTTGCGGATCGCGCGGCGCAGCCAGGTGGCGCGCAGCGGCAGGACCAGCCGCTCGGTCGGCTCGAAGCTGACCGGTTCGCCCATGTCTTCGAACTCTTCGGCGACCTGGCCGACCAGGGCATTTAGCTCGGCGGGTTCAAGCGGATCGCTCGGCCGTCCGACCCGGGCCAGGCTCAGGATGTCGTCGAGACTGTGGGTGATGTCTTCGATCGTCGCGGCCATCTTGCCGCGTTCGGCTTCGTCGCTGACGCTTTCGATCCGCACCCTAAGCGCGGACAGCGGGGTCTTCAGGTCATGCCCGATCGCGCCCAGCATCACGTCCTTTTCATCGAGCAGCGCGGCAATGCGGTCTTCCATCGCGTTGTGCGCGACGATCAGGCGCCGGACATCGTCGGGCCCCTGCGGTTCGAGCTGACCGGCGATGTCGCGGCGGGCCGCGAACTTTTCCAGGCGTCCGGTCAGCTCCGCCAGCGGACGGGTGATGCGCCCGACGATCAGCGCAATCGCGCCGACCAGCAAGCCGTAGAGCAGCAGGGTCTGCCCCAACAGCGAGACCAGCAGCGCGCGCTCGCCCTGGGGCACCGGAATGCGCACCACCAGCCATTGGCGGCTTTGCGGCATCTCGATCGCTGCGACCATCAGGTGATCCGGCGGCGGCGGGGCATGCTCGCCCAGAACCCGGGCGCGGTGACGCATCCGGTCAACCAGGCGCGGCTCATCGATCAGCGCACGGCTCGTCACCACGACCTGGCCAACCTTGAAATCCTGATCCGCAAAAATTTCGCGCAGTTCGTGCTCGGCGCGGTCAAGCCGCTGGTCACCGGCGAGCAGCGGCGTTTGCGGCTGGCGTTCGACCTGGATCGACCGTTCCCGGCCGCCAGGCATCCGGTCGTGCGGACCGGCCGACAGGATCAGCCCATCTTCGCGCAGGGCGGCGAAAAGGCGCATCGCCGCGGTGTGGACCAGAGCCGCCTCGCGCCGGTCGGCCTGGGCGCGGTAGAGCAGGGCGGCGCTGATTCCCTGGGCCAGGAGCAGGGCCAACGCGATCGCCAGCAACAGCTGTCCCTGCAGGCTGCGCGGCCAGAATTGCCCCACGATCCGGCGCATCACCCGCTCGCGGAAACCTGGATGCGGCGCACGTCGGCGGCCAGCATGTAGCCGCCGCCCCAGACGGTCTGGATCAAGGTCGGATTGCGGCTGTCGACCTCGATCTTGCGGCGCAGGCGGCTAACCTGGTTGTCGACGGCGCGATCGAACAGATGCGCTTCGCGGTTCTGGACCATGTCGAGCAGGCGATCGCGATCCAGCACCTGGCGGGGATGCTCGACGAAGGCCAGCAAGAGACGGAACTCGACCGAGGAGATGCTGACCAGCGCGCCTTCGGGATCGGTCAGGCGTCGTTTCAGCGGATCGAGCCGCCAGCCTTCGAATTCGAACAGTTCGTCATCGGGCTGGGCCGGGCCGCCCTTGCTGGCGCGGCGCAGCACCGACCGGATCCGGGCAACCAGTTCGCGCGGCTCGAACGGCTTGGTGACATAGTCATCGGCGCCGATTTCAAGACCGACGATCCGGTCGGTCGCTTCGCCACGGGCGGTCAGGAGAATGGTCGGGATCGCCTGCGTCTCGGCCAGGTGGCGGCACAGTGAAAGCCCGTCCTCGCCCGGCATCATGATGTCGAGCAGGACCAGATCGGGCGCTTCCTCGCGCAGCCGGGTACGCGCTTCGGCCGCGCTTGCGGCCTGGGTTACGACGAACCCCTGGCGAGCAAGATACTCGGCCAGGGGTTCGCGCAGGGATCGCTCGTCATCGACGAGGAGCAGGCGGGTCGCATCGCTCTGGTCCATCGGGGATGCGGGCTTTCCTGGTCAGTTTGCCGGG
>JBJTMC010000264.1:0-4202 GCA_046063325.1 Novosphingobium sp.
TTTCGTGGCAAGCATGGGCCTCAACCTCGAGGAGCAGAAGGCGGTCGACCGGTTCCGCAAGACCGTGGTCGAACCTTCGATGGATGCGCTCGTCATCCTCGATTTCTGGGCCGAATGGTGCGGTCCGTGCAAGGCGCTGTCGCCGGTGCTAGAAAAGGTCGCAGCGGACTATGCCGACAAGGGCGTGCTTCTGGCCAAGGTCAATGTCGATGAGGAAGGCTTCATCGCCAGCCAGTTCCAGGTCCGCACGATCCCAACGGTCTACGCGATCTTCCAGGGCCAGCCGGTGGCCGACCTGACCAATGCGCGGACCGAATCGCAGCTCAAGACCACGCTGGACCAGCTGCTGGCCAAGCTGCCGATCCAGGCCGGAGACGCGCCCGCGCAGGACATCACCCCGCTGCTGGCGATGGGCGAGGATGCCCTGATCGGCGGCGACGGGGAGCGGGCCGCTGCGATCTTTGCCCAGATCGTCGAGATCGATCCGGCCAGCGGCGCGGCCTATGGCGGACTGATCCGGGCGATGGCTGCGCTGGGCGAGGTCGATCAGGCGCGGGGCGTGCTCGACGCGCTGCCCGCTGAACTGGCCGCCGACCCGGAAGTCGCCCGGGCGCGCACCGCGCTGGAACTGGCCGCCAACCGGCCCGATGACGGTGAGCTGGCCGCGCTGCGCGACGCCGCCACGCCCGACAATCCCGATGCCCAGCTGGCCTATGCCGAGGCCGCCTTTGCCGCGGGCGACCGCGATATTGCCGCCGACGTGCTGCTGGGCATGATCGCGGGGGACCGCGAATGGAACGACGGCGCGGCCAAGGCCACCCTGCTCAAGATTTTCGAAGCGGTGGGCCTGGAAGATCCGTGGGTCGCGGCGCAACGCCGCCGCCTTTCGCTGCTGCTGTTCGGCTAGGGCCGCAGCGCGGCGATGCGGATCTTGATCTTCCCCCTGCCCGGCGCGATCCTGTTCCCGGGATTGCAACTGCCGCTGCACATCTTCGAGCCGCGCTACCGCGCGCTGGTCAAGGATGCGCTGGCGCGCGACCGGCGGATTGGGATGATCCAGCCGGTCCGGGCCGAGGAAGGCGCGCCGCTCTACCAGATCGGTTGCCTGGGCAAGATCGGCGAGGTCGAGGCGCTGGATGACGGCCGCTTCAACCTGGTGCTGGAAGGCGAAGCCCGGTTTCGCGTGCTACGCGAGCTGGATGCGGCCACCCCGTTCCGCCAGATCGAAGCGGAGCTGCTGGATGACGAGGCGCTGCCCGCGCTGTCTCCGGTCGAACGCGCCGGGTTCGAGCGCGAAGCGCGGCGCTTTGCCACCGCACAGGGCTATTCCGTGGATTGGGAGGCCGTCACCCGGCTGGATGACGAATCGCTGATCGACGGGACCAGCCAGATCGTCCCGTTCGACATCGCATCAAAGCAGGCGCTGCTCGAGGCATCGAGCCTGGCCGAGCGCTGCGAACTGCTGGTCCAGCTGATGCAGTTCTTCGGCCGCCGCGATAGCGACGATCCCAAGGTTACCCTGCAATAACACAGGCCTACTGGTCGGGATCTTCTTCCGGCGCCTGCTCTCCCGCACCGTCGAGACCATCCGCACCGCCGAACGATTTTGCCATATCGCACGATTTCTTGTCGCCCTGATCGCAAGCGTCGACAAGGCAGGTCTTGGTGTTCTCGCCGCGAATCCCGGTTCCCAGGCCCTTGTTGTCCTCGATGCAGGACTCCGCGGTAAGCGGCTTGTCGCTTGGCTTTTCAGTCGGCTTGGCGCTGGTGGTTGCGGCGGCATCGGCGGTTTCGGTTGCCAATGCATCGGCGCTTTTCCCGCCCGAGCAGCCCGCCACCAGCAGCACCGCAAGCGTCGTCGCAATCACCTTCATGCCAGTACCGCCTTTACGCCATCGACCACATATTGCGCCGCAAGCGCGGCCAGTAGCACGCCGAGCAGGCGGGTGATCACCGCCTCGACCCGGTGGCCGAGCAGTTTCATCAGCGGGCCCGCCGCCGCCAGCGCCGCCAGGGTCAGGACCATGACCGCCAGCAAGGCGGACAGCACGATCAGGGTCTGTTCGGTCCCCTGGGCGCGCGAGGTCAGCAGCATGATCGTGGCGATCGAGCCGGGACCGGCAATCATCGGCATGGCCATCGGGAAGACCGAGACGTCCTCCACCTCAGGCGTCTGGGCATGTTCGGCACGGATCTTCTCGGCCCGTTCCTCGCGCCGCTGGGTGCGTTTTTCGAACACCATGTCCATCGCGATCACGAACAGCATGATCCCGCCGGCGATCCGGAACGAGTTGAGTTCGATATGCAGCGCGCCCAGCAGGTCTTCGCCGAACAGTGCGAAAACCAGCAGGATCAGCGTGGCGATAACGCAGGCGCGCACCGCCATGTTCACCGCCTGACGGCTGGTCGCGCCCTTGACCAGCCCGGCATAGATCGGGGCGCAGCCGGGCGGATCGATCACCACGAACAGGGTGATGAAAGCAGAGAGGAACAGATCGAGCATCACGCGGCCGGCGGCGCTTCCACCTGCAGATCCTGCACGGTTACCCGCTTGCCGTCCGCCTGCATCGTGACGACGAAGCGGCGCGCGCCCTGCGAGGTTACGGTAACGTCCCAGTCCAGCGTGCCGTCAAGCGACTGACCGGTGCGGTGCACCAGATCGAGTGCCGGAAGCTTGCCCTTGAAGTCCTTTGGCCGCGGGGCCTTGCCGGGCCGGTATCCGGCCGGACAATCCGCCACCTTGGCGACCACCATGTCGGGCGCGTCAAGCGGCATCGGCAGATCCTCACCCTGATCGAGCACCCACTTGTAGTCGCCCTTCTTCTGGCGTTGCCACACGGTCGTGAAATAGCCGCTGGTACCGTCGGCGCGTTGCCAGGCGCCGCGGGTGATACCCAGCGATCCGTCGCAGCTCGACCACACCTGGTGCGGCTGCCACTTGACCGCCTGGGCCGGGTCCGGCTTGTCCTTCAGGAAGTCCTGCGCATAGGCCATCTGCGGCACGAACATCACCGCGTCCTTGGTTGCGGTGGTGCGAAACGCGGTCCACTGGCCCTTTTCCTGGGCGAGCCGGGCAAAGGCGATTTCGGCGGCCACGACCGCGCTGGGGTTGGCATAGCCCTGCCCGTCGCTTTCACGGCGATCGCGGGACAGGGCAGGCGTGGAAGCAAGCGAAAACGCAAGCCCCCAGAGAATCATGCGCTTCATGGCCCGAGTGTTACAGCGCCCCTTCGGCCAGCGCCACCCCGGCGTTGCGATGGGCCGCGACCAGCGCGTTGCGCAGCAGCACGGCGATGGTCATCGGCCCGACGCCGCCGGGAACCGGCGTGACCGCCGCCGCCACTTGCAGGGCTTCGGCGTAGTCCACGTCGCCGACCAGGCGACCCTTGCTGGCCCCTTCTTCGGGGGGCAGGCGGTTGATCCCGACATCGATCACGGTTGCGCCCGGCTTGATCCAGTCTCCCTTGACCATCTGCGGACGGCCGACCGCGGCGACCACGATATCGGCGCGGCGGACCACTTGCGCCAGATCGCGGGTGCGGCTGTGGGCGATCGTGACGGTGCAATTCTCGGCCAGCAGCAGCTGCGCCATCGGTTTGCCGACCAGGATCGAACGGCCGATCACCACGGCATCGAGGCCCGAAAGCGAGCCGAGCCGGTCCTTGAGCAGCATCAGCGAGCCCAGCGGGGTGCACGGCACCAGCCCGGGCAGGCCCAGCGCAAGGCGGCCGGTGCTGATCGGGGTCAGGCCGTCGACGTCCTTGTCCGGGCTGATCCGGGCGACCACCGCCTGTTCATCAAGGTGGCCGGGTAAAGGCAACTGGACCAGGATCCCGTCAACCGCAGGATCGGCGTTGAGCTTGTCAACCACAGCGATCAGGGCTTCCTGGGTGGTATCTTCGGGCAGTTTGAATTCGTAGCTGTTCATTCCGCATTCGAGCGTGGCCTTGCCCTTGGAGGCGACATAGACCCGGCTGGCGGGATCTTCGCCCACCAGCACCACGGCCAGCCCGGCCTTGCGCCCGGCGCTTTGTTCGAACGTGGCGGCAAATTCGGCGATGCGGCCGCGCAGACCCGCGGCAAAGGCTTTTCCGTCGATGATTTCAGCTGTCATTGCAGTCCCTGACTGGCCGCCTGGACCAGGATTCGCTGGAGGAGGGTCAGGCCGATGATCAGCACCATCGGCGAAAGATCGAGCGGGC
>JBJTMC010000047.1:0-3920 GCA_046063325.1 Novosphingobium sp.
ATCTGGGCATCGGACATTGCAATCTCTCCCTAAGCGATCGGCGCCGATCCGGCCGCCGCCTTTTCGTTTGCACTCCCTACAGAATATAGTATGCAGTGCATACAAAATTCAACATTGGAGGAGAGGGCCATGGCGGCTGCCAATCTCGAACAGCTTTTGAACTCCCAGGGCAACATCGTTTCGATGCTGCGCAACTCGCAACTGGGCGCCTATGTCTATCCTGTCGTCGCGCCGGAATTCTCCAATTGGCGCAGCGAACAGTGGGCCTGGCAGCACAGCGCGGTGCTGTTTGACCAGTCGCACCACATGGTCAACCTCTATCTGCGTGGGCGCGATGCGGGCAAGCTGCTGTCCGACACGATGATCAACAGCTCGAAGGGCTGGTCGGTCAACAAGGCCAAGCAGTACGTCCCGACCACGCCCTATGGCCACGTGATCGGCGATGGGATCATCTTCTGGGAAGAAGAGGAAAGTTTCACCTACGTCGGGCGCGCGCCGGCCAGCAACTGGCTGCGCTATCACGCCGCGACCGGGGGCTATGACTGCGAGGTGATCCTTGACGATCGCTCGCCGATGCGGCCGATGGGCAAGCCCGTCACCCGCAAGGAATGGCGCTTTCAGATCCAGGGCCCGCAGGCCTGGAACGTGATCGAAAAGCTCCACGGCGGGCCGCTCGAACAGCTCAAGTTCTTCAACATGAGCGAGATGAACATCGCCGGTCGCAAGGTTCGCACCCTGCGCCACGGCATGTCGGGCGCGCCGGGTCTCGAAATCTGGGGTCCTTATGAGGAACAGGAAGAAATCCGCGCCGCGATCCTCGAAGCGGGCAAGGAATTCGGCCTGATCCCCTGCGGCAGCCGCGCCTATCCCTCGAACACGCTCGAATCGGGCTGGATCCCGAGCCCACTCCCGGCGATCTACACCGGCGACAAGCTCAAGGGCTTCCGCGAATGGCTCGGCGCCGACAGCTATGAGGCGACCGGTTCGATCGGCGGCTCGTTCGTGTCCGAGAACATCGAAGACTACTACCTCAACCCGTGGGAGCTGGGTTACGGCAACTTCGTCAAGTTCGACCACGATTTCCATGGCCGCGAGGCGCTGGAGCAGGTCGATCCGGCCACGCAGCGCAAGAAGGTGACCCTGGCCTGGCACCCCGAGGACATGGCCAAGATCATGGCTAGCCTGTTCAACCCGGACGGCGACCAGTACAAGTTCTTCGACGTGCCGCTGGCGAACTATGCCAGCTCCAACTACGACCGCGTGGTCGATGCGGGCGGCAAGACGGTCGGCCTGTCGATGTTCACCGGCTATTCCTACAACGAGAAGCAGGCGCTGTCGCTCGCCACGGTCGATCACGACGTGCCCGAAGGAACCGAACTGCGCGTGGTCTGGGGCGAAGAGAACGGCGGGACGAAGAAGTCCACGGTCGAGCCGCACAAGCAGCTGGAAGTCCGCGCGATCGTCAGCCCGGTGCCCTACAGCCGGGTGGCGCGCGAAACCTACCAGGAAGGCTGGCGTTCGCAGGGTTTGTGATCGGCCGGGGGGAGAAGCAGGCCATGGTCAAGGCATCGGAACTGATCCATCCCAACTGGGACAAGGCTCCCGCCCGGATCACCGACGGGTTCAGCCTGGAAATGACCGCCAAGGATGAGGGGTCGCTGCGCGATGCAGCACCCCTGATCCCGGCCGAGACCCCGATCGCGATCACCTATCTGCCCGGCGAGGAGCTGGCGGCGCGGGTTGCGGCGACGGTCGCGGTGCGCGAACTGGGGTTCGAGCCGATGCCGCATTTTTCGGCCCGGCGGATCCGCTCCGAAGACGATTTCGAAGGCTATCTGCGCGCCGTGGTCGAACAGGCCGAGGTGCAGCGCTGCTTTATCGTGGCGGGCGATCCGCCCGAACCGGAAGGCCCCTATTGGGATACCTCCGCGCTGATCGCCACCGGCGCGTTCGAACGCTCGGGCATCAAGGCGATCGGGATCGGCGGCCACCCCGAAGGCCACCCCAACATGACCGAGGCCCAGTGCTGGGCAGTGCTGGAAGCCAAGGTCGGCGAGATCGAGGCGCGCGGCATGGCGCCGCTGATCGTCACCCAGTTCAGCTTCGATCCCGATGCCTGCCTGGCCTGGCTCAAGAACCTGCGCGCGCGCGGGATCGAATGCCCGGTGCGGATGGGCGTGCCGGGGCCGGCCGGGATCAAGCGGCTGCTGGCCTATGCCGCGCGCTGCGGGGTCGGCGCATCAACCTCGGTACTCAAGAAATACGGCATCTCGGTCACCAACCTGCTCGGCAGTGCCGGCCCGGACAAGCTGGTGGGCGCCTTCGCCAAGGGCCTGGGCGACGAACACGGCCGGGTCCGGCTGCATTTCTATCCGTTCGGGGGGATGACCAAGACCCTGGAATGGATCGGCGAATACAACGCGAAGCACCAGAACCAGCCGCCGTCCCGGACCTGATCCGGGACCGCGGCCGGTTTGTCGCAGGCGCAGGTTGAGACCTCCAGCGATCCCGGATCAAGTCCGGGATGACGAAGTGGGAGAGCACGATGGCTGACTATGTCCTGGTTCACGGGGCCTGGGGCGGCGGCTGGTCCTATGACCGGCTGGCGGCCGAACTGCAGCAGCGCGGCCACCGGGTGGTGGTGGCGCAGCTGGCGGGGCTGGGCACCCGCAAGGACGGGCTCAATCCGGCGATCGACTTGTCGACCCACATCAACGACGTGCTGGGCCAGATCGCGGCCGCAGGGTTCGACCGGTTCGTGCTGTGCGGCCATTCCTATGGCGGGATGGTGATCACCGGCGTAGCGGCGCAGCTTGGCGCGCGGATCGATGCGCTGTGCTACATCGACGCCTTCCTGCCCGAAGACGGCCAGTCGCTGTGGGACATCACCGGCGATTACGAGCACCGCTGGTACATCGACACGCAGAAGCACACCCCCGGCCTGGTCGCCCCGATCGGCGGGGAGGCTCTGCTGGCAGACCCGCACTATGGCCGCCACCCGCTGCTGACCCTGACCGAAGCGGTGCACCTGACCGGCGAGGAGGCCAAGATCCCGCGCCATGTCTACATCTTCGCCAGCGAATGGCAGCCTAGCCCCTTCCCGCGCTTTCGCGATCACGTGAAGGGCGATCCCAGGTGGGAGCTGCACGAAGTGGGCGGCGGGCACAACGTGATGGGCGATCAGCCGGAAAAGCTGTTGGAGATCGCGCTCGATCTCGCCAGATAGGGACCATGCGGTTCTTCTTCTACGGCACCCTGCTTGACGGGTCGGACAATCCGGTTGCCCAGGCGATCCACGCGCTGCTCGCCCCGGAAGGGCCCGCCACGGCCGCAGGCGCGCTTTACGCCGTGCCCGATGCCACCGGCTGGTTTCCGGCGCTGCTGCCCGGCGACGGGCCGGTTCAGGGCCGCAGCTATATCGCGCGGGCGCACTTTTCCGCCGCCGACCTTGCCCGGATGGACGCCTATGAGGATTTCGATCCGGCTGCGCCCCACGCCTCGCTCTATCTGCGTCAGGCGATCGACCTGGCCCAGGGCGGCCCGGCCCAGGCCTACCGGTTCAACCAGCCCCTTCCCGCCGGGTCGGTGCCGATTCCGCACGGCGACTTTCGCCGCTGGTTGGCCGAAACCGGCGCGGCGCAGTTTACCGGGCTCCGCGAGGCGTGAATCGCTTGCCTTTCGCCTGATTCCCCGTTAGGGGCGCGCCCTTCATTGACACGGAATCAATGATCGGCCTGGCCATCAAGGGCTGCCACGGCAGATCGGACGTGTCTCAGAACAGGAGACGAAAATGCCCAAGCTCAAGACGAAGAGCGGCGTCAAGAAGCGCTTCAAGCTCACCGCAACCGGCAAGATCAAGCACGGTGCGGTTGGCAAGCGGCACCGACTGATCAGCCACAATGCCAAGTACATCCGTCAAC
>JBJTMC010000008.1:0-6838 GCA_046063325.1 Novosphingobium sp.
TGAAACACGGGTTCGATTCCCGTAGGGGTCACCATCCGCCGCGCCGTGGGCATTTTTCTTTCGGCCCCTTCGTCTAGCGGTCAGGACGCGGCCCTCTCACGGCTGAAACACGGGTTCGATTCCCGTAGGGGTCACCAGTCACCGTGCTGAAACATTTGGCAGGCAGCGCCGCATCTTCTAGCTAGCGCCAATCCCATGCCGATCTCCCGCTCCTTTCCGATTCCCGGCCTGATCCTGGCGCTTGTCGCCGGTGGCGGCATGTTGATTGCCGGCGCCAGCTGGTGGCTGGTGCTGGCCATAGTGGTGCTGTGGATCGGGACCCTGTGGCTGACCTCGCCCGAACCGGAAACCCCGCCCGAACGGATCGATGCCGCGGTGGTTTCGCGCGATGCGGTTCACGAAACGATCGAGCCGCTTGGCCAGCCGCTGCTGGTGCTCGACGGCTCGCGGATCATCGATGCCAACGCCGCCGCCCGCTCTGCGCTGGGGCAGCATATCCTGGGTCAGGACGCGCGGATTGCGCTGCGCCATCCCGATGCGATGCGGCTGTGCGCGATGGGCGACGGCGAGATGGTGGTGATTTCCGGGTTCACTGGCGCGAAGACACTGTGGCAGCTGACCCGGCGAAACCTGGATGGGGAACGTTGGGTAATCGAACTGGCGGACCGCAGCTCTGAAGCCGATGTCAGCCGCGCCCATACCGATTTTGTCGCCAATGCCAGCCACGAACTGCGCACGCCGCTTTCCGCGATCAGCGGCTATGTCGAGACGCTGTCCGATGGCGGGGTGGACGAACCGACCAGCAAGCGCTTCCTGGGTATCGTCCAGCGCGAGGCGCAGCGGATGCAGATGCTGGTCGAGGATCTGATGACGCTGAGCCACGTCGAAGCGGAAAAGCACGACCGGCCGAGCGAGGAGCTTGATCTGGGCCGCCTGGCCGCCCGGGTTGTCGGTGAGGTCAAGTCGCTGCGCGGAAAGGAACGCGTCGAACTGGCCGAGGCGGGTGACGGCCTGGCGATCCTGGGCGATCAGGGGCAGCTGGAGCAGCTGCTGCGCAACCTGATCGACAACGCGCTGAAATACGGCGGGCCGGATCAGCCGGTCCGGGTCAGCATCGCCCGCAGCGCCGCAGGCAAGGTGGAACTAAGGGTTGAAGACCGCGGCCCGGGCATCGCGCCCGAACATCTCCCGCACCTGACCCGGCGGTTCTATCGCACCGATCCGGGTCGCAGCCGGGCCTCGGGCGGAACCGGGCTTGGCCTGGCGATCGTCAAACACATCGTCGAGCGGCACAACGGCCAACTCGATATTGCCAGCACGGTCGGGGAAGGAACCACCGTTGCAGTGGCCTTCCCCCCGGTGCGATCAGAATGAAGCGGCGATCCCCGCGGTCAGGACGTGGTCGCTGCTGTCCGGCGCATTCGGCACGAACCCGTGCTGGTTCAAGTAGCCGAAGTCGACGTTGATCTTCTTGCTCAGCGGCACGGTGACGTAGATCGAATTGCGCATCCGGTCGAGACCGTCGGTGGTCTGGAACACGGTGTTGTTGAGGTTGATGAAATCCTCATTGGCGACCGACAGGGTCACCTTGCCGGTCAACGGCATGGTCGCCTTGATCTGCGGACGCAGGCGCCATGCCGTGCCCCCCAGCCCTTCGCGCCAGCGCTCTTCCATCCGGAGCCGGCCGCTCAGCTTTACAGCGCCGATCTTGGCGAAGTTGTCAAAGCTGACCTGCTGGCGAAAGCGGTGTTCGCGGCGCACGAACGTGCCGTGGCTGTACTGCGGATCGAACGTGTAACCGAGCCACAGGGTCACAACCTTGTTCATCTTGCGCCCGACCATGAAATTGTTCTCAAGCTCGTAGAACCCCTTGGCGTCGCTGGAGCGCAGCACGGTTTCGTTCTGGACCTTGAAATTATCGGGCAGAGCGACGGTGACCGCCACAGTCTGCCAGTACTGGGTATCTTCGCTGGCCAGCGCTGGAGAAGCCAGGGCGGCGGCGGGAATGGCAAGCAGGAAACGGGCGGGCAGGCGCATGACGGGGTCCTTGGTTCGTTCGGGTCTGTTCGGCCCGCTATTGCAGTTCTGTGACAGTTTCGTGACGCGTTGCGACATGGGTCTTGCAACGCGGTGACAGAGCCCATCGCCAAACCGATGTCATTAATCTGTCACATGCGCTGGCCAGAGGCGACTGCGAGATAACGCCAATGGAGCGATTCGTCATGACCAGGAAATTCTTCTTCACCCTTAGCACCGCTTTTGCCGCCAGTGCCCTTCTGGCCGGTTGCGGCGGCGCACAGAACGCCACCCGCGAGCAGATCCGCGCGGTCGGTTCCTCGACCGTCTATCCCTTTGCCAAGGCAGTGGCGGATTCGCTCGCCAAGTCGAACGCCGCAATCAAGTCGCCGATCATCGAATCGACCGGCACGGGCGCTGGCATGAAGCTGTTCTGCGGCGGCGTCGGCACCGCGTTCCCGGATATCGAGAATGCCTCGCGCCGGATCAAGAAGAGCGAATACGAAGATTGCGCCAAGAACGGCGTCGACAAGATCGTCGAGATCCAGGTTGGACTGGACGGGATCGCCTTCGCCGAATCCAAGGGCGGCCTTGGTCTCAAGCTGACCCCCGAAGACATCTACAAGGCGCTCGCCGCCAACCCCTATGGCAAGCCCAATACCGCCAAGACCTGGAAGGACGTCAACCCGGCGTTCCCGGCCGAAGCGATCCTGGTCTATGGCCCGCCCAGCACCTCGGGCACGCGTGATGCCCTGAAGGAACTGATCCTTATGAAGGGCTGCGATGCCAACGCCGAAATGAAGGCGCTGAAGGACAGCGACAAGGAAGCCCACGACAAGGTCTGCGGCGAAGTGCGCAGCGATGGTGCCTATGTCGATTCGGGTGAGAACGACAACCTGATCGTCCAGAAGCTGGAAGCCAATCCCAAGGCGATCGGCATCTTTGGCTTCTCGTACCTTGAAGAAAACGCCGACAAGCTGATGGGCCTGACCATGAACGGCGTCACCCCGACCTATGCCTCAATCTCGGACTTCTCGTACCCCGGTGCGCGTCCGCTCTACATCTACGTCAAGGCTGCACACCTTGACGCGGTCAAGGGCCTCAAGGAATTCGTCGCCGAATGGGCCAAGAGCTGGGGCAAGGGCGGCCTGCTCGCCAAGCAAGGCATGGTCGTCTCGCCCGATGACGTCCAGGCCAAGAGCGCCAAGACCGCGAGCGAGTTCTCGCTGCTCGATCCCTCGACGCTGAAGTAAGAGCCGACTAAGACACCGAACGATGTCGCCAGCCCTGCCCTTGTTGCTTGCCCTTGCCCTGGGCCTGGTCGCATGGCTGGCGGCGCGTTCGCGCGCCTGGGCGTTCCGCAAGCAGGCCCTGGCCTCTGGCGGTTCGCTGCATTCCCTGCCCGCCTACCATGGCTGGTACGTGGCGCTGTGGGCAGCCATTCCCGCGGTCCTGTTCGCGCTGGCCTGGACATCGCTTAGCCCTGGTTTGATCCTGGGCCAGGTGCTGGGCGATCATGCCGCCGCATCGCTCCCCGCCTTCGGGATCAAGCGCGATGCGATCCTGGCCGAGGCGCAGGCCATTGCCGCAGGAGCTAACACCGGCGCGTTTCACGCTGAATCCGCCGCGCTGGTCGAACCGTTCCGCGCCGCGATTGCCAAGTTCGGCACGATCGGGATCGCGGTTACGCTGCTGCTCGGCTTTGCCGGCGGGGCTTTCGGATTTCTGCGCCTGCGGCCCGATTTTACCGCCCGCACCCGGGTTGAACGGGCGGTCATGGCCGCACTGCTGGCCGCGTCGCTGGTCGCGATCCTGACCACGCTGGGCATTCTCGCCTCGCTGGTGTTCGAGACCCTGCGGTTCTTCCAGTTCGTCAATCCGCTCGAATTCCTGTTCGGCACCCACTGGGGCCCCGATCCGATGGTCGATCCCGCGTCGATCCGGCCCGACGCATACGGCGCGCTTCCGCTGTTCTGGGGCACGGTTTTCATCGGCGCGATCATCGCCATGATCGTGGCGATCCCGCTTGGCCTGATGAGCGCGATCTACCTGACCCAGTACGCCTCAACCACGGTGCGCAAGTGGATGAAGCCGGTGCTGGAGATTCTCGCCGGGGTGCCGACAGTGGTCTACGGTTATTTCGCCGCGCTGACGGTCGCGCCGCTGATCCGCGATTTCGGCCTGGCGGTCGGCGTGTCGAGCGCGTCGAGCGAAAGCGCGCTGGCAGCCGGCGTGGTCATGGGCATCATGATCATCCCGTTCGTTTCTTCGATGGCGGATGACAGCATTACCGCGGTCCCCCAGGCGATGCGCGACGGCAGCCTGGCAATGGGCGCAACCACATCCGAGACGATCAAGAAGGTGCTGATCCCCGCCGCCCTGCCCGGGATCGTCGCCGGGGTCATGCTGGCAGTCAGCCGGGCGATCGGAGAAACCATGATCGTGGTGATGGCCGCTGGCGCCACCGCGCGGCTTACCGCCAATCCGTTTGAATCGATGACCACGGTGACCTTCCAGATCGTTGCCATGCTGACCGGCGAAGGCAGCTTCGATCATCCCGCGACCCTGTCTGCCTTCGCGCTCGGCTTCGTCCTGTTCTGCGTCACCCTGGCGCTCAATTTCATCGCGCTGCGCGTCGTCAAGCGCTTCCGGGAGGCCTATGAGTAACTCCGCCGCCCGTATCCGCAAACGCTACGCCGCCGAACGCCGTTTCAAGGCGCTGGGCCTTGGCGCGGTGGTCTTCTCTGGCCTGGTCCTCGCCTTCTTGCTGTTCTCGATGACCAGCAACGCGATCGGCGGGTTCAAGCGCTGGGAACTGCGCTTTCCGGTAAACCTGTCTTCCGGCGCGCTGACGGTCGATCCCTCGCAGTTGCAGGGCCCCGCTGCGATGCAGGCGCTGCAGGGCGCAGGCCTGGCCGACGTGGTCAACTTTGCCGCCGCGAAGGCCGTTGGCGATGCCGCCGCGGCCCAGCTTCAGGACGGGTCCTGGCGCGAGCTGGGCAAGCGGCTGATCGCCGATCCAAGCCGTTTGCAGGGCACGCTGCAGGCCGCCCTTCCGGTCAGCGATGACCTGGCGGCTGCCGCGCGCGGCGAAGGCGGCGCCGATCTCAAGGCTTTGGCCGCCCGGCTCAAGTCCGAAGGCAAGCTGGTCAGCGCGTTCGACGGGGGCTTCCTGACCCGGGGTGATGCAACCGGCCCGCAGGCCGTCGGTATCTGGGGGGCGCTCAAGGGTTCGATCCTGACGATGTTCGTCACTCTCGCGCTCGCCTTTCCGGTCGGCGTCCTGGCCGCGGTCTATCTTGAGGAATATGCCCCCAAGAACTGCTGGACCGAATGGATCGAGGTATCGATCAACAACCTGGCGGCAGTCCCGTCGATCATTTTCGGGCTGCTTGGCCTGGCCGTGTTTCTGGGCCTGTTCCCCAACTGGCGATCGGCCCCGCTGATCGGCGGCATGACACTGGCGCTGATGACCATGCCGGTGATCGTCATTTCCGGGCGCAACGCGATCAAGGCGGTGCCGCCGTCGATCCGCGATGCCGCGCTGGCAGTGGGCGCCAGCCGGGTCCAAACGGTGTTCCACCATGTGCTGCCGCTCGCCCTGCCCGGCATCCTGACCGGCACGATCATCGGCATGGCCCGCGCGCTGGGTGAAACCGCGCCGCTGCTGATGATCGGCATGCGCGCCTTTGTCGCCAGCCCGCCTGACGGTTTCACCTCCCCGGCCACGGTGCTGCCGGTGCAGATCTTCCTGTGGTCGGACGAAATCGACCGCGGCTTTGTCGAGCGCACCTCGGCCGCGATCATCGTGCTCCTGCTCTTCCTTCTGGCGATGAATGGCCTGGCCATCTATCTCCGCAACCGTTTCGAGAAACGCTGGTGACAACCTATCACAACCTGGATCCCGTCGAGGCCAAGATCGCGGCGAACAACGTCTCGGTCTTCTATGGCGACAAGCGCGCGATCGACAATGTCTCAATCGACATTCCGACCGAATATGTAACCGCCTTCATCGGCCCGTCGGGCTGCGGCAAGTCGACCTTCCTGCGCACCCTCAACCGGATGAACGACACGATCCCCGGGGCGCGGGTCGAAGGCCAGATCAGCCTGGATGGCGAGGACATCTACAAGTCCGGCATGGACGTGGTGCAGCTTCGCGCCCGGGTCGGCATGGTGTTCCAGAAGCCCAACCCCTTCCCCAAGTCGATCTTCGAAAATGTCGCCTACGGCCCGCGCATTCACGGCATGGCTTCAAGCAAGGCGGAGCTTGAAGAAACGGTCGAAAAGGCGCTGCGCCGCGCCGGCCTGTGGGACGAGGTCAAGGACCGCCTGGCCGACAGCGGCACCGCCCTGTCCGGCGGGCAGCAGCAGCGCCTGTGCATCGCTCGCGCGATCGCAGTGCAGCCCGAAGTGATCCTGATGGACGAGCCGTGCTCCGCGCTCGATCCGATCGCCACGGCCCGGATCGAGGAACTGATCGATGAACTGCGCGGGCGTTATGCGATCGTGATCGTCACGCACTCGATGCAGCAGGCTGCGCGGGTTTCGCAACGCACCGCCTTCTTCCACCTCGGCAAGGTGGTCGAATACGGCAAGACGACCGAGATCTTCACCAACCCGCGTGAAGAGCGGACCAAGGACTACATCACCGGAAGGTACGGGTAAGATGGCACTGGAACACACCGTCAAGGCCTTTGACGAGGACATCACCCGCCTGCGCGGCATGATCGCGGAGATGGGCGGGCTGGCCGAAGTTTCCCTGAACGAGGCAATGGACGCCCTGGTCAAAGGCAACAAGGACCTGGCCCGGGACGTGATCGAG
>JBJTMC010000048.1:0-4604 GCA_046063325.1 Novosphingobium sp.
ATCCGCCTGACCCCGCCGCGGATCATGACGCTGGAACAGGCGATCGCCTATATCGACGACGACGAGATGGTCGAGGTGACGCCCAAGTCGATCCGCCTGCGCAAGGCCCTGCTCGATCCGCACGAGCGCAAGAAGGCCAGCCGTCAGAAGGAAGTGGCGTAAGGCTGGCGTTAGCCCCGCTTAAGGCCTATTCAGCACCGCGATGAAGACCAGCGACCTGCGGATCGCCCTGTTTTCGGGCAACTACAACTACGTCCGCGACGGGGCGAACCAGGCGCTTAACCGGCTGGTCGAATACCTGCTGCGCCAGGGCGCGCAGGTCCGGGTCTATGCCCCGACGGTCGATGAACCAGCGTTCGAGCCGCAGGGCGATCTGATCAGCCTGCCTTCGCTGGCAATTCCGACCCGTTCGGAATACCGCCTGTCCACCGGCGTAAACCGCCGGATCCGCCGCGATCTGGACGCGTTTCAGCCCAACGTGGTCCACGTTTCCGCGCCCGATGTCGGCTGCCACCGGGCCGTGACCTGGGCGCGCAAGCGGGGTCTGCCGGTTCTGTCCTCGGTCCACACCCGCTTCGAAACCTATTTCCGCTATTACAATATGGCCTGGTTCGAACCGGTCGTAGAGGCGATCCTGCGCCGGTTCTATCGCCGCTGCGATGCACTGGTCGCTCCGTCGGAAAGCTTCGCCCAGGTCCTGCGCGACCAGCGGATGAACTACGATATCGATATCTGGTCGCGCGGCGTGGACCGCGAGATATTCAATCCCGGCCTGCGCGATATGGCCTGGCGCCGCAGCCTCGGGATCGGGGATGACGAGGTGGTGGTCGGTTTCCACAGCCGTCTGGTGATGGAAAAGGGGCTCGACGTCTTTTCCGACACGATCGACGAACTGCGCCGCCGCGGGGTGGCCCACCGCACGCTGATCGTCGGCGATGGCCCGGCCCGGCCCTGGCTGGAAGCGCGGCTGCCCGATGCCGTGTTCGCCGGATTCATGTCGGGCAAGGACCTGGGCAAGGCGGTCGCTTCGATGGACGTGCTGTTCTTCCCCTCGACCACCGAGACTTTCGGCAATGTCAGCCTGGAAGCGATGGCCTGCGGCCTGCCGGTGGTGGCGGCGGCGGCGACCGGCAGTCAGAACCTGGTCGATCACGGCAAGTCGGGCCGCCTGATCCGCCCCGGCGCGGTCCACCAGTTCGCCGAGGCGTTGCGCGGCTATGTCGAGGATCCCAAGCTCCGCGCCGCGCACGGCAAGGCCGGCGAAAAGCGCAGCGAAGCCTTTTCGTGGGACCAGATCAACCAGGTCGTCGCCGATACCTATATCCGCCTGATCCGCCAGAAGGGCGCGAAGACAAGCGGCTAGCTCAGCGTAGCAGTCCCTGCTGAGCGCAGCGGCGACAATACCACCACAGGAACGCGATCACCGCCATGATCGTGATCGCCAGTCCGACCGGGATGACCCCGGCCATGGCTTGTCCGAGATGGCTGACCAGCGCCCCGATCAACGAGACGAGGAACAGCGGCACCGCGGCGCTGCGCCGCAGCACCATCGCCACCGAACCGAAGAACGAGCCCCAGATACCCAGACCATAGCCAATGTTGGCCCAGATCGGCTGGTTGAGCACATAATCACGCATGGCCGGATCGGCCTGAGCCAGGGCCACGTCCGGATTGAGCCGCGCCATCATGTAGAGATAGACCCCGAAGCTGTTCCACAGCAGGCCGAGAATGCTGATAACCCAAAAGCTTGCAGGCAGTTTGCCCGGGTCGTTCGCCGCCATTTGCCCCTCCTGTTAGTTGACAGGCTGCCGTCAGATTACGCCTTTTGCGAATCGATGCAATTTCTTCGCGGGCATCGTATCAGGTCGGGAATGGATGGCCTTTTTTCCGATGATTCTGCCCCGCCCGCGGCTCAGCTCCCCGCCGCGGACGCGCCGCTGGCCGATCGCCTGCGCCCCATGGCGCTGAATCAGGTCATCGGGCAGGAACACCTGACCGGGCCCGAAGGCGCGATCGGGCGAATGGTTTGCGCAGGCAAGCTTTCCAGCATGATCCTGTGGGGTCCGCCGGGGACCGGCAAGACCAGCATCGCCCGCCTGCTGGCCGATGCGGTGGGCATGCGGTTCATTTCGGTGAGTGCGGTGTTCTCGGGTGTCGCCGATCTCAAGAAAGCCTTTGCCGAGGCCGAGACCATGGCCAAGGCGGGCCAGCGCACCCTGCTGTTCGTGGACGAGATCCACCGTTTTAACCGGGCCCAGCAGGACGGGTTCCTGCCGTTCGTGGAAAAGGGCGTGGTAACACTGGTCGGCGCGACGACCGAAAACCCCAGCTTCGCGCTCAACGCCGCGCTGCTCAGCCGCGCCCAGGTGCTGATCCTGCACCGGCTCGATGCGGCGGCACTCGACACGCTGCTGAGCCGCGCCGAAGAGCTGGAAGGCCCCTTGCCGCTGACAGCCGCGGCGCGGGAAGCGCTGGTTGCCTCTGCTGACGGCGACGGGCGGTTCCTGCTCAACCAGGCCGAAACGCTCTACAACGCGAGGATCGCGGAGCCGCTTGATCCGGCGGGCCTTGGCAAGTTCCTGCAGCGCCGGGTCGCGGTCTACGACAAGGACCGCGACGGGCACTACAACCTGATTTCGGCGCTGCACAAGGCGCTGCGTGGTTCCGATCCGCAGGCCGCGCTCTACTACATGGCGCGGATGCTGACGGCGGGAGAAGAGCCGCTCTACGTGCTGCGGCGGCTGGTGCGGTTTGCCAGCGAAGATATCGGCCTGGCCGATCCGCAGGCGCTGGTGCAGTGTCTTGCCGCCAAGGATGCCTACCAGTTCCTGGGCAGCCCCGAAGGCGAGCTGGCGATCGTCCAGGCCTGCCTTTACCTTGCCACCGCTCCCAAATCGAACGCGGCCTATGCTGCGCAGAAGGCCGCGTGGAAAAGCGCGAAGGAAACAGGCAGCCTTTCACCCCCCGCCAACATCCTCAATGCGCCGACCAAGCTGATGAAGGACATCGGCTATGGCAAGGACTACGCATACGATCACGACGCAGAGGATGGCTTTTCGGGCGACAACTATTGGCCCGACGGGATGGACCCGCAGGAATACTACCGCCCGGTCGAACGCGGGTTTGAACGCGAAGTGCTGAAACGGCTGGAATGGTGGGACAAGAAGCGGGCCGAAATCAGGGAGAAATAGAACGATGGGCAAATGGCACATAGCTGCGGCAGGACTGGCGGTGGTGGCCGTGAGCACGTCCTCGTCGGCAGGGCGCAGCCGGGCGCAAGACGCCATTGTCGGAGTCTGGCTGGTCGAACACCCGACCGCGCCGTTCCCGTTGCACCTATACGTGTTCAACGCCGATCACACGATGCAACAGGCAAACCCCGACGCGGGAAACCCGCGCAGTAGCGATAGCGACGGCAAAGGCGTCTGGACCCGACGCGGTGATCGCATCACCGGGAAATGGGTGGAAATCATCGCTGATCGCACGACTCATAAGTTATCCGGGCGTGGCGAGCTGACCTTCGAGATCGTTCTCTCTGGTGATCACCTGACCGGCAAGGGGACTTTCCTGCTGTATGACCCTGCGGGCGCGCGGACAGGAGATGCCATTGACGCGCCCTTTACCGGAACCCGCGTAAAAGCACCTTGAAACCTGGACGATTCAATGGCTTCGCCGCGATCGACTGGTCCGGCGCGACGGGAGAGCGGCATCGGGGGATCGCTGTTGCCCTATGCATCGCGGGCGCGCCGGTGCTGGTCAGACCGGGGCATCGCTGGTCGCGGGCCGAGGTGCTCGACTGGCTGCTGACGGAACTTCCCGACAACACGCTGGTCGGCTTCGACATGGGCATTTCGCTGGCCTTTGCCGATGCCCGAGCGTTCTTTCCCGGTTGGACGGAAAGCCCGTCCGATGCTCGCGCGCTCTGGGCCCTGGTTGACCGGCTCTGCGCTGCCGACCCGCACCTGTCGGTTTCCAGTTTCGTTGATCACCTTGACGCGGCGCGGCATTTCCGCCGCCATGGCGGGCGCGAGGGCGATCTGTTCGGCGGCGGGCGCGGCCGCCTCAGGGTCACCGAACGCGTGCAGGAGGCGATGGGCTGCAAGCCCTGCTCCAATTTCAACCTGGTCGGCGCGGCGCAGGTTGGCAAGTCCAGCCTTGCGGGGATGCGGCTGCTCCATCGGCTCTCGGGCCGTTTGCCGGTCTGGCCGGTCGATTTCTTGCCCGAGAGTGGTTCGGCGGTGGTCGAGATTTACACGACTATCGCCGCGATGGCGGCCGGGCGCAGCGCCGCAAAGTCCAAGATGCGCGATCACGAGACGCTAAACCGCGCGCTTGCGGTGCTTGGCAGTGCGCCTGTCCCGGGCGAAGGGCCGCTTGCGGATCACGCCAGCGATGCGCTGCTGACCGCGGCCTGGCTGCGCACCGCCGCACATGACCCACTACTCTGGAATCCGGCTGGCCTCACCGCCGAAATTGCCGCAACCGAGGGGTGGACCTTTGGCGCGCGGTAAAGCAAAGGGGCTGTCGCGATTAGGGCCGGCTTAGCACAGTGGTAGTGCAGCGGTTTTGTAAACCGAAGGTCGGGGGTTCAAATCCCTCAGCCG
>JBJTMC010000049.1:0-5673 GCA_046063325.1 Novosphingobium sp.
AGTTCAACATCGGCGCGCGCGAGATGGAAGGGACCAGCGGCGAAGTCAGCGAGATCGAACTGAAGATCTCGATCTCGTCGAAGTGCCAGGCCGGCACCGCCTTCCTGGTCGAGCTGTCCTATGGCGGCCTGATCGGCATGCGCAACCTGGAAGACGCGCAGAAGCACGCCTTCACCTATGCCGAAGCGCCGCGCCTGCTGTTCCCGTTCGCCCGCCGGGTGATCGCCGATGCGGTGCGCGATGCCGGTTTCCCGCCGCTGCTGCTCGAACCGATCGATTTCAACGGCATCTACCTGCAGCAGCTTGCCGCGTCGCAGGGCCAGGACGCCGGCGACGAGCAGGCCCCGGTCGGCCAGGCCTGAGCCGGACCTGACAGAACCCGCCGATGAGCCTGATCAAGAGCGTTGGGACGATCGGCGGGCTGACGGCGGTCAGCCGGGTATTCGGCTTTGCCCGCGACATGCTGTTCGCGCGGCTGTTTGGCGCAGGGCTGGCGGCCGACGCCTTCCAGCTGGCCTTCACCCTGCCCAACACCTTTCGCCGCCTGTTCGCCGAAGGCGCGTTCAGCGTCGCCTTCGTGCCGATGTATTCGAAGAAACTGCACGGTGCCGATAACCTTGGGGCAGGCGAGGAAGAGGCCGCGCACTTCGCCAACGACGTGCTCTCGGTGTTCGTCTGGGTGCTGTTCGGCTTCTCGATCCTGTGCATCCTGGGGATGGAAGGGATCGTCTGGGCGCTGGCCCGCGAATACCAGAGCGTCCCCGGCAAGTTCGAGCTTTCGGTCACCCTGTCGCGGATCACCTTTCCCTATCTGGGGCTGATCAGCGTGGTGGCGCTGCTTTCGGGCATTCTCAACACCCGCAGCCGGTTCGCGCCAGGCGCGATCGCGCCGATCCTGCTCAACCTGTGCCTGATCGGGGCGATGGTCTGGGGCTGGCACGAAGGCTACACCGATTCCGCCAAGGCCTTTTCGCAAAGCTGGGCGGTGGCGGCGGCAGGCATTGCCCAGCTTTCCTTCCTGTGGTGGTCGGTGCGCCGCGCCGGAGTGCGGCTGAAGCTACACTGGCCGCGCCTGACGCCCGATACCAAGGTGCTGCTGCTGCGGATTTTCCCGGCGACATTCGGGGCAGGCATCTACCAGCTCAGCCAGCTGGCCGACACGTTCTTTGCCACCAGCCTCAAGCAGGGATCGCTGACCCTGCTCAAGATGGCCGACCGGCTCAACCAGATGCCGCTGGGGATCGTCGGGATTGCCCTGGGCACCGCGATCCTGCCTACCCTGTCGCGCCACATTGCGGGCGGGGACGAGCGCGGGGCCGGCCGGTTGCAGGGCCGCGCGATCGAGCTGGCGACCTTGCTGACCGTGCCCGCAGCCTTTGCCCTGGCGGTCTGCGCCCCGGCCTTCGTCAACGCCTTCTTCGTCGGCGGCAAGTTCAAGCCCGAGGACGGCGCGATCATGAGCCAGATCGTCGTCGCACTGGTCTGCGGCTTGCCCAGCTACGTTCTGGTCAAGGTGCTGGAGCCGGGCTATTTTTCGCGCGGGGATACCCGCACCCCGGTGATGACCGCCGGGACCGCGCTGGCCTTCAACATCTTCCTCAACCTGGTGGTGGTGCGGCCCTTCGGGATCGTCGGGCTGGCCGCCGCGACGGCCTGTTCGGCCAGCCTCAACTGCGCCCTGCTCTACACCAACCTGCACCGCCGGGGGCACTTCCGCTTCGACCGCGCGCTGCTTGGCCGGATTGCCCGCCAGTTTGCCGCCTCGGCGATGATGGCCGTGGCGCTGTGGTATCTGCTGCAGGCCACGTTGCCGTGGTATTCGGGGACCATCGCGACCAAGGCAGGCGGGATCGTGCTGCTGGTATCCGTGGGGCTTGCCGTCTATGCGGCGATTGCCTGGATGATCGGCGCGGTCGACAAGGAGGACCTTGCGATCCTTGCCCGCCGCCGCAGCGCCAAGCCCATCGACGAAGAAATTCCAGGATTTTGAAAGTAGCCTCCATGCGTATCGTTTCCGGCATCCAGCCCACCGGCAATCTTCATCTCGGCAACTACCTGGGGGCGATCCGCAACTGGGTGAAGATGCAGGACGAAGTCGCCGCGGGCGGCGGGCAGAGCCTTTATTTCCTCGCCGATCTCCACGCGATCTCGATGCCGCACGTTCCGGCCGAACTGCGCCAGAATACGCTGGAGATGACCGCCGCGCTGGTCGCCTGCGGGATCGATCCCGACAAGTCGGTGCTGTTCAACCAGGCCCAGGTTCCGGCCCATGCCGAGCTGCAATGGTTGCTCAGCGGGACCGGCCGGATGGGCTGGCTGAACCGCATGACCCAGTGGAAGGACAAGGCCGGCAAGAACCGCGAAGGCCAGTCAGTGGCGCTGTTCACCTACCCGGTGCTGCAGGCGGCCGACGTGCTGCTGTACCAGGCCACCCACGTCCCGGTGGGCGAGGACCAGAAGCAGCACCTCGAACTGGCGCGCGACATCGCCCAGAAGTTCAACAACGACTTCTGCGGCCCTGACAGTGCATTTGGGGACGCCCCGGTCTTTACCCTGCCCGATCCGATCATCCCGCCCGAAGCGGCCCGGATCATGAGCCTGCGCGATGGCAGCGCCAAGATGAGCAAGTCCGATCCCTCGGAAATGAGCCGGATCAACCTGACCGACGATGCCGACACGATCATGGCCAAGGTCCGCAAGGCCAAGACCGACCCCGAACCGCTGCCGAGCGACAAGGGCGGGCTTGAAGGGCGGCCCGAAGCGGCCAACCTGGTCGGGATCTACGCGGCCATGGCCGGGGAAAGCCAGGACGCCGTGCTGGCCCGTTTTGGCGGCGAAGGCTTTGGCAAGTTCAAGCCCGCGCTGGGCGAACTGCTGGTCGAAAGCCTTGCCCCGATAGGCGCCCGCTTCACCCAGCTGCGCACCGACCGCGAGGCGCTCGACGCGATCCTCGCCAAGGGCGCGCTCAAGGCCCGCGAACTGGCCGGATCGACCCTGACCGCGACCTATGCCGCGCTGGGGCTGGTCCGGGGCTGAACCGGTCCCGGGCGTACCGGTAAGGAACAGAATTCCCATTCAAGCGCTATTCAGCCGCCTTGGCGCATCCCGGCGTCAATCCTACACTGTTCGCCGGTCCGCCCGCGAATCGTGGCGGACGGGCAAACATGGGAACTGGGTCAATGGCTAACCGTAACCGTACACCGCTGGGCTTGATCAAGGCCGCGCTCGTGCCGCTGATGATCGCGGCGCTGGCCGCTTGCGCCTCGCCGTTCAACGCCAATGTCTCGCGCTTTTCGGCGCAGCTTCCCGCCCCGCAGGGCCAGTCCTTTGCGGTCGTGGCCGATGATCCGGCGCTGGCCGACGGGCTCGAATTCTCGCAATATGCCAGCCTGGTCGACAGCAAGATGCGGACCCTGGGCTATGTCCCGGCCGCCGATGCGGCCACCGCCGACCTGCTTGTCAAGTTCGACTACGGGGTCGATCGCGGCCGCGACAAGGTTCGCTCGACCGGCTTTTCCGACCCCTATTGGGGCAGCTGGTACGGCTATCCCCGCATGGGTTATGGCGGCTGGAGCGGCTGGGGCCGCCGCGGCTACTATTCGCCCTATTCGCCGCGCGGGATGTGGGGTTACGGATGGTACGATCCGTGGTTCAATGAAGGCTATGAAAGCTACACCGTCTTCACCAGCGCGATCAGCCTGAAGATCGACCGCCGCATTGATGGCCAGCGCCTGTTCGAAGGCAAGGCCGAAGCTGCCAGCACCTCGAACCGGCTGGGCTATCTGGTGCCCAACCTGGTTGAAGCGATGTTCACCGACTTCCCCGGCCACAACGGCGAAACGGTGCGAATTTCGGTAGCGCCGGAAAAGAAGCGCAACTGACGCCAGGGTTTAACGACCACCGACGGGGCGGGTCCGGCAACGGGCCCGCCTTTTTCGTTTGCCTGGCTTGAAGCACAATCGATCTTGCCGCCGCGATGAAGCTTGTTACTGTGCAATTAGTTCAACTGTGGGGCAAAAAATGGCGAACAACTTGCATCCAGGCCAACGTCCGCCCGATTGGACTCCCCCGGAAGGTATCAAGCCAGCAAAGAGCTTGCCCGGCTGCATGAAAATCGGATTGATTGTCGTTGCAGTATTCGTTGGGCTGGCAATTTTTGGTGCGATTATTTCGCCAAAGCCCAACGGCCAGAAATCGGCGGAAAGCTCACCCTCCGGATCGCCAGAACCTGCTGCTACGGCAAACGCCACGCCGACCGCTCCCGCAAGCAAATGGTCCTATTCGGAACAAGAAGACAAAGTCCGCGCGGGCACCGATTTCTTTGCAACCCTGGTCAGCGAAAACCGCATCCATCAGGACTTCCCGTACGAGGATGAAACATCGGGGCGTATCACCATCCGCAAAGCAGCGTCAGGCGAGACCGACGTCATGTTTCAGGTCAGTTCGGGACAGTTGATGTGTCCGTCATACGAAGGGTGCCGCGGGACAGTGAAATTTGACAACAATCCCGCGGAACGCGTGAGCTTCAACGGTCCTTCTGACAACAGCAACGAGACCGTCTTCGTTGTCGGCGCCAAGGGCTTCCTGGCCAAATTGAAGAAATCCAAGCGTGTCGTTATCGAAAAGACAATGTTTCAGGCAGGCGAACCGCAATTCGAATTCGACACAACGGGACTGAAGTGGGAACACTGAAAGGACCCGATCAGCTCCCCAGCGCGACGACCCCGCCGGTCGATCCGAACCCGCCCTCGCCGCGCTCGGTCTCGTCCAGTTCGTCGGCGATCAGCCAGCTGGCGCGGGTGACGGGGGCCAGGACCAGCTGGGCCACGCGGTCCCCGCGCTGGATCGCAAAGTCCGCATCGCCAAGGTTGATCAGGATCACTTTCAGTTCGCCGCGGTAGTCGCTGTCGATCGTGCCGGGGGTGTTGGGCACGGTGATCCCGTGCTTCAGCGCCAGGCCGGAGCGCGGGCGGACCTGGATTTCGAAGCCGTGCGGGATCGCGAAGGACAGGCCGGTAGCCACCGCATGGCGCGCGCCCGGAGCGATCGTCACGTCCTCGGCCGAAACCACGTCCATCCCGGCCGCGCCCGCGGTGGCGTAGACCGGCAGGTCCAGCCCTTCCCCGTGGGCCAGGCGCTTTACGCGGACAGGAACTTCACTTGGCGAGTGCATCGGCGATCCTCTGGACAAGGGCTTGGGCGACTTCGTCCTTTGCCATTTCCGGAAGATCCTCGACACCCTTGGCGGTGATAATATGCACCGCATTCGCATCGCCGCCCATCACATCGCCCGAAACGTCGTTGGCGACGATCCAGTCCGCGCCCTTGCGCTTGCGCTTTTCCTTGGCGTGTTCGATCACTTTCTCGGTCTCGGCGGCAAAGCCGACCACCAGCTTGGGCCGCTTGTCGCTGACCGCGACCATCGCCAGAATATCGGGATTCTCGGTCAGCCGCAGTGCCGGCGGGGCCGAGCCGCGCTTCTTCATCTTTTCGGGCGCGACATCGGGGGTGCGCCAGTCCGCCACGGCGGCCACCATCACCGCGGCATCGGCGGGCAGCGCCAGCTTGACCGCTTCGGCCATGTCGCGCGCGGTCTGGACATTGACCCGTTCGACCCCGCGCGGCGCGTCCAGCGTCACCGGCCCCGAAACCAGCGTCACCCGCGCGCCCAGC
>JBJTMC010000050.1:0-5503 GCA_046063325.1 Novosphingobium sp.
TTGATGTTCACCGCCAGCAGGATCAGCTCGATCGCCATCAGGATGACGATCACGTTCTTGCGGTTGAGGAAGATCCCCAGCACGCCCAGCACGAACAGGATCGAGCTGACCACGACGTAGTGTTCGATGCCGATCATCACAGCGAGACCCCCTTGCCCACTTCTGGCTTGACGTTGAACGTCGCATCCTGCGGACGGCGGGCGTTCTGCTTTGCGACGTTCTGGCCGCGGGTATCGCCGCGTTTGCGGTGGGTCAGCACCACCGCGCCGACCAGGGCGACCAGCAGCAGCACGCCGGCGGCTTCGAACAGGAACAGGTATTTGCCATAAAGCAGATGCCCGATCGCCTGGATGTTGCTCATCCCCGCGGCGGTTGCTGCCGTTCCGTCAGGCGTGCCGAGGTGGATGCCCCCGGCCCCGACCGCGCCGAGACCCACGGTGATTTCTGCCAGCAGCACCAGCGCGAGCAGCAGCCCGAGCGGGAAGTTCTTGATGAACCCGGCGCGCAAGGCGGCGAAATCGATGTTGAGCATCATCACCACGAACAGGAACAGCACCGCGACCGCGCCGACATAGACGATCACCAGCAACATCGCGATAAACTCGGCCCCGGCCAGCACCATCAGCCCGGCGGCGTTGAAGAAGGCCAGGATCAGCCACAGAACCGAATGGACCGGATTGCGCACCGAAATGACCAGCGCGGCGCTGAGCAGGGTCAGCGCGGCGAACAGGTAGAAGGCAAGTGCCGTGATCATTGCGCGCGCCCCCTAGCGATACGGCGCATCGGCTTCAAGGTTCGCGGCAATCGCCCGCTCCCACTTGTCCCCGTTCGCCAGCAGCTTGGCCTTATCGTAAAACAGTTCCTGCCGCGTTTCCGTGGCATATTCGAAGTTCGGCCCCTCGACGATCGCATCGACCGGGCAGGCTTCCTGGCAGAAACCGCAGTAGATGCACTTGGTCATGTCGATGTCATAGCGCGTGGTGCGGCGCGAACCGTCGTCGCGCGGCTCAGCCTCGATCGTAATCGCTTGTGCCGGGCAGACCGCTTCGCACAGCTTGCAGGCAATGCAGCGCTCCTCGCCATTGGCATAGCGCCGTAGCGCATGCTCGCCGCGGAAGCGGGGCGAAAGCGGGTTCTTCTCGAACGGATAGTTGATCGTCGCCTTGGGCTTGAAGAAGTACTTCAAGGTCAGCCAGTGCGCCTTCACGAATTCCCACAGGGTAAAGCTCTTGACGAGCTGTGCGACGGTCATAGCCCGTTCCTCATGTACATCAGCCACCCGCTCACCACGCAGACGAACAGCAACGAAACCGGCAGGAACACCTTCCAGCCCAGGCGCATCAGCTGGTCATAGCGGTAACGCGGGACGGTCGCCTTGACCCAGCTGAACACGAAGAAGAAGGCGAAGATCTTGATGAACAGCCACAGCCAGCCCGGGATGAGATAGAGCGGCGCCCACTCCACCGGCGGCAGCCATCCGCCCCAGAACAGCGTGGCGTTGAGCGCGCACATCAAGAGGACGTTTGCGTATTCGCCGAGCCAGTAGAGCGCGAAGCTCATCGACGAATATTCGGTCTGGTAACCGGCGACGAGCTCGCTCTCAGCCTCGGTCAGGTCGAACGGCGCGCGCTGGGTTTCGGCCATGCCCGAGATCAGGAACATCACCGCCATCGGGAACAGCAGCGGGTTGAAGCCGAAGCCGTTGAGGAAACCGAGTACCGCGTGATCGCGCTGAGCGAGGACGATGCCGTTCATGTTGAACGTGCCCGCCCACATCACCACGCAGATCAGGATGAACCCGATCGACACTTCGTAGGAGATCATCTGGGCGCTCGCACGCATCGCCGAGTAGAACGGGTACTTCGAATTCGACGACCAGCCCGCGATGATCGTACCGTAAACCCCCAGCGACGAGATCGCGAGAATGTAGAGCAGCCCGACGTTGATATCGGCCAGGATCGCACGGCCGTTGAACGGAATCACCGCCCAGGCCATCAGCGCGACGGTGAAGGTGATGATCGGGGCGAGCAGGAACAGGCCCTTGCTCGCCGCGGTCGGGATGATGGTTTCCTGCAGGAACACCTTGAGCCCGTCCGCGAAGGATTGCAGCAGCCCGAGCGGGCCGACCACGTTGGGCCCACGCCGCAGCGCCATCGCCGCCCAGATCTTGCGATCGACGTAGATGATCATTGCGACCGCCAGCATCAGCGGCAGGGCGATCAGCAGGATGCCTGCGATCGTGGCGACCAGCCAGGCCCATTCAAAGGGCAGCCATTGTTGGAAGAACTCGGTCATTCCGCGGCCTCCGCGAACACTTCACCGTGGAGCAGTTCGGCCGAACAGCGCTGCAGGGTCAGGCTGGCGCGGGCGATCGGGTTGGTGAGGTAGAAGTCCTTGATTGGGTAGGCTTCGATCGAGCCCTTCGCACCGGACTTGCCCTTTGCCAGTGCGCCATAATCGGCCAGCCCTTCGCGGCCCAGCGCGGGCACGGCCTTGACCATCGCGGCGCGGAGCTGGTCGAAGCTGTCGAAACCGACCGACACGCCCAGGCTATCCGCCATGGCGCGCAGGATCGTCCAGTCTTCACGCGATTCGCCGGGGCCGAACACTGCCTTGTCAGCCCACTGCACCCGGCCCTCGGTGTTGACGTAGGTGCCCGGCTTTTCGCTGAACGCGGCGGCGGGCAGGATCACGTCGGCCGCGTGGGCGCCCTTGTCGCCGTGGTGGCCGATATAGACGATCAAGCTGCCCGCGAACTTCGCATAGTCCACCTCATCCGCGCCGAGCGAAATCAGCATCTTGGGTTTGGCGGCGACGAGATCGGCGATCCCGCCCTTCTGCGCATAGCCCAGCATCAGTCCGCCCATTCGGCTCGCCGCCATGTGCAGCGCGTTGAAGCCGTTCCAGCCTTCACGAACCAGCTTGTACTTGTCCGCCAGCGCGAGGCAGGCACCCAGTGCGCCCTTGCCCAGAGCCGCTCCGCCAAGGATCACCGCCGGGCGTTGCGCCGCCTTGAAAGCCTCATCAGCCTCCTTCGGCAGCTTGTCGATGATGGAAAGATCGGTGCCGAGCCAGGTCACCGGATAGGTGGCCTCCCATTCGGGGCCGACGAGGAAGATCTTCGCGCCGCGCTTGGCCGCCTTGCGCAGCCTGGTCTGGACCAGCGGCGCTTCCCAGCGCACCTGGCTGCCCACGATCAGCACCGCGTCGGCTTCCTCGATCCCGGCCAGGGTAGAGTTGAAGTTTAACGCGGCCAGGTTCGAACAATCGTAATC
Source organism: Novosphingobium sp. (assembly GCA_046063325.1). Classification (GTDB taxonomy): domain Bacteria; phylum Pseudomonadota; class Alphaproteobacteria; order Sphingomonadales; family Sphingomonadaceae; genus Novosphingobium. The sequence continues at coordinate 3,276 of JBJTMC010000050.1, forward strand.
CAGCCCGGTCTGGCGGCCTTCCAGCAGGTCTGAACCGAGCGCCCCGGCTAGCGCCTTGGCGGCGTACATCGTTTCGCAATCGACCAGGTCACCGGCGACGACGGCCACCGACTTGCCCGGATTGACCGTGCCGATCGCGGCGAAGGCATCGGCCCAACTGACCGCCTCCAGCTTGCCGTCGCGGCGCAGATAGGGCTTGTCGAGCCGGCGGCGGGTCAGGCCATCGACCTGATAGCGCGCCTTGTCCGAAATCCATTCCTCGTTCACGTCGTCGTTAAGACGCGGCAGCGCGCGCATTACTTCGCGCCCGCGGCTGTCGAGGCGGATATTTGCCCCGCAGGCGTCGGATACGTCGATCGAGAGTGTCTTTTTCAGCTCCCACGGCCGCGCCTCGAAGGCATAGGGCCGACTGGTCAGCGCGCCGACCGGGCACAGGTCGATCACGTTGGCGCTCATCTCGTGCTTGGCGGCATGCTCGAGATAGGTGGTGATCTGCATGTTCTCGCCGCGATAGAGCGCGCCGATCTCGTCCACGCCCGCGATTTCCTCGCTGAAGCGGACACAGCGGGTGCACTGGATACAGCGGCTCATCACCGTCTTGATCAGCGGGCCCATGTACTTCTCGGTCACCGCGCGCTTGGGCTCGTGGTAACGCGACTTGCCGCGCCCGTAGGCGACCGACTGGTCTTGCAGGTCGCATTCGCCGCCCTGGTCGCAGATCGGGCAATCGAGCGGGTGGTTGATCAGGAGAAACTCCATCACCCCTTCCCGCGCCTTCTTGACCATTTCGCTGTCGGTGCGGATTTCCTGGCCCTCGCTGGCGGGCAGCGCGCAAGAGGCCTGCGGCTTGGGAGGCCCGGGCTTCACTTCAACCAGGCACATCCGGCAGTTGCCGGCGATGGAAAGGCGCTCGTGGTAGCAGAACCGCGGGATTTCCTTCCCCGCCAGCTCGCACGCCTGCAGCACGGTCGCGCCCTGCGGAACTTCGAGTTCGACTCCATCTACGGTGACCTTGGGCATCAGATCAGCTTCTTTCGGAGAGTTGGATCGGCCTGGCGCGCAAGACGCAGGTAACCGGTAGCAAGGGCTAGACGGAGCTGATCGGGACGCAGCCGCAGCTCTCCGCCTTGCATGCAATTGGCCAGGACAGGAACAATCGCACTGATCGCGCCGGTTTCCTCGTGCGACCCGAACGGCGCCTGAAACACAGCGCGGACCTTGGCTGGCTCCGCATGAGTGGCGCACGCCGATGCGGACATGAAGCTGCGCATCTCATTCAGGCGCGGCAGGTCTACCACAAACTCGGCCCGCTTAGCTCCGCGCCTCGGATCAAAGTCCTCGACAGCAAGGGCCCTCAACGGCGTCGGAGCCGGTGCGGACGCGATCAGGGGATCAAGACCGGTGAGGTCAAGCTTGGCAAGCAGCACTTCGGAAAGCGCGCCGACCATCACTTCCCGGGGAATCCGCACCTTGGTAAAGTAGGCGCCCGCGCTGCGCTGTGCACAGGCCTTGCTGCTCAGGGCCTTCTCCGTGTCACGCTCTGCCTCGAGCGCGAGATCGAGGGCTGCCTCGCGGCTCTCCCCCAAAACGCAGGCCGCGTAGGTCAGCAGGATCTGGTGACGCTCAACCGCGGTGTAATTTGCGGCCTTTGCGGCGAACCCGGGCGTCGCGGCGCTTGCCGCGCAAGCGACGGCAACGACAGGGATCAGCTGACGAAATTTCATTCGGCCGCCTCCCGCACGTTTTCGGCAATCCGCCGTTCCAGCTCTGGCCGGAAGTGCTTGATCAGGCCCTGGATCGGCCAGGCAGCGGCGTCGCCCAAGGCGCAGATGGTGTGGCCTTCGACCTGCTTGGTCACGCTGAACAGCATGTCGATCTCTTCAGGCTCGGCATCGCCAGTGCGCAGGCGTTCCATTACCCGGTACATCCACCCGGTGCCTTCGCTGCACGGGGTGCACTGGCCGCAGCTTTCGTGCATGTAGAAATGGCTCAGGCGGCTGATCGCGCGGACGATGTCGGTCGACTTGTCCATCACGATCACGGCGGCGGTGCCGAGGCCCGAACCGAATTCGCGGCAGCCGTCGAAGTCCATGATCATGTCCGGGCACTGCCCGCCCGGGACCAGTGGAACCGAGGAGCCGCCGGGGATCACCGCCAGCAGGTTGTCCCACCCGCCGCGAATTCCGCCGCAGTGCTTTTCGATCAGTTCGCGGAAGGGAATGCTCATC
>JBJTMC010000051.1:0-19264 GCA_046063325.1 Novosphingobium sp.
GGACGGGCTGTCCTTGATCGAACAGATCCGGGCGCTTCGGCCCGGTCTGCCGGTGCTGTTGATCACTGCTGAATCGGGCGAGGACATGCACGAGCGGGCGCAGGCGATGGGAGTGCCGATCCTGGCCAAGCCGGTCGATCCGGCGCGCATCGCAAGCTTCCTGGCTGAAGCCTCAGTGCTTGAGATCGAGGCCGAGTGAACGCGCGACCAGTGCCGCCTGGGTGCGGTTGCGCACGTCCAGCTTGCGCATGATCGCGGTCATGTGCGCCTTTACCGTCGCCTCGCTCATGCCAAGAGAATGGGCGATCTGCTTGTTGAGCTGACCTTCCAGCACGGCCAGCAGGACCTTGAGCTGGGTTGGCGTCAGGCCTGCGACAGTTTCGCGCACCTTGTCTTCGGGCTGGGCTGAAGCCGCGGCCGGCACAGGCGGCACGGCGTCCAATGCCCGGGCAATTGCGGCTTCGATGACGGACAGGTCGGCGTCCTTGCGCAGGAAACCGATTGCGCCAAAGGCACGCGCCTCCTGCGCGGCGCTTTCGCCTTCCGCGCTGGAAATGACGAGGATCGGCACTTCCGTGCGTTCGGCATGGAGCAAGGCGATCCCGGAATAGCCGACCGCACCGGGCATCTTCAGGTCCAGCAGGATCAGGCGCAGCCCTTCTGCCTCGCCCACGGCGCGCGATGCTGCGGCCAGAGTTCCGGCTTCCAGCAAGTGGACATCGGGCACGACCCGCTGCACCGCCAGGGCAAGCGCCTGGCGGAACAGCGGGTGATCGTCCGCGATGAGTACCGTAGTGGCCATGCCTGCGGGTCAGGCTCCGGGCCGGTTGGCGAGCAGGTGATCGACCACCGACGGATCGGCAAGGGTCGAGGTATCGCCCAGGTTGCTGACGTCGTTCTCGCCAATCTTGCGCAGGATGCGGCGCATGATCTTGCCCGAGCGGGTCTTTGGCAGGCCGGGGGCAAACTGGATCACATCGGGCGTGGCGATCGGTCCGATCTCATGGCGGACCCACTGGACCAGTTCCTTGCGCAGCGCCTCATCCGGTTCGACATTCGCGTTGGTCGTGACGAAGGCATAGATGCCCTGGCCCTTGATCTCGTGCGGCATGCCGACGACGGCGGCTTCGGCCACCTTGGCATGGGCGACCAGCGCGCTTTCGATCTCGGCCGTGCCCATGCGGTGACCGGACACGTTGATCACGTCGTCGATCCGGCCGGTGATCCAGTAATAGCCGTCCGCGTCGCGGCGGCAGCCGTCGCCGGTGAAGTAGAGACCCTTGAAGGTCGAGAAATAGGTCTGGAAAAAGCGTTCGTGATCGCCCCAGACAGTGCGCATTTGCCCCGGCCAGCTATCGGTGATGACCAGGCAGCCGTCGGTCGCGCCGTGCAGTTCGACGCCTTCGTTATCGACCAGCATCGGCTTCACGCCAAAGAACGGACGGCTGGCCGAACCGGGCTTGAGCGGAGTCGCGCCGGGCAGCGGCGTGATCATTACCCCGCCGGTTTCGGTCTGCCACCAGGTATCGACGATCGGGCAGCGGCTATCGCCGACGACCTTGTGATACCATTCCCAGGCTTCCGGATTGATCGGCTCGCCGACCGACCCAAGCAGGCGCAGCGACTTGCGGCTGGTCTTCTTCACCCATTCGTCGCCTTCGCGCATCAGCGCGCGCAGGGCGGTGGGGGCGCCGTAGAAGATTTCGACCTTGAACTTGTCGACGACCTGCCAGAACCGGCTTGCGTCGGGGAAGTTGGGCACGCCTTCGAACATCACCGTGGTCGCGCCGTTCATCAGCGGACCGTAGACGACGTAGGAATGGCCCGTGACCCAGCCGATATCGGCGGCGCACCAGTAGATCTGCCCGGGACGGTAATCGAACACGTACTGGTGGGTGATCGAGGCCCAGACCGCATAGCCGCCGGTCGAATGGAGCACGCCCTTAGGCTTGCCGGTCGATCCCGAGGTGTAGAGGATGAACAGCGAATCTTCCGCGTTCATTTCCTCGCACGGGCAATCCGCATCCTGTTCGGCCACGGCCTGCGCCCAGTCGATATCGCGGCCCGGCACCATCGCCACGTCGGCCCCGGTGCGCGCCAGGACGATGACCGTGTCGACCGCCGGACACTGGGCCAGCGCCGCATCGACATTGGCCTTGAGCGGGACTTTCTTGCCCCCGCGCAGGCCCTCGTCGGCGGTAAGCACGATGGTGCTGTCGCAGTCCTCGATCCGTCCGGCCAGCGCATCGGGGCTGAACCCGGCAAACACGATCGAGTGGATCGCACCGATCCGCGCGCAGGCCAGCATGGCGACGGCAGCTTCGGGCACCATCGGCAGGTAGATCGTCACCCGCGCGCCCTGCTTCACGCCGCGCGCCTGGAGCAGGTTGGCAAAGCGGCAGACGTCGGCGTGGAGCTGGCGATAGGTGATCGTGCGCGATGCGTCCGCCGGATCGTCGGGCTCCCACAGGATCGCCGGGGTATCGCCGCGTTCGGCCAGGTGCCGGTCGAGCGCGTTGGCGCAGAGGTTCAGGGTGCCGTCGGCAAACCACTTGATCCCGAAATCGGCCTCGTCGAAGCTGGTATCCTTGACCTGGGTGAAGGGTTTGATCCAATCGATCCGCTGTGCTTCGGCGCGCCAGAATCCTTCGGGATCGTCCACCGAAGCGCGGTACATTTCCAGATAGCGCGCATCGTTGATCAGCGCAGTCTCGGCCCAATTGGCGGGCACGGGATAGATAGCTTCGCCCATTCCCGACTCTCCTCTTCCTGATTCTGCGGCCCCTTGGGCCCTTGCGGGAAATCCTAACCAATGCCGCCCTCCAAAGCGAGCATAGACAAAGGTCGTAGGGCACAGACCTAGGTCCCTCTGCCGCACCGGCGCCTCTCCCGGCAACCTTGCCAGAACCCCGAGTCTCAAAATCGGGTCAACAAGGAGAGGGGATATGAACATGGGAAGGAAGGCGTTGATTGGCGGATTGCTTGCCGCATCGGCGCTGGTCGCTCCGCAAGCGGCCTGGGCCAAGCCGGCCTCGGTCGAAGCGCGGCTCGACAAGCTGGAAGCCGAAGTCCAGGGCCTGCGCGGCGATCTTGGCACCTCGCGCGCCGAAAACGAGCAGCTCAAGGCCCGCGCGGAAGCGGCCGAAGCGCGCGCAGCTGCTGCCGAGACGCAGGCAGCCGCCGCCGACAAGCGCCTGGTTGCGCTGGAGACCAAGCCCGCGCCGGCGCCGGTCGCTGCCGCTCCGGCGGATGGTTTCAAGGTCGGCGCGACCACGCTCAAGATCGGCGGCTTCTTCAAGATGATCGGATCGAGCACGCGCTATTCCGACGGCGAGGTTGCAACCAATTCGCTCGGCCGCGATTTCTACCTGCCGCAACAGATCCCGACCGGCAACGCGCCGGCCAGCCGGGTGACCGACCTGTCGGCCAAGCAGTCGCGGTTCTGGCTGAATGCAGACACCACGGTCGCGGGCCACAGCGTCAAGGGCTACCTCGAATTCGACTTCCAGGTCTCGCCAGGAACGCAGGGTTCGCAGCGCACCACCAACGGCTACAACCTGGGGCTGCGCCGGGCCTACATGCAGCTCGATCACTGGACCTTCGGGCAGGACTGGACGACCTTCCAGTACACCGGGGCGCTGCCCGAAAGCACCGACTATGTCGGCGGGGTCGAAGGCACGGTCTTCGCCCGTCAGCCGCTGATCCGCTACAGCGCGCCGCTCAGCAAGACCGCGACGCTGCACCTCGGGATCGAGAACCCCGAATCTGGCACGGCCACCTCGGGTTCGCCGACGCTTACCGAAAACGGCGATGACCGCCTGCCCGACTTCACCGCGCGGCTGGCGCTGACCGGCAAGCACGGCGAGCTTTCGCTCGGCGGCATCGCCCGGCAGGTCCGGGTCGAGAACGCCGGAATCGCGGCATCAACCGGCGGCTACGGCGTATCGCTGGGCGGCAAGCTGTTCTTCAACCAGGCCAAGACCGGCGACGCGCGGATCATGGTCACCTACGGGCGCAATATCGGCCGCTATGTCGGGCTGAACTTCGCGCCCGACGCCGTTTATGTGCCCGCCACCAACAAGCTGGAATCCGCCCGCGTCTTTGCCGTGCTGGGCGCGGTACGGATACCGCTGGCGGCCGGGGTCCGGGCCAACCTGATGGGCAGCTATCAGAACGTCGACTATTCCAACGCGCTGCTGCCCGCCAACATCGCCACCTACAACAAGCAAGCCTGGAGCGCCGCCGCCAACCTGTTCTACTCGCCGGTAAAGAACATCGACCTTGGGGTCGAACTGCGTCACGGTGAGCGCAAATTGGTGAACGGCGCCGACGGATCGACCGACCGCCTCGACGTGGTCGCAAAGTACAGTTTCTAAGGGATATAACGGGAGAGGGATAATGGACTTCCACGAATCCGCGGCCGAAGTGGCCGCCTTGCCCAAGCACCACAAACCAACCCACGACGAAAGGCTGGTAATTACCGCCAGCTCGCTCGGCACGGTGTTCGAGTGGTACGATTTTTACCTCTACGGCCTGCTGGCCACCTTCATTTCAAAGGTGTTCTTTGCCGGGGTCAACGAAACCACTGGCTTCATCCTCGCGCTCGGCGCCTTTGCCGCGGGCTTTGCGGTGCGGCCGTTCGGGGCAATCGTGTTCGGGCGGATCGGCGATCTGGTCGGACGCAAGAACACCTTCCTGGTGACCATGGGGATCATGGGCCTTTCGACTTTCGCGGTCGGCCTGCTTCCGGGATACGAGAGCTGGGGCGTTGCCTCGCCGATGATCCTGGTCGGCCTGCGTATTCTTCAGGGTCTGGCGCTGGGCGGCGAATACGGCGGCGCGGCAACCTATGTGGCCGAGCATGCCCCCAACAACAAACGCGGGCTCTACACCAGCTTCATCCAGATCACGGCCACCTTTGGCCTGTTCGCGGCCCTGCTGGTGGTTCTGGGCCTGCGCACCTGGATGGGTGAGGACAGCTTCGCGAGCTTTGGCTGGCGCGCACCGTTCCTGATCTCGATCGTCCTGTTGGCGGTGTCGATGTGGATCCGCCTGCAGCTCAACGAAAGCCCGGTCTACCAGAAAATGAAGGACGAAGGCACCACCTCGAAGGCCCCGCTGACTGAAGCGTTCGGTCGGTGGAGCAACCTCAAGTATGTGCTGATCTGCCTGTTCGGGGCCGGGATGGGCCAGGCCGTGGTGTGGTACGGCGGCCAGTTCTACGCCCAGTTCTTCCTTGAAAAGACCATGAAGGTCGATGGCGCGCCCACCAACATCCTGATCGCCACCGCGCTGCTGCTGGGCACCCCGTTCTTCGTCTTCTGGGGCTGGCTGTCGGACAGGATCGGGCGCAAGTTCATCATCCTGGGCGGCTGTGCGCTTGCGGTGCTGACCTACTTCCCGGCCTTCCATGCGCTGTCGCAGGCAACCAATCCGGCGCTCAATGCGGCGACCGAAAACAGCCCGGTCACGGTGACCGCGGCCCCGGGTGAGTGCTCGTTCCAGTTCGACCCCGTCGGCAAGAACAAGTTCGACACGTCGAGCTGCGACATCGCCAAGGCCTATTTCGCCAAGAACGGCCTGAACTATGTCAACGTCGAGGCTCCGGCCGGCACCGTGGCGACCATCGCGATCGGCGACAAGGTGATTGCCGCGCCCAACCCGGCGGTCGTGACCGGTAAGGACCGCGATGCCGCGATCAAGGCGTTTGGCGGCGCGGTTACGACCGCGCTCAAGGATGCGGGCTATCCGATCAAGGACAACCCGGCCGCGGCCAAGGATCCCAAGGCGGCCAAGCTGGTGTTCTTTGCCGACAAGGCGCAGATCAACAAGCCCAAGGCGATCGGGATCCTGTTCTACCTCGTGCTGCTGGTGACCATGGTCTATGGCCCCATCGCGGCGATGCTGGTCGAACTGTTCCCCAGCCGGATCCGCTACACCTCGATGTCGCTGCCCTACCATATCGCCAACGGCTGGTTCGGCGGGTTCCTGCCGACCACCGCCTTTGCGATGGTCGCGGCCACGGGGAATATCTACTACGGGCTGTGGTATCCGGTAACGATTGCCGCGGTCACGGTGGTGATCGGCCTGTTGTTCCTGCCGGAAACCTTCAAGCGGAACATCGACGACTGATCTGAACTGCCCAGGAGTGCGCCGCGTCTTGATCGGAATCACGGCGCGGCGCATCTTTGTATCTACCGACTGCCGCCAGGAGTGAGACTATGAGCGATGCCTATCAGCAAGCCTGGCGGGACAGCATCGAGAACCCGGACGCCTTCTGGGCCGGGGCGGCGAAATCGATCGACTGGATCACCCCGCCCACCGCCACCTGGGACGATGCCCGCGGCTGGTTTCCCGGGGGCACGCTCAACACCGCCTGGAACTGCGTCGACCGCCACGTTGCGGCGGGCCGGGGCGCCAATGCCGCCCTCATCCATGACAGTCCGGTAACGGATACGGTCCAGACCTGGACCTATTCCCAGCTGCAGGAAGAAGTCGGCCGGGTCGCGGCGATGCTCGCCCGGCTGGGCGTGGGCAAGGGTGACCGGGTGATCATCTACATGCCGATGATCCCGCCCACGCTCTTCGCGATGCTGGCCTGCGCGCGGCTCGGCGCGATCCATTCGGTGGTGTTCGGCGGCTTTGCCCCGCTCGAACTGGCCAAGCGGATCGACGATGCCGCGCCCAAGGTCCTGCTCACCGCCAGCTGCGGGATCGAGGGCAGCCGGATCGTTTCCTACAAGCCGATGGTCGACCAGGCGCTGGAACTAGCCAGCCACAAGGTCGATCACGCCGTTGTCTTCCAGCGCGCGCAAGTGACCGCCGAGCTGGCCGCGCCGCGCGATATCGATTGGGCCGCGCTGCTGGCGGAAACCGCGAACGATCCCGTTCCGCCTGCCGCCGAACTGGCCGCCGACGATCCGCTCTACATCCTCTACACTTCCGGCACGACCGGCACCCCGAAGGGCGTGGTGCGCGAAAACGGCGGGCATGCCGTGGCGCTGGCCTGGTCGATGGCCAACATCTACGGGATCGGCGCGGGCGATGTGTTCTGGGCGGCGAGCGACGTGGGCTGGGTCGTCGGCCACAGCTATATCGTCTATGCCCCGCTGCTCGTCGGGGCGACCACCGTGCTGTTCGAAGGCAAGCCGGTCGGCACCCCCGATCCCGGCACCTTCTGGCGGGTGATAGCCCGCCACGGGGTCAAAAGCTTCTTCACTGCCCCCACCGCGATCCGCGCGGTGCGCAAGGAAGATCCCAACGCGGCGCTGCTGGCCGAGATCGGCACCGGTGAATGCCGGGTGATCTTCCTGGCGGGCGAGCGCGCCGATCCCGATACGATCGCCTGGCTCGAGGACAAGAGCGGCCTCCCGGTGATCGACCACTGGTGGCAGACCGAACTCGGCTGGCCGGGCGTCGCCAGCTGCTTTGCGCTGGGCGACCTCCGGCGCAAGCGCGGCAGCGCGGGCTTTCCGGTGCCGGGCTATCACTTCGAGATCCTGGGCGAGGATGGCAAGCCGGTGCCGCAGGGAGAAAGCGGCGCGGTGACAATCCGCGAGCCGCTCGCCCCCGGCGCATTCCGCACGCTGTGGAACAATCCCGCCGGCTTCGCGAAGAACTTCGCAGGCTTCCCCGGCTATTACGAAACCGGCGATGCCGGGCACTTCGACGAGGAAGGCTTCCTCCACATCATGGGCCGCACCGACGATATCATCAACGTCGCGGGTCACCGCCTCTCGACCGGGCAGATGGAGCAGATCGTCGCTGCCCAGGACGGGGTCGCCGAATGCGCGGTGATCGGCGCGGACGATGCGATCAAGGGGATGATCCCGGTCGCCTTCGTGGTGGCGCGCGCGGGCGTCAGCGACGAGGCCGCGCTGCAAGCGGCGGTGATCGCCGCGGTGCGCCGCGAGCTGGGCGCGGTCGCCGCGCTCAAGACCGCCTATGTCGTGCCCGCGCTGCCCAAGACCCGTTCGGGCAAGATCCTGCGCAACCTGCTGCGCAAGATCGTGGGCGGCGAAGATTGGGAAATTCCCGCGACGATCGAGGATCCTGCCGTTCCGGCGCTGCTCGAAGCGGCGGTCAGAGGCTGAGGCGAAAGGCGGCGAGCCGCTCCACCGCCTGGTCCAGCGTCGCGTCCTGCTTGGCGAAGCACAGCCGCAGATAGCCCTTTTCCGGCGCTTCGGCATAGAATGCCGACACGGGGATCGAGGCCACCCCGGCCTCGCGGATCAGCTTCTCGGCCACCGCGACATCGTCCGCAGGCAGGCCCGAAGCGGCCAGATCGAGCGTTACGAACCAGGTGCCGCTGGCCGGAAGCACGGCGAAACCCGCGCCGGTCAAGCCATCGACCAGCCGCGCCTTGGCCGCGGCATAGCGGGCGCGGTGCGCCTGGTGCCAAGCCTTGGGCAGGGCCAGCGCCTCGGCCACGGCCCATTGCAGCGGGGTCGCGGTGGTGAAGGTCAGGAACTGGTGCTTGCCCGCGACCACGGCGGCAAGCGGCGGCGCGGCCACGGCCCAGCCCACCTTCCACCCGGTCATCGAAAAGATCTTGCCCGCCGAGCCGATCTTGACCGTGCGCTGGGCGAGCGAGGGGATGTTCAGCGGCGAGATGTGATCCGTACGATCGAACACCATGCCTTCCCACACTTCGTCGATGACCACCCACAGGTCATGGGCCTCGGCCAGTGCGCCGACCCCTTCCAGTTCGGCGCGGGTCAGCATGGTCCCGGTCGGGTTGTTGGGGGTGTTGAGCACGATGCCGCGCGTGTTCGGGCCGATCGCCGCCGCCAGCTGGTCCAGCGGCAGGGTCCAATGCGGCGGCAGCAGGCTGACCAGCTTTGCCATGCCCCCGGCCCATTCAACCAGCGGCAGGTAGGCATCGTAGAGCGGCTGGACCAGGATCACCTCGTCGCCGGGCCGGACCAGCGCAAGCAAGCTGGCGGCCAGCGCCTCGGTCGCGCCCGAGGTGACCACGACGTTTGCGGGATCGAGCGCCAACCCCTGTTCGCGCGCATAGTAGGCAGCCACAGCCTCGCGCAGTTCGGCAAGGCCGCGCATCGGTGGGTACTGGTTCGAATGCTGGGTCAGCGCGCGCTGCGCCGCGCCGGTCAGTTCGGGCGGCTCTGCCATGTCGGGGAACCCCTGGCCCAGGTTGATCGCCCCAAGCTCGCGCGCGAGGCCCGACATGATCTCGAAAACGGTGGTGCTGGCGGGGCCGGAAAGCCGTTCGGACAGGCTGGTCATGGCGGCCAGCCTAGCCGCTGCCGGTCAGCCCAGCAATGCTGCCCAGTCGCGCGCGAGCAAGGCCGGATCGCCAGTGCCGAAGACGTAGCGATCCGGGCGGACCAGGACCGCATCGGCGCCGATCCGGTCGAGCCAGCCGGTCAGCGCAGGCGCGAACGGCGCGAGATCGGGCCGGGTCAGGCTTTCACGGCTGAGCACCCAGCGCCCTGCACCCAGCACGTCGTCGAGCCGCTTTCCACTCACCACCGGCTGCGGGAAATAGCTGCCCGCGCCCTTGCTGCCCGCCAGGATCGCGCCATGTTCGATCGGCGGATAGGCGAGGTTGCCGTCGGGCGACTGGCCCGCCGCGCGCGCGGCCAGCATCGCTTCGTTGCGCGCCGCCGCCTCGGCCGGATCGGTGATGCAGACGGTGCGGCCCATCATCACCGCCATGTCGATCGTCGCGCGCAGGTTCGGCCCGCGTTCGGTCTGGTAGGTATCGAGCAGGGCATCGCTCGCGCCGCTGACCACCTCGGCCAGCTTCCACGCCAGGTTGGCCGCGTCGCGCAGGCCGGAGCACATCCCTTGTCCGGCGAACGGCGGGGTCTGGTGCGCGGCATCGCCCGCCAGCAACACCCGGCCCTTGCGCCACTTTGCCGCGATCCGCGCCTTGAAGGTATAGACGGCGCGCCGCTCCAGCGTGACCGCGCCCTTGACGTTCCACGGTTCGAGCAGGCGTTCCACACTCTCGTCGGTGCTGATCGCTTCGGCAGTTTCGCCGGGCATCAGCATGAATTCCCAGCGGTGCCGCCCCTCGCCCATCAGCACGCAGGTGGTCGGCCGGGCCGGATCGCAGATCTGCAGGTTGGCATCGGGCAGGCGCGCATAGTCCTGGACGATGGTATCAACCACCAGCCAGGGTTCTTCAAAGCCGAGGTCGTCGAACTCGATCCCGCAGGCCTCGCGCACCGGGCTGCGCGCGCCGTCGGCGCCGACCAGATAGCGCGCGCGCAGCACCTTCTCACCCTCGGGCGTGGCGATAAGCGCGGTGACGCCCGCGCCATCGTCGTCGAACGATGTCAGTTCCCAGCGGTTGTGCAGGACCGCCGCGGGATATTTGGCCAGCTCGCTTCGGAGCGCCGCCTCGACGCTGGGCTGGTGGATCATGTTCGCGCCGGGCCAGCCGCCCGGGCCGATCTGGTCGGAGCCTTCGAAACGCAGCAAGATCTGGCGGTCGGCAGTGAGGAAATCGTAGCGCCCGGTGGTTCGACTGGTTTTCGCCACCGCATCCGCCACCCCCGCCGCCTGGAGGATCCGCATCACCTCGTGATCGAGGTGCGCGGCGCGCGGCAGCGGATAGATCTCCGCCGCCTTTTCCGCGACCACCACGTTTACGCCGGACTTGGCAAGCAACAGCGCCAGCGTCACGCCCGTTGGCCCACCGCCGGCGATCAGCACGTCGCAATCGAACGTTTGCGCCATGGCGTCAGCCTTCCGCCGTCATCGTGCCTTCGATCGTGCCGAGCCGGTCGATCTCGGTCCGCACCACGTCGCCCGCTTTCAGGAACTGGCGCGGGTCCATCGCCGCACCGATCCCGCCGGGGGTGCCGGTGAACAGGCAGTCGCCCGGCTCCAGCGTCATGCCGCGTGAGAGGTGCTCGACCTGGCTCCAGACGTTGAAGACAAGGTGCTGCGTGTTCGAATCCTGCCGCTTCTCGCCGTTGATGAAGCAGCGGATGCCAAGCGTGTGCGGATCGCCCACTTCGTCCGCGGTGACGATCCACGGGCCCATCGGGGCGTGGGTGTCGAAGCTCTTGCCGAAGGACCACTGCGGGGTGGCGTGCTGGGCCATCCGCTCGGTCACGTCGTTGCCGACGCAGTAGCCGAACACCGCGGCGGGGGCATCGGCGGCGGACACGTGCTTGCCGCCCGTGCCGATCACCGCGACCAGTTCGGCCTCGTAATCGTTGGTGAAGGCGCCGCGCGCGATCTGGATCGGATCGTAGGGGCCGTTGACGCTGGTCTGGGCCTTGGTGAACCAGACTTGCTGTTCGGGCGTGCCCATCTTCGATTCGGCGATATGGTCGGCATAGTTGAGCCCGATCGCGAAGATTTTGCCCGGGCGCTGGACCGGCGCTTCGAGCCTGACCGAGGACAGCGGCACCCCGCCACCCGCAGCCGCCCTGGCTTCGAGCTGCGGCTTCAGCGTGTCCCAGCCCTTGATCAGGTCGATCATCGTGCCGGGCACGCCGCTGTCGATCACGCTGTCCCCGACGACGATGCCGGTGCGGGTCTGGCCACCCGCGGTATAGGTGCAAAGCTTCATGCGACGGACTCCTTGGGATTGCGGCGCAGCAGGCGCCTCAGGCGCAGTTGCAGCGCGGTGAAGAAGGATACGAGGCCCGGCGGCGGCGGCCGTTTGCCGGCGAACATCGGGTGCGGACTGCCCCACTGCACCGCCAGCAGCGCGCTCATCGGCTGTTTGTTGGGCGGATCGGCCGCGGTGAACAGGTCGCCATCGGTCCAGTGCTCCAGCTCGTTGCCGAACGGATCGCGCCAGTAATCGAACACCTGGCTGCCCAGGATGTGGCGGCCCACGCCCCAGGCCTGATCCCGCTTGCGCCCCCGCAGGTGCTGGTGGCCCAGCATCAGATCATCGAGATTGGCGACTTCAAAGGCGGCATGGAGAATGCCGAGTTCACCCGGAAGCTGGGCCAGGAACAGGGTGTGGTGATCGGCCGGCTTGTCGCCCCGGTCGCAGCGCATGAACGCGCCCAGCGGCACGTCCTTCGCCGCTTCGACCTCGTCCGAGGTAAGGAAGCCGAAGCGGTCCTTGTACCATTTCTCGGAGGCGCGGAAATCGCGGACCTTGAGCACCGCGTGGCCGATCCGCCGGACATGGGCCGGGGCGGGATCAAGCCGCACCGCCGCGCGAAGCCGCGGTTTGACAGCGGCCGTGTTGCGCGGCTGGTCGGCCAATGGCAGCACGGCATCGCACCCGGCCTGGCCCGCGACGACTTCGACTGCGTAGCCGTCGGGGTCGGTGAGCCGGACGATCCGGCCGCCGCCGGGCTCAGCAAGATCTTCTACCGCGACGCCTTCGTGCGCGGCCAGCCGGTCCAGATCCGCGAGCGTATCGGCCCGCAAGCCGATCGCGAGGAACCGGGCCTCGCCCGGCTCGGTCACGTGCACGAAGGGGCGCCCATCGCCGCCCTTGCCATAGAGCCTCCCGCCCGCCTCGAACACGGTCATGCCGAAGTCTTCAAGGAAAGCGCGCATGGCGGCAAGGTCGGGCGCGGCGTAGCGCACGTGGGCAATGTCTTCGATCCGGATCACGCCCATGGCCGCGTTCACTCCCGCCGATTCGTTGTTGACTATTCGGTCAAGTATTGTGATTTGACCATTCAGTCAAGTGAGCTAATGAGTATCCATGACCAAGGCCGCCGTTCAGCCCAGCCCCCGTGCGGCGCGGACCCGCACCGCGCTGCTCGCGGCCGGGTTTGACCTGCTGGCGCAGCGCCCGATCGATGCCATCGCGATCGACGACATCGTCGCCCGCGCGGGCGTGGCCAAGGGCAGCTTCTTCAACCATTTCAACGATAAGCAGGGTTTCGCGAACGCGATCGGCGCGGCGGTGCGGATGGAGCTGGAGGAACGGGTCGGCGCGGCCAATGCCGGGGTCGACGATCCGGTGGAGCGGTTGGCGGGCGGGATGCGCGAGGCCGTTGAATTTGCGCTGTCGCAGCGCAGCCGCGCAATCGTCATGCTGCGCGGGCTGGAGCTGTCGACCGGGATCGATCACGATCTCAACAAGGGAATCCGGTCCGATATCGATGGCCTGATCGCGGCCGGGCTGGCCCGCCCCGAAGCGGCGCGCAGCGGGGTGCGCTATTGGCTGGGCCTGTGCCAGATCGCGCAATTGAACGTGATCGAACGCCAGCCAGGCCGCGCCGAAGCCGCTCTGCGCCTAGGAGAGATGCTGGTGCTCGGCCTCTGCGGGCTTGGCATCGCCGAGGACCGGGCCCGCATCGTCGCCCGAACCATGGCCGCCCGGTTCGAGCGGGGGGAGCCGAACCGGGGCCAGCAGAGCCGCGGCGATCAGTAACAGGCCAATCGCGGCATATTGGGCCGGGGCATAGCTGCCGGTCCGGGTGAAGGTCGAACTGAACAGGGTGATCCCCGCGACCGCTCCGATCCACCCCAGTCCGTGCAGCGCCCCGAATACCGAGCCATAGCTTGCCAGGCCAAAGCGGCGGGCCACGAAGAAGGCATAGATGTCGACGTCGGCGCCGCTCAGCGCCCCGATCATCGCGCAGGCGATCAGCACCAGACCGGCCATGCCCGGATCGGCCTGGATCATCACCAGGAAGCCCAGGCTGGGTATGGTCGTCATCAGTATTGCCATGCGGCGCGGCTCGAACCGGTCAAGCAGCCAGCCCCCACCCAGCTTGCCGGCGAACTGACCGGAAGCAAAAGCCGACACGCCGAGTGCTGCGGTCGAGGGTGACAGGCCGCGTTCCGCTATCATCGGCGCCAGCTGACTGATCGCTCCGCCGGTGGTGATCCCGGCAATCATATTGGCCAGCGAAAGCAGCCAGAAATCGCGGACCTTCAGAAACGACCAGTCGTGCGGCAGACGGGCGTGGCCATGGCGCACCGGACGCCGCCCGGTCTGGCGCGGCATCAGCAGCAGGACGGTCGGCAGCCCGACCAGCATCGACAATCCGGCCAGTGCCAGAAAGCCCCAGCGCCAATTGACGGCTATGATTTCCTGCAGCAGCGGCGGAACGAAAATTGTGGCCAGCGAAACGCCGATTCCCACCAATCCGAGCGCGCGCCCGCGGTACTTGCGGAAATGGGCGTTGACCGGCTGGGTCAGCGCCACGGAAGAGCTGCCGCCGCCGATGAACCCGGCAACCAAGACAGTAGCGGCCATCGACCAGAACCCGCTGACCCACAGCCCTTGCGCAAGTCCGACCCCGCCAAGGATCAACGTGCAGACGATAAACACCGCGCGGAATCCGAACAGGTCGGTCATCCGCCCGATGACCGGAGCGCCGATCACCGCAGTGACAATCAGTGACTGGATCAGCCCGGCCTGGGCGCGGCTCAGGCCCAGATCGGCCGACATCGGGATCAGGAACAGGCTGAAGCAATAGAACAGCAGGGCGATGCCGGTGCCGTTCGCGACGGCACAGGCCAGCACGATGCGCCAGCCGAGGCGCCACTCGTCGTCAGCAGGCAACGGATTGGGCAAGGTCTGCAGCCGGGCCCGTCAGTCCTCAACCTCGAAAGTGATCTCGGCGTGGTCGCGCAGCCGCGCAACCAGCGCCTCGCCCAGCAGCGCGCCGGGGGTGGCGATCCCACCCGCGGCCTTGCAATCGAGCAGGGCGATTCCGGTTTCCGCGATCATCCGGCTGGTCGAACCATAGCCCGGATCATAGCGGCCCTTGACGCCATAGCGGATCGACTTGCCATCCGGGTATTCCCCGATGAACAACACGTCGTAGAAGCCGTTCTCGCGCTCCTCCGCCGTCGGGCCTTCACCGGGCTTGGGCGGCTTGGCCCCGAACGGGTTCTTGAGCATTTCACCCACCGCATGCGCAGCCTTCTCGCCGATCTCGCCCGCACTGGTCAGGACCATTTCGTCGTACTTCAGATCCGCGCCATAGGGGTGGCCAAGCAGGTAGTTGGTGCGGTGGACGTTCTTGGTGTTGATCGTCGCCATGATGAACGGCGCGGCCCATTTGCCGACGCTGTCCTCATATTCGGGCACCAGTCCCATGGGCTGCGACGGCCCCTCGAAACCGGGGGTCAGTCCGAACGGGCTTTGCAGGATCTTGATCAGCCCCGGATTGCGAGCGACCGCCTTCATCGTTTCGGTCAGGCTGGCCGCCGTCCCGCCCGAGAACGTGCCCTGCATCGCGCGGACCCGGCCCTTGACCCGCGGGGCGGGGCGGCCGAAGCGGACCGCGGCTTCCTTTTGAAGCATCAGCACACCCAGATCGAACGGGATCGAATCGAAGCCGGACGAGAACGAGATGCGTGCGCCGCTGGCCTTCGCCGCGACGTCGTATTTGTCGATCATCTCGCGCATCCAGCCCGGCTCGCCGCACAGGTCGGCATAGTCGGTCCCGGCTTCGACGCAGGCCTTGACCAGTGGCTCGCCGTAAAGCTGGTAAGGGCCGACCGTGGTCACTACCACCCGCGTCGCCTCGGCCAGGGCCTTCATGCTCGCCGGATCGTCGGAATCCGCGACGATCAGCGGGGTTTCCTCTGGCGCGCCGATCAGATCGCGCACTTCGGCCAGCTTTTCGAGCGAGCGTCCCGCCATGGCCCATTTCGGACCCTTGCCCTTGTAGTGGTGGGCCAGATATTCGGCGACGAGACGCCCGGTATAACCGGTCGCGCCGTAAACGACGATATCCAGGGGACGGTCTGCCTTGGCGGTCATGGTCTGCTCTCCATTGGCCCGAATCTGCGCTCGGAAGGCACCCAGAAGGGCACAACCCGGTAGCAATGTCGAACGGATTTCGGCGGACGTTACGGCACGGCGGTCAAAGCTTGGGCAGGGTCACTCCGAGCTGGCCCATGTATTTGCCGCTACGGTCGGCATAGCTGGTTTCGCACGGTTCGTTGCCTTGCAGGAACAGGAACTGGCAGGCTCCCTCGTTGGCATAGATCTTGGCGGGCAGCGGGGTGGTGTTGGAAAACTCCAGCGTGACGTGACCTTCCCACTCCGGCTCCAAGGGGGTGACGTTGACGATGATCCCGCAGCGGGCATAGGTGCTCTTGCCCAGGCAAATCACCAGCACGTCGCGCGGGATGCGGAAATATTCGACCGTCCGGGCCAGCGCGAACGAATTGGGCGGGATCACGCAGACGTCGGTCTTCACGTCGACAAAGCTGTTGTCGGTGAAGTTCTTGGGATCGACCACCGCCGAATGGACGTTGGTGAAGATCTTGAACTCGTCCGCCACCCGCGCGTCATAGCCATAGGACGACAGGCCATAGGAAATGCTGTCGCCGCG
Source organism: Novosphingobium sp. (assembly GCA_046063325.1). GTDB lineage: Bacteria > Pseudomonadota > Alphaproteobacteria > Sphingomonadales > Sphingomonadaceae > Novosphingobium. The sequence continues at coordinate 16,257 of JBJTMC010000051.1, forward strand.
CTGCTGCCGCTCAACGAACGGCTCGATCATGCCCGCGCGGCGGGCCTCGCTCCGGATCCACTTGTCTGAAAGAATCGCCATGCGGGGGTGATGGCGGTGCGCCCGGGCTTCGACAAGCTCAGCCTGAGCGGGATTGGGGAAAACCTATTGCCGCTCAGGCTGAGCCTCTCGAAGCCTTCTGCGTCAGACCCCGTGATAGCCCCGATACCATTCCACAAAGGCCGGGACCCCCACCTCGATGCTGGTCGTCGGGGCATAGCCCAGATCGCGCTGGATCGCGGAGATATCGGCGTAGGTCTTGTGGACGTCGCCAGGCTGCATCGGCAGCATGTCCATTTCGGCCTTCCGGCCGCAAGCTTCCTCCAGCAGGCCGATCACTTTCATCAGCGGCTCGGAGCGGTTGTTGCCGATATTGTAGAGCGCGTGCGGCTTGACGCTTCCGCCGGCCTTTTCCGCTCCGTCATCAGCCGGGGGATGATCGAGACAGGCGATCACCCCGGCGATGATATCGTCGATGTAGGTGAAGTCGCGGTACATGTCGCCGTGGTTGAACACCGGGATCGGCTCACCCGCCAGGATCCGGCGGGTGAAGTTCCACAGCATCATGTCGGGCCGCCCCCACGGGCCATAGACCGTGAAGAAACGCAGGCCGGTTACGGCCAAGCGGAACAGATGGGCGTAGGTTTCGCTCATCAGCTCGTCCGCCCGCTTGGTTGCGGCGTAGAGCGAGACCGGATGGTCAGCCCGGTCCTCGACCGCGAAGGGCAGCTTGGTGTTGCCGCCGTAGACCGAGCTGGAGCTGGCATAGACCATGTGCTGAACCGCACGGTGGCGCGCCAGTTCAAGCATATTGACGTGGCCCGCCAGGTTCGAGCGGACATAGGCCTGCGGATTCTCGATCGAATAGCGCACCCCGGCCTGGGCGCCGAGGTGGACGATCCGGTCGATCGCGATGCCGTCCAGCGCCGTGTCGAGCGCGGCCGTGTCGGCGAAATCGAGGTGGTGAAAGGTGAAGCGGTTGCCGCCCTCTTCGACCAGCCGCGCCACCCGGTCGCGCTTGAGGCTGACCTGGTAGTAATCGTTTAGGCTATCCACCCCGATCACGATATCGCCGCGGGCGAGCAAGCGTTCGGCCAGGGCAAACCCGATGAAGCCGGCCGCGCCGGTAACTAGAACACGCATGGTTGGCTCCCTAGCGGACAGGCTCTTATTTCATGGTTAACTCTCGGGTGGTAGGGCGCATTCTCATGAGCGAACCCCAAAAGATCCTCGTCGTGTTCGGCACCCGGCCCGAAGCGATCAAGCTGTTTCCGGTCGTCGCGGCGCTGCGGGCGGATCCGCGTTTTGCCCCGGTGGTATGCGTTTCGGCGCAGCACCGCCAGATGCTCGATCAGGTGCTGGAAATTGCCGGACTGGTGCCGGACTACGATCTGGATCTGATGACCCCGGGCCAGACGCTCGACGGGCTTACCGCTGCGCTGCTGACCGGCCTGGGCCGCGTGATGGACGAGGTGAAGCCCGCCCGCGTGATCGTCCAGGGCGATACGGCCACCGCGATGGCCGGGGCCATGGCCGCCTATTACCGCCAGATTCCGGTCGACCATGTCGAAGCCGGGCTGCGATCGGGCAACATCTATCACCCCTGGCCCGAAGAGGTGAACCGCAAGATCATCGGCACCATCGCCAGCCTGCACTTTGCCCCGACCGACGTTTCGGCGGCGGCGCTGCTGGCCGAGAACGTGCCCGCGGACCGCGTCCACGTCACCGGCAACACGGTGATCGATGCCCTGCACTGGGTCCGCAAGCAGATCTTCGCCAAGCCCAGCCTGGCGGGCGAGCTGGCAGGCCTTGAAACCCTGTTCGAAGGGCGCCGGATCATCGGCGTCACCAGCCACCGCCGCGAAAACTTCGGCGGCGGCATGGAGAACATCGCCGAAGCGATCCGCCGGATCGCCGCGCGGAGCGATGTTGCGGTGATCTTCCCGGTCCACCTCAATCCCAACGTCCGCGCGGTGATGAACCGGGCGCTTGGCCAGCTTTCCAACGTCGCACTGATCGAGCCGCTCGATTACCCCAATTTCGTCCGCCTGCTCTCGATCGCGGAGATCATGCTGACTGACAGCGGCGGGGTGCAGGAAGAGGCGCCCGCGCTGGGCAAGCCGGTGCTGGTGATGCGCGAGACGACCGAGCGGCCCGAAGGCGTGGCGGCCGGGACCGCAAAGCTGGTTGGCACCGAAACCTCGGTTATCGTTACCGAAATGTTCAAACTTCTCGACGATAAGGCAGCCTACGAAGCTATGGCGCGGGCCCACAACCCCTTCGGGGATGGCCACACCGCGCGCCGGATCGTGGAGCTGATCGGGAATGAAATCGGACGTAAAACCTGACGTTTGTGTTGTAGGTCTGGGTTATATCGGGCTGCCGACCGCAGCGGTCGTGGCGCGCGCCGGCTGCAAGGTCCACGGTGTCGACGTGACCCAAAGCGTGGTCGATACGATCAACCGCGGCGAAATCCACATCGAAGAGGTCGATCTCGACGGGTTGGTTCACGGCGTGGTCGGGCGCGGTCTGCTCAAGGCTTCGACCCAAATGGCCCCGGCCGACGTCTTCATCATCGCCGTGCCGACCCCGTTCGACGCCAACCATGCGCCGGACATTTCCTATGTCCTCGCCGCCGGTGAAGCCGTGGCCAAGGTGCTCAAACCCGGCGACTGCGTGATCCTGGAATCGACCAGCCCGGTCGGCACCACCGAGGCGCTGCGCGACCTGATCGCCAAGGCCCGCCCCGATCTCAAGTGTCCCAAATCTCCGGGGCAGGGGGGGCTGACCAGCGAAACCCCGGACGTTTCGATCGCCTATTGTCCGGAACGCGTGCTGCCCGGCAAGATCCTGGAGGAACTCACCAACAACGACCGCTCGATCGGCGGGATCACCCCGCGCTGCGCCCGCAAGGCGCTGGCTTTCTACAAGCGGTTCGTGCGCGGCACCTGCGTCACCACCGATGCCCG
>JBJTMC010000052.1:0-30145 GCA_046063325.1 Novosphingobium sp.
ACTATCGCGGTTTGCCGCTAAGCCCAAAAGGCATTGGCAACGAAGTGTGGGGCTGAATGTGGGTCTGGCAATGAGATAGAAAAAATATAGCCGTAAAAACAGTAGCTTATTACACATTTGGGCAGACACCCTCTCCGCCAACATCTCAATGCGAATCAATGAGATGGGCCCTACGGGGCCATAAAACCCCCAGCTTCCCCGCCGTTTTGCCGATGGCGACCGAACCTCAGAGACTGCCGGAAACGGCAAATTCGGTCTCCGACCGGCCTTCGTCTCTTTTCACCCGAACCTCGTCGGAAAAGGTTCGGATTAAAAATGCTACGTTTTTTCAGCCAGTTGATCAATCATCCCGGTTGCGCAGTTTTCGGTGAAATACCGGCCAGTGGTGTAATCAGAGAACCCGAGGTGGGCGATTTGTAGCGCAACGGAGATGTGCTGTTCTCACCTGATTTGGGGCGAATTCCGAAATGGCGGGTTTGGCATCTGGAGGTGAAGTAGCCGTCCTTAGTCGGCGCCAGATGCCTTTGGCAGCTTGCGACCAGCATGAGCCATTCCGACGGGGCGGCGCCAACGACTGGCTCCTCCAAGAATTGCCGTTTGCGAGTTAGATCATACAAGGGTCTTCCGTGCGACGCTACGCACTGCCTCCGTGAAGGTCCGAAGCGCGGAAGCATGCAGCCTCGTCACGGTCCAATACAGCTTGACCTCAAGCGTGCACCCGGGTGCCAGTTCGACGAGTTGTCCTTCTGAAATCTTCGCTTTCGCAATCATCGCGGGATGCATCCCCCAGCCCAGTCCGGACAGACCGAAGTTCAGAAATCCTAGGCTCGAAGGGACCCAATGCATCGGCGCGTCCAGTTCAATTCCGTAGTTTTGACGAACCCAGCGGGCCTGGAGGCCATCCCGGCGCTCGAAACGCAGGCAGGGGGCTTGCCGAAGGGCCTCTTCGGTCACCCCATTCGGAAAATGCCGATCGCCAAATTCGGGACTGCAGCAGGCGAGATACTGCAGATTGCCCAATTCGATTGTCTTGCAGCCCTGAACGGTTCCGGGATCGTCGGAGACTGTCGCTATGACCTCGCCGGAGCGCAAGCGGTCGGCCGTGTGGGCTTCGTCCTCGATGATGAATTCCAGCAGGTAGCCTGTCTCATGCGAAAACTTGGCTGCGGCCTCGGGGAACCAGGTGGCCATGCTGTCGGAATTGACGGCGAGCTTCAGCGTGGGCGGCTTCTCCGGGTGATCGTTCGCGAAGGAAAGAGCTGGAGCGAGGTCCGCTTCCAATAGCTGCACCAGGTCCACATGCGCGCAGAGTTTCCGGCCGAGATCGGTTGGGACACAAGGTTGACCCCGGACAATCACGATGCTGCCAAGGCGCTCCTCCAATGCCCGGATTCGCTGAGAAACTGCGGATGGGGTGACACCTAGCCGCTCTGCAGCGCGCTCAAAACTTCCTTCACGAACGACGGTGGCAACAGCGGCAAGAGCTGGATAGTCGAGCATGATTTAGTTCTACTTTATCAGGCTTAGAATAACAAGTTTCCCTGAATCACGGCGCAGAGGCATAGGCTGGTCCATGACCAACATTCTGCCTACCTTCTTCACTGGCTTTGCTATGTCGGCAGCCTTGATCATGGCGATCGGCGCGCAGAACCTGTTCGTTCTGCGACAGGGCCTGAAGCGTGAGCACGTAGGGCCGATCGTGCTGTTCTGCGGCTGTGCCGATGCCATCCTGATCGCCGCCGGCGTGGGCGGTGTCGGCGCGCTGCTGGGCGCGATGCCTCAGCTTACCTTGGCCCTTACCCTTGGAGGGGCTGCGTTTCTCGCCTGGTACGGTTTCAAGGCTTTTCAGCGAATGCTGGCACCGGAAGCAATGGCGGTAGCCGCACAAGGTAGGCTTTCTCTAGGGAACGCACTGGGGGCGACGGCAGCGTTCACCTTCCTCAATCCCCACGTCTATCTGGACACGGTTCTGCTGATGGGAGCCGCCGGGTCTGCGCATGCTCCAGCACTGCGCCCCGTCTTCGTGGCAGGTGCTGCGACGGCAAGCATCACCTGGTTCGCGGCGCTTGGTTACGGAGCCCGCATCCTGACACCACACTTCGCACGCCCGGCCGCCTGGAAGGTTCTTGATGCCATCGTCGGCGTCGTGATGCTGGCTTTGGCTGCGTCCCTGATCGGAAGGATTGTCTTATGAGCCAGTTGACGATTGACCATGAAACGCCGGCGAAGCGCCAGCCTGTCCTTACAGGCATCACCAAAGTGACGCGCAGCCGGCCATTTTCGGTCGTGGCATGCTGGGAATGGCTGGTCGCGATATCGCAGGTGGCCGTCGACCATCGCTATGCGGCTCCATGGGAATACGACGCCGACCGGCACCGCACGGCCGAAACGGAGACACGAGGGTAAACCATGGCGTGGATCATACTCGGGGTTGCGGTGATTACCGAGATCGCCTGGGCGCTAAGCATGAAGTGGGCGGCCACACAGGGAACCTGGACTTCGGCATCGCTCCCACTCATCCTCAACTTCGTGAACATGGGGCTGTTGGCCTTTGTCATGCGCACGCTTCCGGCAGGCACGGCCTATGCCGTATGGACCGGGCTTGGCGCGGCTGGCGTTGCCATCATGGGCGTGATCCTGTTTGGGGAGCGACTCAATCCAATGCAGATCGGCTCTATCTCGCTGGTGATCGTCGGCGTCGTCGGCACGAAGCTCTTCGCGGCGGCATAGGATGGCGACATCAGTGCCGGGTCGGCTCCCGCAGATGCCTGAGTCATCATTGTGGACGGGCGATAACGCGATCATGCGTCAAGGTCTGGCCCAGCCCCGCCAGAAAGCCAACAGGGACCTCGAAGTTGTCAGAACTGCATGGTGCAGCTGTCCTGATCCGCGCCGAACACTGCCGCTTGCTGCTCACCCCACGGCAGTTCGGCGGCGGTGGTCATGTCCTTGATCGACGCGGCGGGCGGCACCCGGCCAACCAGCAGCCTGTCCAGCACGGCGGGTGCCAGAAAGGACAACCGCAGCATTCGCCCGACATAGCGGTCCGAGATGCCCTCGGCATCAGCAATGTCCTGGATGGTCGCCGCTTCCCCCTTTTCCAGCTTCCGCCGCCAGCTCCACGCCTTGGCAATCGCCTTCAGCACATGCGGATCTACCCCTCCGGTATCCGGCACCACATCGGCTGGTGGGACGATCTTCGGCCGCCCGTTGCGCTTTCGCATGGTGAGCGGGATAAATACCCGCATGGTGGTGGGTGCGCTCATGCTGCCAGCTCCTGTTTCGGGATGACCATTTCCCGGATGACCGATCCGAGGCCTTCGGTCCGCAGGTCGACCGCAAGGCCATCGGCGCTGACCGTGACCCGCTCGATCAGCAATCGTGCGATCCGGGCCTGCTCGGCCGGGAACAGTGATTCCCACAAGCCATCAAAGCCCGCCAGCGCGGTGACCACATCGTGCTCGTCGATGTCCGGTGCCGTTCGTCGGGTCGCCTCCATGGCCCGCGCCGCTATTTCCGGCGTACGCAGCAGCGACCGGATGTGCTGGACCACGGCGCCTTCCACCATGCCGGCATTGAGCCGGACAAAGCTGTCGCGCCCTTCGCACGCCCGGTTCCGGATGGCGTCCATCGAGGTGTAGTACCGGTAATGCCGGCTGCCCTTTTTCGTCACCGTCGGCGTCATGGCGATGCCGCGATCCGTGAAGATCAGCCCTTTGAGCAGCGCCGGGGTCTGGGTGCGGGTGTTGGCAGCGCGCTGGCGCGGACTTTCCTGCAGGATGGCATGCACCTGATCCCACAGCTCAGGCGTGATGATGGCCTGATGCTCGCCGGGATAGCTGGTGCCCTTGTGGACCGCCTCGCCCAGATAGAGCCGGTTGCGGAACAGCTTGTAGAGGAACCCCTTGTCGATCGGCTTGCCACGCTTGTTGAGGGTGCCATTCGCCACCAATTCCCGGGTCAGCAGGGTCGCCGATTCAAGCTCGACAAACCGCTGGAACATGCCCCGCACCGTGGCTGCTTCGGCCTCGTTGATCACCAGCTTGCGGTCAACCACATCGTAGCCCATCGGCACGAACCCGCCCATCCACATGCCCTTGGCGCGGCTGGCAGCGAACTTGTCGCGGATGCGCTCGCCAGTGACCTCGCGTTCGAACTGGGCGAACGATAGCAGGATGTTCAGCGTCAGTCGGCCCATGGAGGTCGTGGTATTGAACGCCTGCGTCACCGACACGAACGTCACGTTGTTCCGGTCGAAGGCCTCTACCAGCTTGGCGAAGTCCATCAGCGAGCGCGACAGGCGGTCGATCTTGTAGACGACGATGACGTCCACCAGACCGGCCTCGACGTCCTCCAGCAGGGCCTTGAGCCCCGGGCGATCGAGCGTGCCTCCCGAGAACCCGCCGTCGTCATAGCGTTCGCGCATGCAGACCCAGCCTTCGGCGCGCTGGCTGGCGACATAAGCCTCGCAGGACTCGCGCTGCGCATCGAGGCTGTTGAACTCCATGTCCAACCCTTCCTCGCTCGATTTGCGGGTGTAGACGGCGCAGCGCAGGCGGCGCGCTGGTGCGGTGGCGTTGGTCATGCCGCGTCCTTCCGTTCCCGCAGGCCAAAGAAGCGGTAGCCGTTCCACTGGGTGCCGGTGATGTCCCGGGCGATGGCCGACAGCGACTTGTAGCGGCGCCCCTGCCAGTCGAACCCGTCCTTCAGCACGGTGATGACGTGCTCGGCCCCGTTCCATTCGCGCACCAGCCGGGTGCCGATGACCGGGTTGCGCGGGGCGGCGATCAGCTTCACCGGCTCCGGGTCCGGCACGCGCTACGGCTACAAGAACCCGATCACGTCCTACCAGGCGAACGGTACGCTGAGCGGCAATGTGTTTGCCGCCATGCTCCCGCGCACGGTCACCATCAGCATCGCCAGTCCCGCCGTCATCACCGCGACGGGTCACGGCCTGGTGAGCGGCAAACGGGTTCAGTTCACGACCACCGGCACGCTGCCGTCCGGCCTTCTCGCCAACACCACCTATTACGTCATCAACGCCGTGGCCGACGCGTTCAACGTTGCCGCCACGCAAGGGGGCGCCGCGATCGGCACTTCGGGCGGCCAGTCAGGCAGCCACGTCGTGCGCGAGGTCGTCTCGGTCACGGTCAGCTAGAAGGAAAACAGCGATGGAGGCAGATCGCCGGCCCACGGTCACTGACGAGGTGTTGCCGATCAACGACGACCTCGAGATCAACTACGGGGTTTTCAAAAACGGATTCACCTTTCGCCGGGCACCCAACTCCTGGCGGCTCTGGCCGATGCTGGAGTTCGTGCCGCCGAAGCTTAATCCCACCATCGCCGAAATGGTCGATGCCGGCGTCTCCTGGACGCTGTGCGAGCATGTGTCGGTCGCAATCAACGGATGGGCAGATTACGTGTTTGAAGGGCCTGGTCGCCCGATCACCCAGCGCTGGACGCCCGGTTGCCACAATGTCGAGAATGGCGGAGGCTATCTGCCAGCTGGCGAATTCATCCGGCGCTTCCACGATGATTTCACGCTGTGCTGCGTGGTGCAGAAGTTCCGTCGGACGCCCGGTGTGCAGTACCACTTCGAGGTTCTGACCGGGCCAGCCGCGCTCGATCGCGAGGCCCTGTTCGCCCATTACGCCACCGGTGTGCGGCAGAAGCAGACGGACTTCGATCTGCCGGCCGGGCACGCCCTAGATGCGGCCCCGGGCCACATCACGATCATCGGAAGGCTGCGCTGATGGCTCCCAATTCCGAACGTGACCCCGCCGTGGAGATTGCCCTGATCCGGGCTGATCTCGAGGCCATGCAGGAAGACCTGAAGGCCGTCCGCAAGGAACTGAAGGACCTGCTCGAGGCCTGGAACACCGCGACCGGGATGGTCCGGTTCGTGAAGTGGCTGTCGACCTTCGCGACCGCGCTCGCCGTGCTTTACGCCACCGTCAAGGGCCTGTCCGGCCGCTAACTCCCCAGGAGACATCCATGAAACCGCTACCTCCGGCCTATGGCTGGATCGATGACCTGCGCCCGCTGCCCCGGATGCTTGAAGAGGCCCGCAAGCTCTACGGCACCTTCGAGGTGTCGGGGCCTGCTGACAATCCCGTGATCCTCGGCTGGGCGAAGGAGACCGGGCTCGACAAGGTCTACAATGATGACGCCCTCCCCTGGTGCGGCCTGTTCATGGCCGTGGTCGTCAAGCGCGCCGGCAAGCCGGTCGTGGAAGGCCCGCTCTGGGCGCGGAACTGGGCGAAGTTCGGGAAAGCCGCCGACCGGGCCCAGCTGGGCGACATTCTGGTATTCCGCCGTGCGCAGGGTTCCGGCCATGTCGGACTCTATGTTGGCGAGGACTACGGCGCGTTCCATGTGCTGGGCGGCAACCAGTCCGATGGTGTGACCATCAACCGGATCGCGCGGGACCGCTGTATCGCCATTCGTCGGCCCGCCTACCGCAAGGCGCCTGCCACCGCGAAGCCGGTCCAGCTGGCGGCCAACGGTGTGCTGTCCACCAACGAGGCCTGAGCGGCCGACATCATCACCAACCCGTTTGCCCGCGACCTTCGCGGGCTTTTTTGTGGAGAAATGACATGGAAGAACTGAAACCCTGGTGGGCGTCCAAGGCCATCTGGACCGGCGTCATCGGCAGCCTGTGGGGCGTGGCTGCGGCGCTTGATATTCTGCCCGAGGGACTGACCCAGGCCGACGTCCTGACCGTCGTGCTGGCGCTGACCGGTATCGGCAGCGTGGTGTTCCGGAAGACGGCGAAGGCGCGGATTGGATGACGACGGCTCCGGCGGTGGCGTGTTCGTCGTCGCGACGCAAGGTATGCCCTTAGTCGATCAATGCTCTGATCTACGGAAATAATCCGGCAATCCCCGCCGTTAAGTTGGCAGAGAAGTCCCGGAGGGCTCCCTTTCTGGATATAAATCTACCTTCGATCTCTATACCCACAATGTGCACGTCATCCACCAAGGCTCGTTCGAAAACAACGCATGTGCCCACAGGTCGAGGTGGTTCGTTTGGCTGAGCGGGATAAGCAAGCACCACAAGGTTACAGCCCGTGGCTCGAGAGAAGGCCAGAGATTCGTAGATATCAGCCTCACTAATACGAAGCTGGCTCTTTTCTACGTGACCTTTATATTTGGCGTCTAATAGCATGGTAGGCCTAGAGCCATCAGCCAAAAGCACGCAGTCAGGATAAACTGATAGTTTGCTCACTTTGCCTGTGTTGAAATTGGCCTTGGTGCCTAGTTGGAAGCCCTTTTGCGGCATGACAGCTGAACGACCAAAGCCCATTCGCGTTGCCAGCGTCAACAGGTCCTCCCAAACACGCCAAGTGCTGACGAGATAGCCAGGGGCATGTGCGTTGCCTTGCTTGTAGCTAATTCCAAGGCCTCCAAGCACGTCAACTGATAGCTCGTGCAGCGGCTTCCAGGCCCGGTGCCTTGCTGGAATCGGCTTTCGGCGATTGCTTGGAGTGTTTTGTGGGGACAAATCTTCAATCAGTCGCACCAAAGCGCTGACAACTGATGGGTCGCTCACCTCGGGCAGTAGCTCTCTAGCGGCGGCCACAATGTCGGCGTTCCATCCGTTGCGCCGATCAAAGCGGGTTAGCTCCTGTTCGAAACCATCAGGCGAAGGAAAAATGAGGTCCAATGGATCTGGATCCCCATCAATAAAGAAGTCAGCCTCCTTGACCCTGCGGTAACTGCGGAGAGGTCTTCGCTTCCGCGAATCGTACATGCTCGTGATCGATCTGGCCACCAAAGTGGAAAGGTCACGAGGTGCGCCACTTGCAGCTGACAAGCGCTCTGTGGCCAAAAGCCGGCCATGCCGGGAAAGTGTGGAGAGAAAGAAAAAGTCCTCTCGCCAAGCAGAATCGACTTCATCAAGCCCCAAGAATTTCGGTGCCACTTCCAATTCGACAGAGGGGGCCAAGCGAATGAGACCTGCAAAGTCGATGGCGCGCGCGCCCTTACTATCCACACAGATTGGGTTGTAATTTAACCCAAGGCTTGAAGCAGCGCGGGCACCTGCGTCAGTCAGCAGACTGTTCGCTTTGGTGCGATCCACGCCGACAGATGCTGCGATCTCATGACTCAGATCGACTGGTGAGCCATATTCTACAAGCGACAACCGAATGCGAGTGTGCGCCAAACGCTACCCCCTCGCAAAGGCCCTGAGGGCCGCATAGATGTTTTCCTCGTTGAAGTTCGTAGGGCCTTCAAGCCGGAACCGCAGGTCGTCGGCAAAAGTTGTCTCGCTGAATTTAAAGGGATTGAAGAGCGGGCCATCCAACGCGTTTAGGGTAGCAGCAATTCCTCGGGTATCGCCGAAGAATACCTCTTCGATGTGGGCCCGCACTTTGGCCCATCCAACACAAAGCATCCCCAAAGCTTCGTTCAAAGACAGTGCCTGAGGCTTAACGTCCGACATGAGTACGCCATGGCCGATCTGGAACTCAGGGCCTCTGCCAAGGGCGATTTGCTCGTTGACAGCGACCCACGCTCTTACTGAAGCTTCCAAAGCATCAGCCGAGTTGACAGGTTCCTCGAGCAGCGCATGTGCGCCCTTCGCTCCGAGGCCGTAGTAGGCTCTCAAGGTTATTTCGTCGGGTTCCAGCCGCAACGGCTCCCAACGGCGCAAGAACGCTACATCGAGAGGCTCAACAGAGGCGTCTGCCTGGTTCATCGCTGCCAAGATGTATAGGTCGTGGGGCAAGGCGTACTCAATCACATCGCCGCTGACTGGATCAAGGATCTCAAAAAACTGGGTCTCGGCCCGCCTAGAGCCATCAGCGGCCAATCGTTTGTCAGATTCGATGGCCACAATGGCGCCACCAAATACTTGCACAGCAGGCCCTCGATTGATCTCATCGATGATTAAGAGCGCAGCTCCATTGGCAACCTTGGCATGTTCGCTAGCTCGATATAAAGTGCCTTTAACGATTACGAAATCTGGACTTCCTGCAGTCTTATTAACTGCCGGGGTGATGCCAGAAACAAAATCGCGGTATTTAGAGTTCTGGTGAAATACTGTTCGAAAAACCTTGCGGTTCATCTTGGTGGGAGCCGGAATATCCTGGGCAGTCCCACCTGCCGCAGGTGGGATGGGGATGCCTCCAACAGGGTTGTGTTGAGGCGGCCCCCCTGCAGGGGCTAGGCCAAAGGCTGTCTCAAAGGCCAGCGCAACCTCTGCCAAGAGCCTCGATTTACCAGTTCCCGGCGCGCCTGACACCAGTACGTTTCGCGAGCGCGCAAGAAGCTTTAGGGCCTGCCGGCAATCATCACTTGCCATTGCAGTAACGACCCGCATTAGTGAAATCCCTGTATCCGATTACGGCACGGTTACTGGGACGCACGGCGTCCAAGCAGTCCAAGATTTCTTTAGCCACCACGGGGTCCCAAACCCCTGGCGTGCGGAGCGTCTTTTCCTCAGCATAATAAGGCCATACTGATCCGTCAGTTAGCTGGATCAGCAACAGCAAAACCCGGTTGCCAGCGCCCCCACTGGGTACACGGCTGGTATCGAAGCAGCCATACTCATGTACTCGCGCGATACGCCCTTCCGAGGGGCGCACATCGGTTGGCGGTTCAAAAAATGAGTCTTTACTGACAACCTGGTTGCTATCATTATGCCAGAAGAACTTACCCTGGAACACGTCAATCTGAATTACAGATCCATTACGTTTCCGATTTTCTTTGATCGTGTTTGGAGACATCTGCTTGATGACTGGCAAAAGCAAATCGTACGAGCCAAACCTAAAATCGCGAGCGCCGCCACCTGTATCGGCATCATTTGATTGAGCGAGGATCTTCCTGAGGTCTCCAGGAACAATTTCTTTGTACAGAATACGGGCCACTTGGCCGGCGTTGCTAGCCATGACCTTGGCTTCCCCCTTCTTCAATCTCTTCTCCGCCCAAGGCGAGTTCCGATGGGACGTAAGCCAGGGCCCCAAGCGCTTTTGCCTCTGCCGCACGACGAGCCCAAACTGTAGACCTCCCCCCTGTGCGCTTTGCCACGGCTACCAACGCGCTGTCTCGTGTGATCGTCGATCTGGCCTCGCCCTTTAGTGGAATTTGGCCTCGATCCAAAATTGGAAAGTCTTGCAGTACCAATTCCATGTCCTTCAGATCTAACCCATAGGCTACGGCCACTTCAGCATCAATTTCCCCGCGAAGCTGGGCCATGCGTTCATACGTCTCGCGCGAAGCTCCAGCGTTGTCGATCGTTCGCAGTTCGCGGGCTGCGCTTGCCAGCTTTTTCCACGGCAAGCCCTCTATGGCTAGCCTCGGCAGCGGCACGCTTTGCAGCAGGAAGTAATTCACGGTGGTTGTGAGCACGCGCCTCAACATCCAATCGAAGACAAAGCTGTTGGCTATTGCTGTCCAGACCAACAGCCTATCTTCGGTAGGGTCATCAGGAAAAAGGATCGTGGGGACCTTATTGCCGCAGACCACGCCGGGAGGAATCAGGGCGGCCATCAGCGAACGTTCATTGGTTTGACCCGCAACGTCGCAAAAGCCCACCCGCACCAAATCCGTCCTATACTGGTTTGCCTTGGGCATATCCGAGCGGCGAATCCAAAACTGTGGTGAGATCTGTGAGCCGCCAATGGGGTAGGCGTCCCACACAGCCCTACGGCCGGTGCCCGACACATGCCCTTTCACACCAAATCGATGAGCCTGGACCATGCGCCCCTCAATCAGTGGCATGGCTCCAGAACCTGCATGACTCAGGAATTTCGACCGCTCTTTAGTCATATCGACTTCGCGGCAGAACTTTGGCGCCCAGCCAAAGCCCGGTTCATCCCACGAAATGCCTGTCTCTACGATCTTGCAGAAGAGCTTCCATTCGGCAACGCTGCGCACCTCAGGCAAACTTAGATCAGCCCTTACAGAAGCCAAGGCAGTGCGGCCGATCGTTGCTGCTCCTGTCGTTTCCAAGCCCTTCGCTGTGCCGCGTTCGTGCAAGAGTTGGATAGGCTCACGCTTGCATTTGGCTGAGCCAGCCTTGACCAGAGCGACCGCGAGAAACTTGAATCGTGTATCGATCGCAAAGAACCGAGCGCGATTGTCGATGATCGACATGGACACGCTCTGGCTCGCATTGATGATCTTCTGGCGTATGGCCTGGGTGCCTTGGGATCGAATTAGACCACCGGGCAGGAGTGCAGCTACGATCCCCTTCGGTTTGCAGAGCTCAAAAAAGAGGTCGGTGAAGGCAATATAAAGATCGGGTTCGCCGTTACCTAAATCGGGATAGCGCTCGAGCAGGACACGTGAATAACTCGCAACTTCGTCGCGGTTTTGGGCGAAGCTCTGTTCGTCGAGTTCATGAATTTGGGCTCCGTAGTGACGCTGGGTGCCTGAAGATTTTAGGAACTCATGCCGAGACAGTTTAACCTTCTCCCAAGGGGGATTGCCGATTACGGCATCGAAGCCATCTGGAGACATGGACGCCCAGATTTTGCGATCTGCAATCAGGCTGTCGCCGCAATACCAACGTGCTCTCATGGCTTTGAGGACGGCGACATCATCGGTAAAGGACGCCAGGCTCAGTAAGGCGGCCCGCAACGAGTTGGCTGACAAGTCAGCCGCGTTGACACCGCGGGCTAGCCACTCAGCCGCTTTAGCCCGATCTAGGCCGCACACCGCGTGGGTCAGAGCAGCCAACAGAATACCCGCGCCGCAGGCCGGATCGATCACCCGGCTTTCATGAGTCAGTTTTGGCGCTGCCAGCTGCGCCAGCCTCGTGGCTAGTCGGAAGTCTGTGTGATAGGCGCCGGTGTTCTTCCGGTTATGTTCATGCAAGGATTCCCTAGCAAGTGCGCTCAATGCAAGAGCGTGATGGATCGGCGATCGTTGGATTGCACTCGCGACGGGTGCGGCAAGCGCCATCAGCTCCCCAGGTCGCCTCTTGCTGCGAATGCCGAACGCCTCATGATACGATGCTAGGTCAAAGCCGCCAAAGCGGGCCGAAGCAGCTTCTAATACCTGCAGTCGGAGCTCAAAGCTGGCCGTCCCATGCGCGCCGCCACAAGCTTCGGTAAGGGCTGCTTCTGCCGGAGCGAGGCACTCAGCTTCAAACGGCCGGGGAGCGCTCATACATAGTTCTCCACAAGAACGGGTTCTGCGCCATTAAAGGTTCCGACTTCGGTTCTGCCGGCTGCAACCTGCGCCTTCTCAATAATCACCAAAAATTCGTTTACGTTAGATGCAGATTTGCTTGCGACCTTATTGGGTCGGTAGCGACCTACTGATCCAAGTGGATGCATGGTGAACTTTCCAATTTTTGAGAGTTCCTCTCTCATGCCCTCCATGGATATGTGGCCTTCGCTACTATACGACAAAAGAACTTTCGAAGCCCTCAAGCTCTGCACCAAATGTGATAGAGTCTTCAGTGCGCGGCTTTTGTAGCAAAAATCCGATGCTCGATCTTTCCAGGGCCGCAGACCTGCTACGCCCTCGACCTCTGGCTCGTCTCCCAAAGCCACGGTTTCAAGAATGTGATAGTAACTGGCGTACTGGCGCTTTGTGTATGGTGGGTCGAGGTACACTAAGTCTTGGACCTCATTGACTACGTCGAAAACATCGCCAACCGTGGCCTCCACGAGAACATTGTTAGATTTCAAATCCCGGCAACGCATGTCGATCTTTCCTTGAGACTGACTCGTCCACTTGGAGAGAAAGCACCCGAAGGTCCCAGCGATATTTGCTACGCGATTGAGGGCGCCAAAGAGGTCAGCAATTAGCAGCCGCTCTTCGACTTCATTAATGTCACCGGCAGCTTGCCAGCATGCGATCAGGGTCCGCATGGCGTCGATACGTGCAGCATTTTCTTCAGTGAAGTAACGCCGCTCGAGACCACAAGAATCAAACGATGCCGGACTATATGCACGCCACATGAAGCCAAACACAGGCTTTGCGGCATTGAGTTTGGCAATGGCACCCGCATAGCCACCGAGTTTCTTGAACGCAGCTTGCTCATGGCTGATAAGTCGTGCTCCGGCGGAAATAACTGCCGAGTGCAAGCTGTCGTTTATCCGCACATTCCAACCTTGAGTGGATGCGGCCTCGGCTACTACACCGGTGCCGCAGAAGGCGTCTACAAAGAAGCACCCAGCTTTAGGCTCCCCTATGTAATCGATGATTTGGTCGACCAGCCTCGATTTCGAGCCAATATAACGAAAGGTCATTCTGCAGCCGCTCCAGCCTCTGACCTGCGCCTCGAACGCGTCGGTTTTGATGAGTGAGTCATTGTGGTTTTCGATCCAGGGGCACGATCCCCTTGCTGTCGCAGTAGTCACCCAGCAACACCTCTAGCATGTTCACCATGCTGCGCTGCTCATGATCCGCGGCTTCCTTCAAGGCCTGCTTGAATGTCGGAGATACCCGGAGATTCAGGGTTTCGCTTTTGGTGTCAGTGAAACGCATGGACTGCCCCGCAAATGTCTGTGCACTTGCGTTATTGCACAAAAGGTTGACAGCCGGAAACCCCTAATAGCGCGATGATCAGCTACAGCGAGGGTCGGCCCAATCCGTGGGGTGATCCCGATTGCCTGCATTCAGTGTTTGCAGGTTTTCGCTTTGAACCGATATGGCATGATGGGCTATCTGCCCGATCTTGCCGACTAGGCTGTGCAGACGGTGCTCGCCCAGGCGGAAGTGTTGCTATGGGAAGTCAGGTGATGCGGGCTGGGAGCGATTTCATCCAAGCTGTAGATGAGGGATTAACCGAATGAACGATTTCCAGCAGCAATACGAGCTCTGGGATCATTTCCTGACCACCTGGCCGCGCGAGCGGCTGCGGACGATGACCCTGGACGAATATAGCCAAGCGGGATCGAAAGACAGCTTCACCTACTGGATTGAATCTCGCCTCGATAAGATGGGTAGCATCTGGGGCGGCTCAGCGTTCAAATTCGGCGTATTCTCGCGCAAAGACACGGAAGACAAGAAGTCGGATTCCAAACTGAGCTATTCCGACACCCACGGCTGGCTTGCTTCTCTCGGGGAGACATCTGACGAAGCCTTTGAGAAGGTGCGTGGCTACATTGCCCAAGTGGCGGATCTGGCAGCCGAAGGTGACGTGGACGGCATTGAAGCCTTCACGCACCTCGGCGAGGTGCTCAAGTGGAAGATAGCGTTTCATTACCAGGACCGACAGGCGCCGGTGATCGTGGACATCTTCAAGCCGGCGCCCTTAGCGGTTTTGGTCGGCGGCACCACAAGCCAAGGCATGGCTGCATTGCAGAAGGCTACACTGGCTAAACGGCCAGAAAATCTGGGTATCCTGGAGTTCGGGCATCAGGTGTGGGAGGCATGGAGCCAGAAAAATCTGAAAATCTGGAAGCTATCACACGGCAACCCACCAAACTTCACGGATCCCGAGCGCCAGCACTATCTGGAAGCCCAATTGGCCGTAATGCACCGCGATACAGGTAAGGACCAGGGCAAGAAATTTGCTGAAGCGCCAGTAGGCACGCTGTTTTTCCTCTGCCACGGCAACAGCCCCCAGCGTATAGGCCAACTGACTTCCGAAGCGATGCCATGCGAAAAAGGGGAAGGCTGGTTGCAGCGCAGCTATCGCGTGCTCAAGCCTGCACAGCGAACTGAGCGCTACACAGCAAATTCGAAGGCATGGTCGCCACAGGGAAATTCGACTTTCTGGCAAGTTGGTGCACACGACTTGCCAGAGTTCGAATCCACATTTCTCAGGCCATACTTCGACACTGATCTGGCAGAACTGGCCGCTCTGGCCGGTGAACCTATTGAGGAGGCAAATGGTGGAGCCTTGGTCGTAGCTCCTGCTTCTTCGTCGGCTCCCCCGGTATCTTTAACGGCGCGCGACCCTGTCGCCGCATGCATCAACCGGATTTATTATGGCCCACCCGGTACGGGCAAAACCTACACAATGACGCGGCTACTGGAACGATCCTACGGCAAACCTGACCAGGAAAAGCAGGGCGACAATGATGCCCAGCGCTACAGCTTCGTCACTTTCCACCAGTCATACGGTTATGAAGAGTTCGTTGAGGGGCTGCGGCCCGTGCTTGCGAACAACACCGAGGCGGGCGAGGTTGCCTATGAAATCCGACCCGGCGCCTTCAAGGAATTGTGCTGCAGGGCGAGGAAGTCCCCTGATCAGCGCTTCGCAATGGTTATCGATGAAATCAATCGCGGCAACATCAGCAAAATCTTTGGCGAATTGATCACGTTAATCGAGACTGACAAGCGCGATCCGCTCGACGGTAGCCGCCCTCCTGTCGAAGTGGTCCTCGCGTATTCACGTGAGAAGTTTTCGGTACCTGCCAATGTAGACATCTTCGGCACGATGAATACGGCGGACCGCTCGCTGGCCCTTCTCGATACTGCATTGCGTCGGCGTTTCGACTTTGTGCCGCTGATGCCCGACACTCGCGCCGAGAAAGATCCCAACGTTGCAAACAGCGCGCCGCTCGCAGGCCTGGCCGTCACAACGGACGCCGGCAGAATTGACGTACGTCGGCTGCTCGAGCGGATCAACGAGCGCATCGAGGCTCTGTACGATCGCGACCACTGCATCGGTCACGCTTATCTGACCGCACTGGCTGATGTGGAGGACGGACCGGCGCGGTTCAAAGCACTCGCTGACATCTTCCGCAATCGCATCGTGCCGCTGCTCGAGGAATACTTCTTCGAGGATTGGCGCAAGATCCGGCTGGTGCTGGGCGACAACCAGAAGCCGGATTTGGCAACGCAGTTCATCACTGAGAGCGATGCGCACGAACAGGATCTGACCACCCTGTTCGGTAACGATCATGGGCTCGACAGTTACGCCACGAAGCGCCGTTACAGTTTGCAGGAAGCGGCATTTTCCATACCCGCCGCCTATATCGGCATCTATCAGATTTCGGCCTGACCGACGCGGATGGCAGGCATCACCATCTATGAATTCGATGCGCTGGTGGAGGCCCGCGACCCGCCCGATGCTGCTGGCCTGCACTCGGTTCCTTCCAGCGTGTTTGCCTGGCTGGAACAGCAGGCGCTGAGTGCTGCGGAGGCTGGCGAAGCGGCGTGGTTGCGCCTGACACAGCGGCGGGGCCGGCGTGCCGTGCAGGTTAACAGCTTCGTGGGCGTGATCCGAGCACCGGATGGCCATCAGATCGAAGTTCTGCCCAAGGTTGGCAAGGCCATCGGTGGTGGCGATGACGAGGCCCGGCAACTTCTGATTGAAATGCTGCGGTGTCTGGGCGGCTTCCGTCACATCCAGACCGACAGTGCTCAACTAATGGCCACGCGTATGCCATTGTTAGAGGTGTTCATCAGTGAGTTCCTGCGCGCTGCCGAACACGTCGTAAAACGCGGTCTGCGCAGCGATTATACCATCCGACAGGATAATGTTTTTGCACTGCGCGGCAAGCTGCAGATGGCAGCGCATTTGCGACAGAACCTTTGTAGGCGCGATCGCTTCTTTACCGAATTCGACGAGTATTCCACCAATCGACCGGAAAACCGACTGTTGCACTCGGCGCTCAAACGCGCCTTGTCGTGGACAGCGTCGCAGACGAACCAGCAACTGGCACGAGAGCTGTGCTTCGTATTTGCCGATGTGCCGACGTCAGATATGCCATCGCTGGACTTTCAGCGAGTGCGTCTGGATCGTGGCATGGCGCATTACGACCATGCTCTGGCGTGGTCGAGGTTGATTCTGGGAGACGAATCGCCGCTGACCGGAGCAGGTGGCCACCGTGCGCCATCCTTATTGTTCCCCATGGAAGCGGTGTTCGAAGCCTTTGTTGCCAAACATCTCGCCCGGCAACTGCTACCAACCTTCGCACTGCGCACTCAGGCGCGCAGCTTTTCACTGGTCAGGCATCAAGGGCAGAACTGGTTTCGCTTGAAGCCGGATCTGCTTGTCCAGGAGGCGGGAGCGAACCACTTGGTATTGGACACGAAGTGGAAGTTGATCGACAGTCAGAAAACCACTGGCACGGATAAGTATGGGCTGGATCAGGGAGATTTCTATCAGCTGCACGCCTACGGTCAGAGTTATCTCGATGGCCATGGCGATGTAGTGCTGATTTATCCCAGAACAGACGCATTCGATCAGGCACTATCCGTGTTCGAGTTCCCGAAAACGGAGGGCTTGCGGCTCTGGGTGTTGCCCTTCTGTTTGCGTGGGCGTGAAATCCTCCTGCCGAAGTGCGGGAGCCTAGATGAATTTTTTGTGACAGGTGAATTGCATCGTCGTGAGCTTGCTGCCGTTGTTTGATAGGGATCCTTTGAACCCAATCGCCACGACGCGTCAGTTTTTGATCTGAACCGATACAGTGCGCTGGGCTACTCCGAGAGAGTTCGTCCGCAGGCTCTCACCCACCGCCACAAGACCAGACGACCAGACCTGCCTGCATCATGGGATGCAGGCTCGCCTTCCGGGCCGTTATCAGCCGGACAGGCTGGCCAATGCAACGCGCCAGTGTTGCGGCAAGGCGACCGGGCGGCGATTTGCCCGGTCGACGTAGACATGGACGAAGTGACCGGTGGCCGCGGCCTCGGCGTAGCCATCGGTAAACAGCCCAATCTCGTAGCGAACGATCGAGCGGCCCAGGTGCGCGACGCGCAGCATTGCCTCGACGGTGCCGGGAAAACTGATCGCGCGGTGGTAGCTGCACCCGCGACCTCAGCCGGGTCTGGCGAGTGGCAGAGGCGCTGGAGGCTGGTATCGTCGGGATCAACACCGGGCTGATTTCCACCGAGGTCGCACCGTTCGGGGGGATCAAGCAGTCCGGCCTTGGCCGCGAGGGATCGCGGCACGGCCTCGATGACTATCTTGAGCTGAAATACCTCTGCATCGGGGTCTGATCCGGCCTGGTCCTCGCGGGCGCAGTTTCATGCCGGTCGCGCCGACCCGAACTGGCTGTTTTCGTCCGGCCCAGCGAAGGCGACCGGGTCAATCGCTGCGGGATCTGCCACCCGGTCAGCAGCGCGCTGGGTGCCAGCACCTCGCCGCCGATCGCTTGCGGTGCGCA
Organism: Novosphingobium sp.; assembly: GCA_046063325.1. Taxonomy (GTDB): domain Bacteria; phylum Pseudomonadota; class Alphaproteobacteria; order Sphingomonadales; family Sphingomonadaceae; genus Novosphingobium. The sequence goes on from JBJTMC010000052.1 coordinate 18,023, forward strand.
GGCCTTCGTGCGGTTCCGATCCTAGACCACCCGGTCTGCAGGTTCTCCGCTTTCCAGGAACCTGATCAGGTTGGCAATCATCCGCCCCGCCATGTCCGCCCGGCAGGCCTGCGTGCCCGAGCCGATGTGGGGGGCAAGGACGACCTGATCGAGCGAGGCCAGGCCGGGGTGGATCCGCGGCTCGTCCTCGAACACGTCGAGCCCGGCTCCGCCCAGGGCGCCGCTTTCCAGCGCGGCGACCAGCGCGGCCTCGTCCACCACCGCGCCGCGGGCGGTGTTGACCAGCATGGCTCCGGGCTTGAACCGGGCCAGCAGTGCGGCATCGAACAGGTGGTGCGTTTCGGAGGCAAGCGGCACGTGGATCGAAACGATGTGGCTGTCGCTGACCAGATCGTCCAGCGCGGCAACATGGGTTGCGCCAAGCTGGACGCCTTCCGGCTTGGGAGTGCGCGCCCAATAGCGGACCTGCATCCCGAACCCGGCCGCGCGGCGGGCCACTGCCTGGCCGATCGCGCCGAACCCGGCAAGCCCGAGCCGGGCGCCGTTGACCCTGAGGCCGAGCGGGAATGCCTGGCCTTGTTCCCATTCACCGGACCGCACGAACCGGTCGGCCGCGCCGATCCGGCGGCACGCCGCCAGGATCAGCGCGAAGGCCAGGTCAGCGGTATCCTCGGTCACCACCGGGGTGTTGGAAACCTTGATCCCGCGCGCGGCGGCAGCGGCCAGATCGATGTTGTCGGTCCCCACGCCGAAGTTCGCGATCAGCCCGACACCGGCGGGCAAGGCTGCGATTGCCGGTGCGTCGAGCGGATCGAGCACCGTGGCGAGCACGGCCTGTGCGTCCGCGCCATCGGGATCGCCGATCACGGCAACGCGGATTGTTTCGCCCCGCGCGCTGAGCGGAGGAAGCGGCAGCGGCCGCGTGGTCAGGACGTTGATCGGCATCGCAAACTCCTTCAGATGATCCGGACGCCGCCCTTGTCGGCGCTGGCGGCGAACGCGGCATAGGCGCGCAAGGCCTTGGAAACGGCGCGCGGACGGTCATGGGCAGGCTGCCAGGACCGCTCGCTCCGGTTCATGGCTTCGCGCCGCTTGGCCAGGGTCTCGGCATCGACCAGCAGGTTGATGCTGCGTGCCGGAATGTCGATCTCGATCGTATCGCCTTCCTCGACCAGGGCCAGCGCGCCGCCGGCCGCGGCTTCGGGCGAGATGTGGCCGATCGACAGCCCCGAAGTCGCGCCCGAAAAACGCCCATCGGTGATCAGCGCGCAGCTTTCAGCCAGCCGCATGCCTTTGAGCACGGTGGTCGGCAGCAGCATTTCCTGCATCCCCGGCCCGCCCTTTGGCCCTTCGTAGCGGATCACGATCACGTCGCCCGCCACGATCTCGCCCTTCTTGCCGATGGCCTTCACTGCCGGGCTTTGCGAATCGAACACCCGCGCGCGGCCGGTGAACTTGAGCATGTGCGGCTTGACCGAGCCGGTCTTCACGATGCAGCCGTCTTCGGCGATATTGCCATGCAGCACCGCAAGCCCGCCTTCCTGGCTGTGGGCGTGATCGATATCGCGCAGGCAGCCGTTGCTGCGATCAAGGTCGAGTGTGCCTTTGGTTTCGTGCGACAAGGACTGCGCCCCGGTGCGGCCCGAAGCATCGGAGGAATACCAGTCCAGCACTGCCGGATCGCTGGTCCGGCGAATGTCCCACTTGTCCAGCAGGTCGCCCAGATTGCCGCCGGGCTGGGCCAGGTGCGGCACTGCCGTATCGATCAGGCCGGCCCGCTCAAGTTCGCCCAGGATGCCAATCACCCCGCCGGCCTTGTGGACGTCTTCCATGAAATAGTCGGACGTTGCCGGGGCAACCTTGCACAGGAACGGAACCTTGCGGCTCATCCGGTCGATATCCGCCATGGTGAAGTCCACGCCGCCCTCATCCGCGATCGCCAGCAGGTGAAGGATGGTGTTGGTCGATCCGCCCATGGCGATGTCCATCGCCATCGCGTTCATGAAGGCCGTGCGGTTTGCGATCGAGCGCGGAAGTACGCTTTCGTCGCCGTCATCGTAGAACCGCTTGGCCAGATCGACCACGGCCTGTCCGGCCTGCTGGTAAAGCCGGCCGCGGTTGGCGTGGGTGGCGACCAGCGAGCCATTGCCGGGCAGGGCCAGACCCAGCGCTTCGGCCAGGCAGTTCATCGAATTGGCGGTGAACATGCCCGAGCACGAACCGCAGGTCGGGCAGGCGTTCGCCTCGACATCCTCGATCCGCTGGTGGAGAGCATTGCTGGTATCGAGCGCGGCAACCAGGGTGTCGGTCGCGTCCATCCGGTACTGCTTGCCGTCGACATCGATTCGGCCCGCTTCCATCGGCCCGCCTGAAACGTAGATCGTCGGCAGGTTCAGCCGCATCCCGGCCATCAGCATGCCTGGGGTGATCTTGTCGCAATTGGAAATGCAGATCAGCGCATCGGCGCAGTGCGCGTTGACCATGTATTCGATCGAATCCGCGATCAGATCGCGGCTGGGCAGCGAATAGAGCATGCCATCGTGGCCCATCGCGATTCCATCATCGACGGCGATGGTGTTGAATTCGCGCGGGATGCCGCCCGCAGCCCAGATTGCATCGCAGACCATCCGGCCGATGTGGTTTAGGTGGACGTGGCCTGGCACGAATTCGGTGAAACTGTTTGCGACAGCGATGATCGGCTTGCCGAAATCCGATCCCTTGACCCCGCCAGCGCGAAACAGCGCGCGCGCCCCGACAGCCATTGCGCCGCGTGTAACCTTGTCCGAACGAAGTGCCATCTTTGCCGCTCCCAAACTGATCGTTCGCAAGTGATATCACGGTGATCGCCGGAGGATTGACCGGATGCTGGGACGGCTTTCTGTAAAGTCAATTTTGTTGCCGCCCGGTCAATTGCGCGATGAACCAGCCCGCTATAGGCTGACGGTGGATCTGTGGGAGGATGCCGTGATAGCGAATCGGATAAAGGCGAGCAGTCTGTTCGTTGCAGTGGGCGGAGCCGTGTTGCTGGCCGGGTGCGGCAGCAAGCTGGCGGACCAGAACTTTGCCAAGGTCGATACTGCGCGCATTCTGGCCTCGAGTGAAAAGGGCAACGAATGGCTGACCTATGGCGGCAGCTATGACGAGCAGCGCTTTTCCAGGCTGAGCGGGATCACCCCGGGCAATGTCGGCACGCTGGGCGTGGCCTGGTCCTATGAATTCCCGACCTCGCAAGGGGTTGAGGCAACCCCGATCGTGGTCGACGGGACGATGTTCGTCACCGGAGCCTGGTCGGTCGTCGCGGCTCTCGATGCCAGGACCGGCAAGCCGCTATGGACCTATGATCCCAAGGTTCCGCGCGAACAGCTGGCCAGGGGCTGCTGCGATGCGGTCAACCGCGGCGTCGCGGTTTATGCCGGACGCGTCTTCGTCGGCACTTATGACGGACGGCTCGAGGCGCTCGATGCCAAGACCGGAAAGCTGTTGTGGAGCAAGGTCACGGTTGACCAGTCCAGGCCCTACACCATCACCGGCGCGCCGCGGGTGGTGAAGGGCAAGGTGCTGATCGGCAATGGCGGGGCAGAGCTGGGCGTGCGCGGTTATGTGTCCGCCTATGATGCGGAAAACGGCGATCTGGACTGGCGGTTCTACACCACGCCGAACCCCGACAAGAAACCCGATGGGGCGGCATCGGACGTGGTCTTTGCAGAAAAGGCCAACGCCACCTGGGGCAACAGCGGCAAGTGGAAGACCGATGGCGGCGGCGGCACGGTGTGGGATTCGATCGTCTACGATTCGGTCAACGACCAGATCCTGATCGGGGTCGGCAATTCCTCTCCGTGGAACAGCAAGGTCCGCGATCCGGAAGGCAACGGCGACAACCTGTTCGTCGGCTCGATCGTCGCGCTCGATCCCGAAACCGGCAAGTACAAGTGGCATTTCCAGGAAACCCCGCGCGACCAGTGGGACTATACTTCGACCCAGAGCATCGTCCTGGCAGACTTGCCGATCGGGCCGGGCGGAGCCAGGCAGCGGGTGATCATGCACGCCCCGAAGAACGGCTTCTTCTATGTGCTTGATGCCAAGACCGGCAAGTTCCTCTCGGGCAAGAACTATGCGCCGCAAAACTGGGCCAGCGGGCTGGACGCGAACGGACGGCCGATCGTCGTCTCCGAAGCGCGCGAAACGCCGACAGAGGGGCGGCTTCAGTTCCCGGGGCCGCCGGGCGCGCACAATTGGCCCCCAATGGCCTTCAATCCCAATACTGGGCTGGTCTATATTCCCGTCGAAAAGAATGCGCAGTTCTATCAGCTTGGCGATTCGGCGGCGTCGCCAAAAAGCCGCTGGAACCTGGGCTATAACATGGCCGCAGGCATCCCGCCGGCACTGCCCAAAGGGGCTTTGGCACAGGTTCAGGCCGGGCAGGGTGGCGGCCTGCTGGCGTGGGATCCGGTCAAGCAGGAGAAGCGGTGGGAGATCGATCTGGGATCACCTGCAAACGGCGGCATACTCACCACCACAACCGGGCTGGTGTTCGAAGGCACCAAGATGGGCTTGCTGCGCGCTTACGACGCCGGAAGCGGCAAGGTACTGTGGGAAATCAACCTCAAGCGCGGGGTCACCGCCCCGCCGATCACCTATACGATCAATGGCGAGCAATATGTCGCGGTGGCCACCGGCTGGGGTAGTTCATGGGGGCTCAACCATGGACTGTTCTGGAAGGAGAAGGTTACCCGGGTTCCCGGGCGCGTGGTGGTGCTGAAACTGGGCGCTAACGGCCGGCTTCCCGATAACCTGCCCAGCGGCGTGGAAATGACTCCCAAGGCTGCGGCCTTTGGCGATCAGGCCACGGTCGCGCGCGGGCTTCAGGTCTATTCGTTCAACTGCATGGTCTGCCACGGGCCGATGGTGCAAAGTTCCGGCGTGCTGCCGGACCTGCGCTGGTCCGCCATTGCCGGTGATCCCGGCGCTTGGAAAGCCGTGGTTATCGATGGTGCGCTGAAGGGCAACGGCATGGTTTCGTTCGCCAAGCAAGTGTCACCCCAGGATGCCGAGGCGATCCGCGCCTATGCCCTCAACCAGGCCTGGATGGCGGTCGCCAACGGCGATGCCAAGGCTCCGAGAAAGTAGAAGACGGTGATGGACGAAACCACGGATCTGGGTGAAGCGCTGGCGGAAGAACTGTTCGCAGCGCTTGATCCTGCCAGCGCCCCGGTACCGCTGTTTACGGGCCGCCATCCCGAAATGACGGTCGATCAGGCCTATGTGATTTCGCTCGGCGTCCTGAAACGCCGGGTCGGCCGGGGGGAACGGGTGACCGGCAAGAAGATCGGCCTGACCGCAGAGGCGATCCAGCAGGCGCTGGGGATCGACGAACCGGATTTCGGCTTCCTGACCGACGCGATGGAAATTGCGGACGGCGCGGCGATCGAGGTTGGACGGCTGCTTCGTTCGCCCATGGTTGAAGCCGAAATCGCCTTTGTTCTGAGGCACGGGCTTTCCGGCAGCGATGTCACGCCCGAACAGGTTCTGCAAGCGACCGACTATGTCACCGCCTGCTTCGAAATCGTCGATAGCCGCTTCGATACCCAGCGGATCCGGATCGCCGATACCGTGGCCGACAATGCCAGCAGCGCGCTTTACGTGCTGGGGCAGGCCCGCGCCGATCCGCGCGAGATAGATCTGGCTGCTGTGCATTGTGCGGTGCAATGCAACGGGACCCCGGTTTCCGAAGGCCTGGGCGCGGCGGTGATGGGCAATCCGCTCAATTCGGTCGCCTGGCTGGCCAACCGGCTGGGGGCCTATGGCGTCACGCTTAACGCCGGTGACGTCATCCTGCCGGGCTCGATGATCCCCTTTGCCCCGGCCCGGCCCGGAGACCGCTATCTGGCCGATATGGGCCCGCTGGGCACGGTCAGCGCCATTTTTACCTGAACGATCAAGGAAGGCCATCATGCACAATCAGGCACTGGCTCAATGGAAGGCGGGCACGCCATCGTATGGCGCCTGGATCAACCTGCCCGAACTCCACACCGCCGAAGCCATTGCGCGGATGGATTTTGACTGGCTGTGCTTCGATCTGCAGCATGGGCTGCTGTCCTATTCGCACCTGCTGGCCCTGATCCCGGCGACATCGGCAACCCGTGCAACCCCTCTGGTTAGGGTGGCCGGAAACGACGCTGCGGCGATCGGCCGGGTGCTCGATGCCGGAGCGCACGGCGTGATTGTTCCAATGGTCAACTCTGCTGCCGAAGCGGCCGCAGCAGTCGCGGCATGCCGTTATCCTCCCCAGGGGACCCGCTCGTGCGGGCCAATGCGCGGCATCATGCTCGAAGGGTTCGGCTATCTGGCCACGGCCAATGCCGAAGTGGCCTGCATCGCGATGATCGAAACCCGGCAGGGGTTGGATAACGTTGCCGCGATCGCCGCGACACCCGGGCTGGACGCCCTGTTCGTCGGGCCGATGGACCTGTGCTACGGGCTTGGCATAACTCCGGGCAATTTCGCCGATCCGGCCTTTGTCGAGGCGATCGAAGCGATCAAGTCGGCAAGCCAGGCCGCGGGCGTGGCGCTGGGCATGTTCGGTGCTTCACCGGCCCTGGCTGCAAAATACCTGTCCGAAGGGTTCCAGTTCGCATCGGTCGGAACCGATATCAGCTTTTTCCGGGACGGAGCCAAGGCGGCGTTCGATACCGCGCGCGGCACCGCTGCCGGTGCACCGGCCAAACCCCACGTCGGCTACTGATTCGATCCGATCAGGGGTTGTACCAGATCGGCGAGGAATAGGCCCGTTCCTGGATCACCATCGGGACATAGTCCGGCATCGAGACCTTCCATTGCTTGGCGTCATAGGCCGTCCAGCGCGGGGTCGGGATCTGCAGGACACGCACATAATAGAACGCATGCTGGCGGGCATTGAAGGCCGGGTCGGACCACATTGCGGTCAGAAATGGCGCGCCAACGCTGTTGTCATAGCTGGCATTGGCGACATCGACGTTGCCCTTGATCAGCGGCAGCTTGCCGTCCTTGCCAGGCCTGCGCGTTTCCGGATGTGACCAGGCGACATCGTAGACCTTCTCGTGGGTCTGGCCGTCCGCGTCGATCCAGCCCTTGACGATCTGCACCCGGTCCAGCGTGGCTCCGCGGGGGTCCTTCATCGCCTGGACAAGAAACCGCGGCGCCTTGCCTTTGGCCTTGTTCAGCTCGCCGCCCATGGGCACCCCACCGGCATAACCGGCCGGGGCAATATCCCCCTTGGTGGCATCGGCCTTGCGGAAGTTCCAGCCGCCGAAAAAGCGCAAGGTGATGCGCGGTCCGGTGGTGGCATAGACCTCGCGCCGCTTGAAGGCGTCCCACACTTCTTCGCGGGTGTTATCGCGAGTCCAGACCGCGGCATAGCCCGAGGCGGCCATCATCCAGCCCGGAATCGTCACTTCGTCGCGTCCGCCGACGGGGTCCTTCCAGCGGGTCGGACTTTGTTCCATCTGGGCGCTGTGCTTGCCCCAGAAGTTGTCATCATCGGCAGTCGACATGCCGGTGTGGCTGTCGGTCGATCCGATCAGCCCGAACTTGTAGGGGTTCACGCCAAAGCGGCGTTCCAGTTCAAGCCCGCGCTTGAGCGCCGAACGGGTATATTCGCCCGGAAGCATGTCCTTGGTCTTGGGTACTCCGGCAAAGTCGGCCTTGTCCCAGCGTTCGAAGTTGGCGAACTCATCATCGACCGAAAGGAAGGGATGGGTTTCGCCATCACCCTTGATCTGGGTGGTTTCATAGGCCGGTTCCCACCGCGCGCGCTGGCGGACATAGTCGGCGGTCATCGGCTTGCCGAATTCGGTCTGGTCCAGCGGGAACATCGCTCCGTTCGAAATGTTGCCGTTGTGGGCGATTGCCAGAACCTGGCCGCCGGTGCTCTGTTCGTACTGGCCCAGCCATTTCCACAGATCTTGCGGATCGTCGGTGCGGTTGGCCGACAGCGGAATGATCGTGCTGGTCCGCCGGGCTCCGTCGCGGAACATCACCACGCGGTGAAGGTTCCGGCCCTTGTCCTGCGCGGTCCATTCAAAGCCGATCATCGCAGTGAACTTGCCGGGCTGGTTATGCGCTTCCGCTGCGGCAATCGTGCGTGCCCAATAGGTTGCGCGCATCGCATCGTCGTCCAGCTCGGGCGGATTGGTCTGTTCGGTCTGCCGGCCTTCCAGGGCCAGGCGATCCTTGCGGTCTGGCAGGCCCAGGATCTGCAACCAACCCGCCAGGACCGGGTTTGCCATGAGCTTGGGATTCTTCGCCTCAAGCTCCAGGATTGACCCCAGGTTGTCGCTGTGATCGGAAACCATCAGGAAATCGAGCGGAACCGCCAGCTTGGCTTTCATCCCGTTCGATGCGGTCACTTCCTCTCCCATCGCAAAGCGATAGGCATCATCCGGAGACAGTTTTACCCCGAAGGTCGCGGCATCCATCGAGAAATCGGTGTGGAGATGGGTGTCGCCCCACAGCAGCCGCGTGGGGTTGCCTGTGAGCGCGGGAGCGGGTGCGGGTGCTGCCCGCGCCGCGGCGGGCCCGAACTGCGTGGCGTGCTCCTCGACCGGCCAGAGACCGGCAGCGACCAAGGCGAGCGCTGCGACACCCAGGACCTGAAACTTGCTCATCGCCGATCTCCTCCCATGTGCTGCGCTTTTAGCAAAGCCATGTCCCGGGCAATTGATCCTGCGGGCGCAAACCCCGCCCGAATCGTGCACGGATGCCCGCGAATAGTCAATTTTGTCCGCGGTCCTGAACATCTTTCCGCGCGGTTGCGGCGCTGCGATCCGTTCAAGGAGCCTGCGGTTTGCGCCTGGCCTTGATCGTGAAGCTGACGGCAACGGCATCGGCGATCTGGTCGGTCGCGGCCCACTCGTCGGTACCGACTCCGAAGGCAAGGCGGCGCAGCTGCGCGGAACCCTGCGCCGTGGCGGTTTCCCCGGTCACTTTTAGCGCAAAGGTCAGCCGCACTGGACGTGCCGCGCCCCGCAAGGTCAGCGTTCCATCGGCGGAATAACGGCCGGGTCCCAGCTTCTTGAAGCCGTGCGCGACGAACCGCGCGCGCGCGAACGATGCGGTGTCGAAGAACGACGCGCCCTTGAGGTTCTCATCGCGCGAGGCATCGGCGGTATCGACCGAGCCCAGCGCAATGCTGGCATCGATCGCCGCGTTCGGCAGATCATCTTCGCAGAAATGGATTCGGGCCGACCAACTGCGGAAGGTGCCGTTGACCGGACTGCCCGCATAGCTTGCGGTGAAACCCAGACGGCTGCCCGCGGCGACTGTCCAGTCGCAGCTGACGACCTTTGCCGCTTCGCTTTCCGCTTCGCTTGCCGTTTCGCTCGGCGTTTCGCTGGCGGGGTTAAGCGACGGTGCTTCGCTGGCCAGCGCTTCTTCCGAGGGACTTTCCGTGGCTGCGATGGCGGAGCCACTGCCCGGGACGGGTGATGGCGCGGTCAGGCTTGACCAAAGGTTAGGCAAGGGCCCGGCTGCACCGGCCGCGGCGCAAGCGGTCAGACTGGCCAGCGCAAGCGGCAGACCGTATCCCGGCGCCACGGCGCGCGGCAACATGCGCCTCGGCACCGGGTCGGCAGCGCGCCAGTGATAGACAACCGCGGCAAGGTGGAGCAGCAGCAAGGCCGGAAGCAGCCAGGCCAGGGCTACATGGCCCAGCTCAGCCGCATCGTGGGCGCCGGCCGGGAACGGCAAGTGCGGCAGCGGGATCAGCCCGAACAGCAGGGTCGGCACCTTGATCCTGGCGGTGGAGACGATAATCCAGCCGGTCACCGGGCCAAGCAGCATGATCGCGTAGAACGCCGCGTGGGCCAGTCCGGCCAGGCGCTGTTGCAGCCTGGTTCCAACCGGCTCGGGGCGCGGCACCATGATTCGCAAGGCCAGGCGGGCCAGGCTCAGCACAAGAATGGCAATCCCGACCGACTTGTGCATCTGGAAAGCGGTGAATTTCAGGGCGGGTTGGTGGACCCCTTCAAGCCGCAATCCCAGCGCGAACTGGTAGACAAGCAGCGCCGCAATCAGCCAGTGCAGTGCGATGGCCGCGCGGTGATAACGCGAAATATCATTCTGTTGGGTTGAATTACTCATGCAACATCCATCGTCCGTACGGCTAGGCGACGCGGGCCGCCACGATCTGGCGCCCGTCATCGGCGAAAGCCGCCATTTCGTGCCCGCCCTCGCCGGGGCGCATTACCAGATGGAGCGGCTCGCCCGCAATTGCCGGGCTCAGGCCCTTGAAGCTGAAGCGCGCCGCCGCGTTGTCGCCAAGCTGGCGCTGGGCGAGGTCGAGCAGCAATGTTGCGGTGAGCGGGCCGTGAACCACCAGCCCGCGGTAGTTCTCTTCATCGCGGGCATAGGGCAGGTCGTAATGGATTCGGTGGCTGTTGAAGGTCAGCGCCGAGAAGCGGAACAGCAGCGCCTCGTTCGGCGTGATCGTGCGGTGGGCCGTCCATGACGCGGGATCGAACCGCGCGGAGCCCAGCGGCGGCGGGGCGGGCGGGGTCCCGGGCGCGGCTGGCGCGCGGTAGACCAGCGACTGGACTTCGCGCACGGCCAGGCCGGCCTCGGTGGCCGTCTCGTGCTGCACTTCGACGAATACCAGGCGGCCGGAACTGCCGTTCTTCTCGGTCACCGCCAGAACCTGCGAGGTGCGAACGATCGCATCGCCGATCTTCAGCGGCGCCAGGAATTCGACTGCGCTGGACGCCCACATCCGCCGCGGCAAGTCGGGCAAGGGGGGCAGGAAGCTGTTCGGGCTATCGTCCCGCAACGGGTGGCCGTCCGCGCCCAGGCTGGCGCTCGGCGCGTCAGGCAGGCACAGGCACCAGTGAAAGGCCTGGGGCAGGGTGTCGTCGCCGGGTGCGTCCCGGTCCAGCGTTGCCAACCAGCGCTGCGCCGCTTCGGGTCCAATGACGTCAGTCCGCTGTTCTTCGCGGCCGATCCAGGCGTCCGAACGGGTCATCAGTTGCGCCCCTCCAGCAGGCCGCGGGCGATCACCTGGGCCTGGATCTCCGCCGCACCTTCGAAGATGTTGAGGATGCGCGCATCGCACAGCACCCGGCTGATCTCGAACTCCAGCGCATAGCCATTGCCGCCGTGGATCTGCAGCGCGGCATCGGCGTTGGACCAGGCGGTGCGCGCGGCGAGCAGCTTGGCCATGCCGGCCTCGATATCGCAGCGCTTGCCGGTGTCCTTGGCGCGGGCGGCGGCATAGGTCAGCTCGCGCGAGAGCACGAAATCGGTAAGACTCATCGCCAGCTTGTCGGCCACGCGCGGGAATTCAACGATCGCCTTGCCGAACTGCTTGCGGCTGAGCGCATAGTTCAGTCCCAGTTCCAGCGCACGTTTGGCCACGCCGACGGCGCGGGCGGCGGTCTGGATCCGGGCCGCTTCGAAGGTCCGCATCAATTGCTTGAACCCCTGTCCTTGCTCCCCGCCGAGCAGCGCATCGCCCGGTGCGCGCATGCCATCGAACTGCAATGCATATTCGCGCATTCCGCGATAGCCGAGGACCCCGATTTCGCTCCCGCTCATCCCTTCGGCCGGGAAAGGATCGCCGTCCGTTCCGCGCGGTTTGGGAACCAGCAGCATCGAGAGGCCGGCATAGCCCCTGGCATCGGGCAGCGTTCGGCACAGCAGCGTCATCAGGTCAGAGCGGCTGGCGTGGGTAATCCAGGTCTTCGCCCCCTCGATCACCCAATTCCCGCCGTCGAGCCGCGCGCGGGTCTGCAGCGAGCCAAGGTCGGAGCCGGTATCGGGCTCGGTGAAGACGGCGGTCGGCAGGATTTCGCCGCTGGCGATCCTGGGCAGCCAGTAATCCTTTTGCGCCGGCGTGCCCCCCATCGCGATCAGTTCGCCCGCGATCTCGCTGCGGGTGCCGAGCGAGCCGGCGCCAATCCAGCCGCGCGACAGCTCCTCGGTGATCAGGCACATCACCAGCTTGCTCAGCCCCAACCCGCCGAACTCGGCCGGGATCGTTGCACCGAAGGTGCCCAGTTCGGTCATGGCCGCCACCGTGGCATCGGGGATCAGATCGTTGGCGAGGTGCCACTTGTGGGCATGGGGTAGGATCTCGGCCTCGGTAAAGCGGCGGAA
>JBJTMC010000053.1:0-3915 GCA_046063325.1 Novosphingobium sp.
GCTGGAATCGGTCACGCTGGGCATGCTCGGCCAGGCCAAGAAGGTGACGATCGACAAGGACAACACCACCCTGGTCGACGGCGCCGGTTCGGCTGACGAGATCAAGGCCCGGGTCGAACAGATCCGCGCCCAGATCGACACCACCAGCAGCGATTACGACAAGGAAAAGCTGCAGGAACGCCTGGCCAAGCTGGCTGGCGGCGTGGCCGTGATCAAGGTCGGCGGCGCTTCGGAAGTCGAGGTCAAGGAACGCAAGGACCGCGTCGACGACGCGCTCCACGCGACCCGCGCCGCGGTGGAAGAAGGGATCGTCCCGGGCGGCGGCACTGCGCTGCTCTATGCCACCAAGGCTCTCGCGGGCATGAAGGGCGCCAACGACGACCAGACCAAGGGCATCGATATCGTGCGCCGCGCGATTACCGCCCCGGTCAAGCAGATCGCCACCAATGCCGGACACGACGGCGCCGTGGTTTCGGGCAACCTCCTGCGCGAGGATGACGAAACCCAGGGCTTCAACGCCTCGACCGACACCTACGAAAACCTGGTCAAGGCCGGCGTGATCGACCCGACCAAGGTTGTCCGCACCGCGCTGCAGGACGCCGCCTCGGTCGCGGGCCTGCTGATCACCACCGAAGCGGCGATCAGCGAAAAGCCCGATGACAAGCCGGCCATGCCCCCGATGGGTGGCGGCATGGGCGGGATGGGCGACATGGGCTTCTAAGCCCTGCGTTCAGGCACACCAAACGGGGCCGGAGGAGCAATCCTCCGGCCCTGTTCATGCGGGGATATGGCGCATCGCCACATCGCAGCGGGCATATTCGCCGCCGCAGCTGGCCAGGATTTCCGCGTCGTGGACGAAGCCGCTGCGCTCATACATCCGGATCGCCGCCGCGCTCTTGCTGTTGGTCAGCAGGAACAGCTTGCGGGCGCCCAGCGCATAGGCGCGGGCGATCGCGGCGCGGAGCAGGAATTCGCCCGCGCCGCGCCCGCGCGCTTCGGGCAGCACCGCCATCTTGATCAGTTCAAACTCGTCCTCGCCGGTCTTGAGCAGGCCGCAAGTGCCGACAATTCCAAGCTCCGGATCCTCGACAAACAGGATATCGCCGCCGCCCGCCAGGATCTGCCCGCGCGGGTCCGACAGCTGAGCCTCGTCGAGCGGCTCGAGCGCGTACATCGCCTCGATCCATTGGCGGTTGATCCGATCGAAGCTGGGAGCCAGCGCATCGGTGTAGGGCCGGATCGCAAAACCGGGCCCGGGGCGCTGTTCCAGCGGCCGCTGGGCCAGCGCCGTTTCGATCGCGCTGACTTCGGCCAGCAGCGCCTTGATGTCGCAGGTTTCCTCGACCGCGGCCCGAAGCCGCGGCCACAGCGCCGTTTCGGCCAGGTCCATCGCGGCGCGGCCCTGTTCCGTCAGGGCCAGACGGCGCTGCCGACGGTCCGCGCCGCCCGGCAGGGTTTCGACCAGACCCAGCGTTTCAAGCTGCGCGGCAAGGCGGGTGATCGCAGGCTGACTTACCCCGATCCGCTCCGCCGCATCACAGATGCCAAGCGGTCCGCCGCGCCACAGCGCCGAGAGCAGCGGCATCTGCGCCGGCAGGGTCGGCAGGCCGCAATCGCGGGCAATTCGTTCCGCCCCGGCCTGAAGTCGTTCGGCCAGCCGCTTCAACCGGCTGCCCAGCATCACAGCGCCTTCCAGCGCGATCGCATCGTTCATCGAGGTTGCCTCCATTACATAAGCCATTATATAGTGCCTTATGCAATGCGCAAGGCGCAAGCAGGACAGGCTGCCGGGCTTTTCGCGTTGGCTCGACCCCGCAGAAATCCGTGTCTTTCAATTCATGCGAAAAACGCAATAACTGTTGCGGCAAACGCAATTGCAAGCCTATCGCATAAGCCTAACTGCCCCGCCTCTCATCCAGCGTCGGAAAGGCGCAATCCATGTCCGAGTCGCATTCCCCGTCGGAAGACGCAGAGGCAAGTACTCCCGCCCACCCGGGCCAATCCCACAACAATCCTGCCCTTGCTGCGCTGACCATCGGCGCAATCGGCGTGGTGTTCGGCGATATCGGCACCAGCCCGATCTATGCCTTCCGCGAAGCGCTGGGCCAGGCCGCTTCGGACGGGCTGACCGTGGACGAGATCGTCGGGGTGATGAGCCTGGCACTGTGGGCGCTGATCGTGATCGTCACGCTGAAGTACGTGGTCTTCCTGATGCGCGCCGACAACGACGGCGAAGGCGGGGTCCTGGCGCTGCTGGCGCTGGCCCAGCGCGGAACCAAGCGGCGTGGCGGCGCGGTCTTCGCGCTTGGCGCGATCGGCGCCGCGCTGTTCTATGGCGATGCGGTGATCACCCCTTCGCTGACCACCCTGGGCGCGATCGAAGGCCTGAAAACGCTGCCTGGCGGAGAGATGTTCACCGTCAATCGCATCCTGATCATCACCCTGGTGATCCTGATTGGGCTGTTTGCGGCGCAATCGCGCGGCACCGCGGCCGTATCCAAGCTTTTCGGTCCGGTCTGCATCGTCTGGTTTCTGGCGATCGCGGGGCTTGGCGTCATTCACATCGCCGATGGTCCGGGCATCCTTGCGGCCTTCCTGCCGTGGCACGCGGTCGGATTTCTGATCGGGCACGGGGTGTTGGGTCTTTTCGTCCTTGGGGCGGTGTTCCTCACCGTGACCGGGGCAGAGGCGCTTACCGCGGACATGGGCCATTTCGGCAGGGCGCCGATTCGGTTGGGCTGGCTGGCGCTGGTCTTCCCCGCGCTGGCGCTCAACTATCTCGGGCAGGGGGCTTTCGCGATCAAGATGCTGGGCGAAGCCACCGCCAGCGGCCATGCCTTCGTCAACCAGGACTGGTTCTTCGTGATGATTCCCGATGCCCTGCGCCTGCCCATGGTGATCCTGGCCGCCTGCGCCTCGATCATTGCCAGCCAGGCGGTGATAACCGGTGCCTATTCGCTCAGCCAGCAAGCGATGCAACTGGGCCTCCTGCCGCGCCTGGCCGTGCGCCAGACCAGCGAAGGCCACGCCGGACAGATCTATGTCCCGGTGATCAACTGGCTGGTGCTGTTCGGCGTGGTCGTGCTGACCCTGGGCTTTCGCACCAGTTCGGCCATGGCCGCGGCCTATGGCATCGCGGTGACCGGCACCATGGTGATCACCTGCTGCCTGGCTTTCGTGGTTACCCGGCGGCGCTGGGGATGGAGCCTGCCTGCCAGCCTGGCGGTCATCGTGCCGTTCCTGGCAATCGACCTGGTGTTCTTCGGCGCCAACATCCTGCGCGTGATCGAAGGCGGCTGGGTGCCGCTGACCATCGCGGCCGGGATTCTGGTGGTAATCTGGACCTGGGTCCGCGGCCGCCGGATCGTGACCGCGCTGGAATACGATTCGGCCGTACCACTGGCCGATATGGCCACGGCGCTGCACAACCGTTCGCCCAAGCGGGTCGCCGGCAGCGCGATCTTCCTGACCGCGCGCAACGATCTGACCCCGCATGCCCTGTTGCACAACCTCAAACACAACCGGGTGCTCCACCAGCACAATTTCGTGACCACGGTGCGAACCCTGCAAAAGCCGTACTGCGAGCCGCACGAGCGCCTGGTGGTGCGCCGGATCGACGAGAACTTCGCCGCAATCGACCTGGCCTATGGCTTCATGGAGCACCCCGACGTGGTCAGCGATCTGGTTGCCGCCGGGCCGCTGGTGCCCGGCGCGCGCCAGGCCAGCTTCTTCATCGGCCGCAATAGCTACAACATCGCCGCCGCCGATCAGGGTATGCCGATGTGGCAGGACGTGCTGTTCGTCGCGCTGCACCGCAACGCCGCCGACCCGACCGACTATTTCGGAATTCCCCCCGGCCGGGTGATCGAACTGGGCGCCCAATACGCGATCTGAGCGCCCGATCGCACGCTCTGG
>JBJTMC010000054.1:0-6715 GCA_046063325.1 Novosphingobium sp.
TCGATGACTTGAACCTGCGCCCCGAACCCGAGTCGCGCAAGCAGAAAATCGCGCACTTATCCACAGAATGGCCTCTTCGCCGTGGACAAGTCTGTGGGCGCGCTTGCGCCTGTCACAAACGCAAAATCCGGCGTAATTTGATTCGCCGGAAGGCTTGCAAAATTAAGCGGCGAATCGCCTCAGCGGTCGCGTTGCGCGAGCAAACGCAACCGGAGCGCGTTCAACTTGATGAATCCGGCAGCGTCCTTCTGGTCGTAGGCCCCGGCATCGTCCTCGAAGGTTACGTGGCGTTCGGAGTAAAGCGAGTTGGGCGACTTGCGGCCTACCACGCTGGCGTTGCCCTTGTAGAGCTTCAAGCGCACGGTGCCCGAAACCCTTTCCTGGCTGAGATCGATCGCCGCCTGCAGCATCTCGCGTTCGGGGGCGAACCAGAAGCCGTTGTAGATGAGCTCGGCGTACTTGGGCATCAGCTCGTCCTTGAGATGCGCCGCGCCGCGATCGAGCGTGATCTGTTCGATCCCGCGGTGCGCACGGGCATAAATCTCGCCGCCCGGGGTTTCGTACATCCCACGGCTCTTCATGCCGACGAAGCGGTTCTCGACCAGGTCGAGCCGGCCGATGCCGTGCTTGCGGCCGAGATCGTTGAGCGCGGTGAGCAGGCTGGCGGGGCTCATCGCCACGCCGTTCAGCGCAACGCCGTCGCCGCGCTCGAAGTCGATGGTGATATATTCAGCCTGGTCGGGAGCATCTTCGGGATTGTCGGTGCGCGAATAGACGTAGTCCGGAGTTTCCTCCCACGGATCCTCCAGCACCTTGCCCTCGGACGACGTGTGCAGCAGGTTGGCGTCGGTGCTGAACGGGCTTTCCCCGCGCTTGTCCTTGGGCACCGGGATCTGGTGCGCTTCGGCCCAGGCGATCAGCGCGGTGCGGCTGGTCAGGTCCCATTCGCGCCAAGGCGCGATGACCTTGATATTGGGGTCGAGCGCATAGGCGGACAGCTCGAAGCGGACCTGGTCGTTGCCTTTGCCGGTCGCCCCGTGGGCCACCGCGTCGGCCCCGGTTTCGTGCGCGATCTCGACCAGCCGCTTGGAAATCAGCGGGCGGGCGATCGAGGTGCCGAGCAGGTAATCGCCTTCGTAGCGGGCGTTGGCGCGCATCATCGGAAACACGAAGTCGCGCACGAATTCCTCGCGCAGGTCGTCGATGTAGATGTTCTGGTCGGGAAGGCCCATCAGCTTGGCTTTGGCCCGCGCCGGTTCCAGTTCCTCACCCTGGCCAAGGTCGGCGGTGAAGGTCACCACCTCGCAGCCATAAGTGACCTGCAACCACTTGAGGATGACCGAGGTATCGAGGCCGCCGGAATAGGCGAGGACGACTTTCTTGATATCACTCATGTCTGGTTTTCCGCTGGATTGGCGTTAGGATTCGTGAGGGGCGCCCTAGGACAAGCGCAAGGGGAGAGCAAGCCGATGGCCAAGGCCGATCTCAAGACCAAGGCGACCGAGGCGACGGTGGCCGACTTCATCGCCGCGCAGGACAGCGCCCAGCGCCGCGAAGAGGGAGCAGCGCTTGACGTATTGTTCCGCCGCGTGACCGGACACCAACCGAAGATGTGGGGCCCCAGCATCATCGGCTATGGCAGCTACAGCTACAGATACGAGAGCGGCCGCGAAGGCACGATGTGCCGCGCCGGGTTCAGCCCGCGCAAGGCGGCGCTGACGCTTTACGCGATGGGCGGCCCGGCCGAAACAAGCGAAGGCGCGGAGCTGTTCGCCACGCTGGGCAAGCACACCACCGGCAAGGGCTGCCTCTACATCAAGAAGCTGACCGACGTGGATATCAAGGTACTGGAACGGTTGGTGGAAATTAGCTGGGAAGTAATGAACGCGCGCTATCCCGACTAACAGTCTGGAGACCAGCAGGGGGAAACGACGATGGGAATGTGGGCCAAGGCGGCGGAGATGGCGGGCAAGGCTCCGCCGGAGCGCAACCGCTATGTCGATTTCCTGCGCGCCCTGTCGATCCTGGCCGTGGTGGTCGGACACTGGCTGGTTGCCGCGCCCTATATGAAGGGCGGAGCCGTGGTCGGCGGGCACCTGCTGGGGATCCTGCCTTGGACCCAGTGGCTGACCTGGGGCTTTCAGGTGATGCCGCTGTTCTTCTTCGTCGGCGGGTTCTCCAACGGCGTGTCCTGGGCCGCGACGAAGGCCCGGGGTGGCACCTTTTCCGATTGGTACGGCGGACGTCTGCAACGGCTGATCAACCCGGTTATGCCACTGTTTCTGGTCTGGAGCCTGTTCGCACTGGCCGGAACCGCGTTCGGCGTGGACCGCGAGGTGGTGAAAATGGCGGCGCAACTGGCGCTGATCCCGGTGTGGTTCCTGGCGGTCTACCTGATCGTGTCCGCGCTGGTGCCGTTCAGCCATGCCGCCTGGAAACGCTGGGGCATGGCCAGCTTCTGGGCGCTGGTAGCTGGCGCGGTGGCGGTCGATTATCTGGCGGTCGGGCACGGGGTTCCGGCGGTCGGCTGGCTCAACTTCCTGTTCGTCTGGCTCGCGATTCACCAGCTTGGCTATCGCTGGCAGGAAGGGCGCTTTGGGCAGCCCGCGCTGTGGGGCGCGGTCTCGCTGGCGGTGCTGGGCGCCTTGGTCCGGTTCGGTCCCTATCCGGTGGCTATGATCGGTGTTCCGGGCAGCGACCTGTCCAATTCGATGCCGCCGACGTTGGCCTTGCTGGCGCTGGGCAACATGCAGATCGGGCTGGCGCTGGCGATCGAGCCGCAAATGCGACGCTTGCTCGACAAGGCCTGGTTGTGGACCGCGACGGTGCTGCTCAACGGCATGATCATGACCGTCTACCTGTGGCACCTGACCGCCTTCGTGCTGGTGATGGTCGCGGCCTGGATGCTGGGCGGGGTGGGGCTGCATGCTGCACCGGGAAGCGCGGAATGGTGGCTGGCGCGGCCGGTGTGGTTCGCACTCTACATTGCCGCGCTGTTGCCACTGATCGCCGTGTTCAGCCCGTTCGAACGGATGGGCAGCAAGGCAAAGGACGGGGCCTTTAGGCAGGTGCCGCACTGGCGGCTGGTCCTGGGCCTGGCCGCGATCTGCCTGGGCCTTACGCTGACCGCGGCAATCTCGATCGCCAGCCCCGCAGGTGTTACCGGCCTGCGGATATGGGTGGTGGCGCTGCCATTCATCGGCGCCGGGCTGGTCGGGTTCGGGCCGGCCTATACACTGGCCCGGCGCTTCGCCTGATTTCCTCCGGGCCGGGGGAGGGTAACAAATGAACAGCCTGCTCGATCCCGCCACCGGCCACTTCAGGCAGTTTCGTCAGCGGTTCGCCGCCCAGTTCGGCGAACAGGACGGGCTGGTCCTGTTTCAGGCCATGCCCTTCACCGGCCTTCGCTTGAGGCGCGGGCCGGTTTACTTCATCTCTCCGGCCGAACGCGACCGCTTCATTGCCGAGTTCAATCGGGACGGACTGGCCGTGATGAACCGGATGCTGCGGGACATTCTGTTGGCGGTGGTGTCGTTCATGGTCACGACTCAGGCCGTGAGCGTGCTTTTCGGCAACGGCGCTGGCCTGTTCGAGGCGATACTGTTTTACGGCCATGTCGGCACGATCGTCTGGATCGAACAGGGACGGTTGAGCAACCTGTGGGACGCGCCCACGAAAGCGCTCGCCTTGCGCGCGCCGGCGCCAGGGGAGTTCTCCCAGCCTCGGCAGCTTTTCCGGCCGATGGCGGAACTGCACAATCGCGAGCTGTTTGCCGGGGCCCTGACCGGCCCCATCTGCGGTTTTGCCGGGGTCAGTTGGTGGAACATGCCCAAGGAGCCGGGAACCCAGGGCCTGCTTCAGGCTGGCGCGGCCGTAGTGTGTATCGGAGTGATCTTATTTTCGGCGCGCTGCATTTTAGAGGCAGGGGCGCGGATCATCGGATGGGCCCGCGCCTGAGAAATCCGCCGTCACTCGGCCGCTTTGCGCTCAAGATGCCACTCCGGCGCCTGGTCCAGCGCTGACAGCCGCGCGGCTTCGGCGCTGATGTAGTCGCGGGTCATCGGCACGGCGCTGCGGCGCTTGACGCTTTGAATGTGGAAGTTGACCATGTTGCCGTGGCGAAAGCTCTGCTCGGCTCCGGCCAGGTAGAACTGCCACATCCGGAACAGCCGCGCGTCATAAAGCGCAGTAATCTCGGCTTCGTGCAGCGTGGTGCGGCGGTACCATTCGGCGATCGTGTGAGCGTAGTGATAGCGCAGCACCTCGATATCGGCGATCTCCCACCCGGTTTTCTCGCAGGCGGAAACCAGCTCGCTCATCGCCGGAATGTAACCGCCGGGGAAAATGTACTTGCGGGTCCACTTGTCGGTCGTGCCCGGGCCGTTGGTCCGGCCGATGGTGTGGGTCAGCATGATCCCGTCTTCGGCCAGCAGTTCGTTGGTCTTGGCGAAGTATTCGGGCAAGTGCGGGGCGCCGACATGCTCGATCATACCGACGCTGGTTATCCGGTCGAACGGGCCCTTTACGTCGCGGTAGTCGATCAGTTGGAACGTGACCTGGTCAGCCACCCCGGCCGCTTCGGCGCGTTCGTTGGCGAACCTGACCTGATCGGGGGCAAGCGAAACGCCCAGCACCTCGACCCCGAAATGACGGTTGAGATAAAGCCCCAGCCCGCCCCAGCCGCAGCCGATGTCGAGCAATCGCATGCCCGGTTCCAGCCGCAGCTTGGCCGCGATCAGCGCCTTCTTGTCCACCTGCGCGCGTTCAAGGCTGTTCGCCGGATCCTTGAAATAGGCCATGGTGTATTGCCGGTCCTCATCAAGGAACAGCTCATAGAACTGGCGGGTCAGGTCGTAGTGGTGGGTGACATTGCTGCTGGCCTTGGGGCGCAGGTTGATCTGGTCGGCCTTGGCAAAGACCCAATCAGCCGCCCGTTTGGCCGGGTTGGGCGCCGCGATCGAGCCGTTGCCGCGGTTGGCGTTCCGCATCACCAGCAGTACCATGTCGCGGATATCGTGCGGCGGTTCAACCACCAGCCGCCCGTCCATATAGGCTTCGCCTGCGCCCACCCGCGGGTCTTTCGCCACGTGCAGCGCCGCTCCCTTGTCGGTAAAGCGAATGGTCACGGGATCGGCGGAAAGATCACCATAGCGGTGTTCGCTTCCATCATGGTCGATCACGCGCAGCTGGCCCTCACGGACCATGGCGCGCAGCATCTTGTCGAGCAGCCACATGGGGGAAGAGACTATGCGCTCTGCCCCCGCTGGCAAGCCTTATTCAGCCGAGCCAGCCAAAGATTTCGGCGAGTTGCCATAGGCCAAGCACAAGAAACAGCCCGGCGGCAAGGGTCCGGGTCAGTTTCATCGACACCCGTTTTTCAATCGCTTCGCCCAGGAACACGGCGGGTCCGTTGGCCAGCATCATCCCCAGCGTGGTCCCCGCTGCGACAACCACGACCGACTGGTAGTGCGCGGCCAGGGCGATCGTCGCGACCTGGGTCTTGTCGCCCATCTCGACCAGAAAGAAGCTGACCAGTGTGGTAAGAAAGGCTCCGCCGCTGCTGCGGATAGTGTCTTCATCATCGTCCAGCTTGTCGGGGACCAGGGTCCAGGCCGCCATCGCAATGAAGCCCAGCGCAACGGCGATGCGGAACCAGTCGGCCTGGAGCAGCCCGGCAACCTGGCTGCCGACCAACGCGGCCAGCGCGTGGTTGGCGATCGTCGCCACGAAGATCCCCGCCAGGATCGCCCAGGGCGCGCGCAACCGCGCGGCAAGGACAATAGCGAGCAGCATGGTCTTGTCACCGATTTCGGCAAGCGCGACGACAGCGGTGGAGGAAAGGAAGGCTTCGAGCATGAAAATTCCTGGCTAGTCCCGCGCGAGATAGAGCACGTCGCGCGGCTGCGAAAGGAGGTGCTGGCCCGAATCGATGAACAGCGTTTCGCCACTGGCCAGCCAGCCCTGCGACAGGAACAGCGCCGCCTCGGCCAGTTCGGCCGGATCGGTCAGGCGTTTCAGCAGGTTCATCCGGCCGGAAATCTCGTGTTCGTGGTCCACCTGGTCGAAACTGGGGAGCATCGCTCCGGGTGCGAGGCCGTAGATCCGGGTTGCCGGATCGCGCTGCGCCATTGCCAGCATCCGGACCGTGCTGGCCAGTGCGTGTTTGGCCATGGTGTAGCTGAAGAAGTCCGGATTGGGGTTGAGGATCTTCTGGTCGAGGAACTGGATCACCCGCTTGCCGCCTGCCGCGCGGGCGCTGGCAAGGAAGGCCTGGGCCATGGCGGTGGGCGTCTCGGCGTTGACGCGCATCGCTTCTGCAAAGGTTTCCGGATCGATGGCCTGGGCGCTGTCGGGCTTGAAGACGGCGGCGCTGTTCACCAGCATTCGCCAGTCGGCCAGCCGCGCGGCCAGCGCTTCGATCATCGCCAGTGCGGCCGCGCGATCGAGCAGGTCGGCCTCAACCACTTCGGCAGAGGGCAGGCTGGCAGCCAGTTCGGCGGCGACCGCCGGGGAATGGCCGGCATGGATCACCACATGCCAGCCCGCGGCGGCAAAATGGCGGGCCAGCACGGCTCCAATCCGCTTGGCGGCTCCGGTGATGAGGATTGCGGGTCGGGCCATCCTCCGTGGCTTTGCGGAGGATGGCCCGCCGGGTCAAGCCCGAGGGCTGGTTCCGAAGGTCAGCGGCAGCGGGTCGGGCCCTTGGCCAGCTCGT
>JBJTMC010000055.1:0-25918 GCA_046063325.1 Novosphingobium sp.
CTTGGAGAAAGTCGGCGGCGATCCTGTCAAGCTCGACTGGGAGGTCTACCGCGACACGCTCGTCGAGCAATGCGAGCAGGGCGTCGACTATTTCACCATCCACGCCGGCGTGCGCCTGCCCTACGTGCCCCTGACCGCCAGGCGCGTCACCGGCATCGTCAGCCGAGGCGGATCGATCATGGCCAAATGGTGCCTCGCCCACCACCGCGAAAGCTTCCTCTACGAACGCTTCGACGAGATCACCGAGATCATGAAGGCCTATGACATCGCCTATTCGCTGGGCGACGGCCTCCGCCCCGGCAGCATCGCCGACGCCAATGACGAGGCGCAGTTCGCGGAGCTCTACACGCTGGGCGAGCTGACCAGGCGCGCCTGGGACCAGGACGTGCAGGTGATGATCGAGGGTCCCGGCCACGTGCCGATGCACAAGATCAAGGAGAATATGGACAAGCAGCTCGAGGCGTGCGGCGAGGCCCCCTTCTACACCTTGGGGCCGCTGACCACCGACATCGCGCCCGGCTACGACCATATCACCAGCGGCATCGGCGCCGCGATGATCGGTTGGTACGGCACCGCGATGCTCTGTTACGTCACGCCGAAGGAGCACCTCGGCCTGCCCGACCGCGACGATGTGAAGGTCGGCGTGGTGACCTACAAGCTCGCCGCCCACGCCGCCGACCTGGCGAAGGGCCACCCTGCCGCCAAGCTGCGCGACGACGCGCTGAGCCGCGCCCGCTTCGAATTCCGCTGGCGCGACCAGTTCAACCTCAGCCTCGACCCCGACACCGCCGAGCAATATCACGACCAGACGCTCCCGGCCGAAGGCGCCAAGACCGCGCACTTCTGCTCGATGTGCGGGCCGAAGTTCTGCTCGATGAAGATCACGCAGGAAGTACGGGATTTTGCGGCGAAGCAGAATGCGGGCGTGGAAGGCTTTATTGCCTCAACCAATCCCGCTCAGGCTGAGCCTGTCGAAGCCGGATTGGTCAGCGCCGACGAGGCGAAAAAGGGCATGGAAGAGATGAGCCGCGTCTACAACGAAGGTGGGCGGGAGCTGTATATCGGGGCAGGGGATCGGGAGCATGACTGATTGAGGTAGTTGCGCGGTAACGGACGTAAATTCCCTTGCGCGATAACCCCACATCCGATCATTCTCCTGATGCCAATCGCGGTCTTTGTGCTTTCTTTGCATGGGTGAAGGGAGTGCTGGATTTATGCCAACCGTACTAAGGGTCGGATCCTATCGCTTCTACTTTTTCAGCAACGAAGGCGATGAACCGCCGCATGTTCACGTGGACCGCGACGCTTCAACGTTGAAAGCCTGGCTCGATCCCGTCGCCCTCGCAAACAGCCGCGGCTTCCGTCCGAAGGAGATCGGTGCCATAATCGCCCATGTTGCCGAGCATCGCGCCGTGCTGTTGGAGTCATGGAATGTCCATTTTGGAACGATTGATTGACGAACGCGTGAGCGACGCTCGTTGCTCGGATGAAAGTCTGACGGTCGATTTGATGGACGGTCGGACGATAGTCGTTCCGCTCGCCTGGTTCCCGCGATTGGCAGGCGCGACACAAGCGCAGCGTGCCAACTGGCAAACCTGCGCGGGTGGCTACGGCATCCACTGGCCCGATCTGGACGAGGATCTCAGCACTGCCGGCCTGCTGCGGGGAACCGCTGCGCCGAAAGCGGCCTGACGGCCAGGGCGAACATCGCTGGCGGGGACAGTTCCAACCGTCGCTCGATCACGGTAAGGCTGCGCACTGCCAAGACCGAACCTCCCCGGCCTGAGTGGCAACGACCGCCCGCTTATGCAGCTTGTGAGGTCTGAAATTCCGCCCCAAATGCGACAGGCGCGGCTGGATCGAGACCGGGGATGATCCGGTGCCCGCGCCCGATATCGTCCGGTCGCCCGGGGGTAGGCCGGAATGGGTCACGCGGTTTTCACCCAGCGACGACCGGGATTAGTGGGCCGCCGCGCGGTCTGCCCAAACCAATCGTTCACCACTGCCGATTAAGCTTCCGGCCGATGGTTTGATTCCAGGAGCCGGGAAAACACGTCTCATGTCACGGTGGTTGTTGGGAGCCGCGCTAGGCGGCGTAGCGATCGGTACCGGAAGCCTGGCGGCGACGCCGGATGGACGCGCCGCTCTGGCCGCAAAGGTCAAACCGGCGGCGGTCGCGCTGGGTATCATGCGGGCGCGGGCGCCCGAGCCGGGCGATTACTGGCACGGCTGCAACGACGCGCGCGCAGCCGGAACCGCGCCGATCTATCGCGATGAACCAGGCTACCGGGAGACTATGGACGGCGACAATGACGGGATTGCCTGCGAACCGCAGCGTTGAATGTGGCTATCCGCGCGGCGCCTAGCCCAACCGCACCAGCGCCTGGTCCAGCGCCTGCAGGAACCGAGAGCGGTCTTCCTTGCGGAACGGCGGCGGGCCGCCAATCGCATCACCGCCAGCCCGCAGGTCGGCCATGATCGCGCGGGTGGCGATCGCGCCGCCGATGCTGGCCGGAGTGAACGGTTTGCCGGTGGGGGAAAGGACCTGCGCCCCGGCCTTGAGGCAGCGGTCGGCCAGCAGGATATCGGCGGTGATAACCACGGCCCGCGGGCCAGCTTTCTCTGCGATCCAATCGTCGGCGGCGTCGAAGCTGTCCGTCACGACCACCCGCTCGATCAGTGGATGATCGGGCACCCGAAGGCGCATGTTGCTGACCACGGCGACGGCAACCGCGCGGCGGAAGGCGACCTTGTAGACCTCTTCCTTGACCGGGCAGGCATCGGCGTCGACCAGGATCCGCGGGCTGTTCCCCATCGGCGGCAGGCGGAGCGGCTTAGCGCTTCATATGCTCTAGCCCGGCGAGTACGCCCGGCTTGAGGCTGGGCTGCGAGGCATTGGGCTTGGGCGGCTTTTCCGCCTTGGGCTTGCGCGCTTCGCGGTTCGATTTCTTCTGGCCCTTGGCCATGGCACATATCCTTTGCGGAGCCGGTTGCTCCAAGGGCGGCTTGGGCCTTTGCCCGGCCATTGTCGAACGAATTGCGCCGCGGCTTGACCGGCCTGCCGCCCTGCCGCACCCTTTTGTCCGAAGGAGAGGATGATGAGCAAGACCATGACCGGCGGCTGCCTGTGCGGGGCCGTGCGCTATGAAATCAGCGCCGAACCGGCGATGCAGCTGGTCTGCCACTGCAGCCACTGCCAGCGCCAGGCGGGCAGCGCCTTTTCGACGATCATCGGCGTGCCCGAAGCTGCAGTAACGGTGACGCAGGGGGCGCCGACGCACTACCTCGACCACGGCGAGAGCGGCAAGGCGGTGGAGCGCCAGTTCTGCGGAACTTGCGGGTCGCCGCTGTTCAGCAAGGTCGAAGTTTCGCCGGGGATGATCTGGGTCAAGACCGGATCGCTCGACGATTCAAGCTGGTTTGCCCCGGCCGCGCACATCTGGACCCAGTCGAAACAGCCGTGGGTCGATACCGGGTCCGTACCCGCTTTCGCCACCAATCCAGGCTGAACCCCGGCCCGGGCGCACCGCCGCAAAGGCGGCACGGCGCGGCGCTGCGGGGGTGAACGGCCCCCGCCCCTGCGCCAAGGGAGCATCCTGTCCGATTCGGGAAGGGTCTCCATCATGTCCACATTCGCCGTGCGCGCGCTCTGCGCCGTGCTGGCTCTGGCGCTGGCTCCTGCCGCATCGCTCAGCGCTGCCAAGCCCCGGCAGACCGCCGCCGCAAAGCCCGCGGCCCCGGCAGACAAGCGCCCGGATCAAGAGCCGGCCGCAGAAGCACCGGTCGCCAAGGGTCGGCTCTATGCCGTCCTGCTTGGCCCCGGCGCGGCCTGGAAACGCGGCCAACCGTTCAAGGGCCCCGGGCTCGACGAGCATCGGCGGTACTGGAAGAAGCTGCTGGGCGAAGGCCGGGTAGCCAGCGCGGGGCCGCTTGGCAACGAAACCGGGCTGGTCCTGCTGCGCGCCAGGAACCAGTCCGAAGCGGACGGGATCGTCGCCGCCGATCCGGCGGTCAAGGCCCGGATCCTGCGCGGCGTGGCGCGGCCCTACAGCGCGGAGCTGGTCAGCGCGGCGGTGCTGGTCGGGCGCTAGGGCCAGGACCCGTTAACGGAGCGCTGACCATTTCTCCTTACGATGGCGCGCAACGGCCGCCGTTACGGGTGACCGGGAGGACCGCACCGGAATGCACGCCCTGCAAACCACATTTGCCAGCGCCGCGGGTGAAGCCGCGTGGGAAGCGCAGCTGCGCGGCCTGTTCGAGCAGCGCGAACTGGCCGAAGCCGAACGGCTGCTGCGCGAGTCGCTGATCGCGACAAACGGTGAGATGATGCGGCTGTGCCGGGCGGCCAGCCTGGCAGCGGTCGACATTACCGGCTGGGAAGAGCTGGCCGAAGCGATCACCCGCCACGAGGGTGAGCCGATCACCGGCGCGACCGTGGCGATGGGAAACGAAGCCGACCTGGCCTTTGAAAAAGGCACCACCCACCGCCCCTACATGGTCCTGGGGCTCTACAACGATGAAACCTGGTCGTGGTCCTCGGCGAGTCCGGAGGCAGCGCTGGAACAGTGCCGTGCCGACAGCCCGGCCTGGGCCGGCAACGACGAGGACATCGAGGCCTTCCTCGACATCGACGGACTCGATGCCCTCAACACCGCGTTGATTCACCACAAGCAGCGCCATTTCATCCGCGAGGACGACGGGAAACCGGCACCCTTGCGCTATGTCGAATTCGTGCTGGGCTGCTGGTGGCGTGCGCTGCGCTTTCACCAGGCCGTCGCGGTGCAGCTTGACCGGCACGGACTGGGCAGCGGCATCCCGGTGATTTCCGGCCTGATCGACATGCGCCCCGAAGTGGTTTCGCTGCATTGGCCGGTGGTCCGCCCGGTTGCGACCGAATTGGCCCCGCCAGAGCAGGCCGAAGCCGGCGAAGGCCGCGCGCCCGATCTGACCCGCTTCAACCTGATCCAGCGCGGCCGCCTGGCGCTGGAAGACGATGCCAGCCCGGTCGGGACGATGCTGCGGCGGCGGCTGGAAGCGAGCGAGGCCGAAGCCGAACCGGCACCGGAACCGGCGCCGCGGCTGGTCCGGCGGCTGTTCGGCCGGCCCTAGCTCAAGGCAGGGTGGCCAGGACCCGCTCGATCTCGGCGGGTTGGCACAGGTCGGTCCCCGGGGTCATCACCGCAGCCGTGCCCGCCGCGATTCCGCGCCGAAACGCATCGGGCGGGGTTTCTCCGCTAAGCAGGCCGTAGACCATCGCACCCAGAAAGCTGTCACCGGCACCAGTGGTCGATTGCGCGACGGCATGGACGCCGGGATGGGTGACCACGCCGCCGTCCCAGGCCAGCACGCCGCCCTGTTCGCCCATGGTCACCGCGATCATCCGCGCCTTGCCGGCCTTGACCAGCGCTTC
The DNA here is from genome assembly GCA_046063325.1 of Novosphingobium sp. Classification (GTDB taxonomy): domain Bacteria; phylum Pseudomonadota; class Alphaproteobacteria; order Sphingomonadales; family Sphingomonadaceae; genus Novosphingobium. Next base: position 5,411 of record JBJTMC010000055.1, read on the forward strand.
GGCCGCTTCGGCTACTGCGCCATGGCTCGGCAGGGTTCGGCCCAGCAGGCTTTCGAATTCGCCGACGCTGGGCTTGGCCAGATAGATGCCCCCGGCCGCGAACGAGGCTTTCAGCGCATCACCCGAGGTGTCGAGCACCAGCTTGCGGTCCTGCGCCAGCAGCGGCGCGGCCAGCCGGGCGAAGAAATCGTCGGGCACCCCGCGCGGCAAGGAACCGGATGCCACCACCCATTCGGCCGGGCTGGCAAAACAGGCCCCCAGCAAGGCGCGCCATTCGGCCTCGGCCACCAGCGGCCCTTCGGGGACGAAACGGTATTCGTGCCCGGTCGAACGTTCATAGACCGCCAGGCTCATCCGGGTGTGGTCGTGGATCGGGATCGCGCGGCGCGGCAGGCCGGCTTCGTCAAGCAGCTCGTCGAGCAGCGCCCCGGTCGGCCCGCCCGAAAGGTAGATCGCCTCAACCGGCACGCCCAGCCGGTGCAGCACCCGCGCCACGTTGAGCCCGCCCCCGCCCGGATCATAGCGTTCGGCGCAGGTCCGGATCTTGCGGGTGGCGGAAACCGTCTCTGTCTCGCACGCGGAATCGATCGCGGGATTGAGCGTCAGAGTGGCAACCCGCTCCATCGCGTCAACGCTTGCGGACGAATTCGGCGCGCAGGACCAGCCCCTTGATCCCGGGATACTTGCAGTCGATTTCCTGCGCGTCGCCGGTCAGCCGGATCGACGGGATGACCGTTCCCTGCTTCAGCGTCTGTCCCGCGCCCTTGACGGTCAGATCCTTGATCAGGGTCACCGCATCGCCATCGGCCAGCAGGTTGCCCACCGCATCGCGCACCTCAACCTGGCTTTCGGCCGCACGCTTGGCCGCCAGTTCCGAGGCGGGCAGCCATTCGCCGCTGTCCTCGTCATAGACATAGTCGTCATCGCTCATGGTGCTGCTTTCCGTCTGAAGGGTGTAGAGCGCTGGTAGGGCGGTTGCCCTTGGCCCGCAAGGCTGGCAGGGCAGACATGAAGAGGGGCAGGCGCGCGATGGATCAGCAAATTGTCCGGCTTGAAGCGTGCCACCGCGCTGCCGCCGTGGCGACGCTGGCATCGGCGTTTCAGGATGACCCGGCGCTGAGCTGGCTCATCCCCGATGCCGCCGCGCGGCCTGCGCGGCTCAAGGCGTTCTTTGCCCTGGTTTATGACGAGCATCTGCGGTTCGGAGAGATCCTGGGCACCCCCGGCGCCGAAGCAGTCACCCTGTGGCGCGCGCCGGGCAGCGTGCACCGCCACCAGCCGGTGTGGCATCCCGGCGCGCTGCGCTATCTGCCGATCTTCCGCGCCGGGCTGGGCAAGGCGATCGCGGTCGACGATGCAATCCGCGCCCATCTGCCCCGCGACGAGAGCTGGATGTACCTCAAATACGCCGGGGTGCGGCCCGACCAGCAGGGCAAGGGTCTGGGCGGGCGGGCGATCCGCGCCGGACTGGCCGCGGCGGCGCAGCGGGGTGTTCCCGCGGTTCTGGAAACGGCAACCGAATCCAATGTCGGCCTCTACCGCAACCTGGGCTTTGCGGTGCAGAGCGAATGGAAGGCGCGAAGCGATGCGCCGCAGTTCTGGACCATGACCCACGCGGCGAAGCCGGCATGAACCCTGCCAGCCGCCATATAATGGGCTTCGTCTTCACCACGATCCTGATCGACGCGATGAGTTTCGGCCTGATCATGCCGGTCCTGCCGCGGCTGCTGATGCGGGTCGGCGCGATGCCGCTCGACCGGGCGATCGACGTCGGTGGGTGGATGAGCCTTCTGATGGCGCTCGCCGCGTTCATCTCGGCCCCGATCCTGGGCAACCTGTCCGATGCCTTTGGACGGCGGCGGGTTCTGCTGATCGCGCTGGCGGGCATGGCGGCGCAATATGTCGTCCTTGCCCTTGCGGGCAGCGTCGCGCTGATCGTGTTCGGGCGGGTGCTGACCGGGCTGTTTGGCGGATCCTACGGCCCGGCCCAGGCGGCGATCGCGGATGTCACCGGGCCGGAAGACCGGGCCCGCAATTTCGCGCTGGTTTCGGCCGGGTTCGGGGTGGGCTTCGTGCTTGGCCCGGCGCTGGGCGGGCTGCTCGTCCAGTTTGGAGAACGCGCGCCGTTCTGGATCGCGCTGGCGCTTTCGGCCGGGAATTTCTTGTATGGTTTGGCGCTGTTCCCCGAAACGCTGAAGCCCGAACTGCGCCGCCGTTTCTCGCTGGCCCGGGCCAATCCGTTCGGCGCCTGGAAGATTGCCGGGCAGGCCTTCGGGATGCGCAGGCTGGCGCTGGTCCTGCTGCTGTGGCAGCTCGCCAGCCTGGTCTATCCGCTGACCTGGAGCTTCTGGGGGATCGCCGCGCTGGGCTGGTCGGACCAGATGATCGGACTGAGCCTGGCAGCAGTAGGTATCGTCATCGCGCTGAGCCAGGCCTTCATAACCGGACGGGTCGTGCGCCGCCTGGGAGAGCGCGGCGCCGCCACCATCGGCATGATCGGTGCAGCCGTGGGCTTTGTCGGCTATGCGCTGTGCACCTCCACCTGGCTGGCCTTTGCGCTGCTGGCCGCGATCGCGGTCCAATCGTTGGTCCAGCCCAGCCTGATGGCGATGCTGTCGCGGCGGGCGACTCCGGAAACCCAGGGCGAAGTCCAGGGGCTGGCAGCGATGATGATGGGGCTGGGATCGATCATCGGCCCCCTGGTGCTGGTGCGGCCGATGGCCTGGTTCACCTCTCCGGCTGCGCCGGTCCAGTTTCCCGGGGTGCCCTATGCGATCGCGGCCGCAATCACGCTCGCCGCGCTCGCCCTGCTCAAGGTCACCTCGCAGGTTGAAACTTCGGCTGTTAAACTAACAAGTTAACTAACCTGTTGTGAACCTGTCTGAATCCGCGATTCAGCATTCAGCGCAACTCCCGGGCAAGCTGCCGCATTGCATGATCGCAGGCCTTGTTTGGGTCCGCGGATCGATTCATGGCCGCGGGCGGGAGGATCACAACATGTTCAGGGTCGCACTTTGCGTGGCGCTGCTCGCCGGAACTGCCGGCTGCGCCAGCCATTCTTCGCCGCCGCAGGCCAACAAGGGCTATGCGCTGCCGCCGCCGCGCCAGGCCGCCGCTGCTCCGGCGCCCGCGCCCGCGCCTTCGCGTGCCTTCACCGGCGAGCCGAGCGAGGCGGTCTGGCACCTGCGCGCCGGGCTCAACGTTGCCGCGCTATCCTGCCGCGGCAAGGGCCGCACGCCGGTTGCAGGCAATTACGGACGGCTGCTGACCCGCCACCGCGGGCTGCTGGCCAATGCCTATGCCGGGGAACAGCGGCGTTACGGCAAGGGCATGGATCGGCACCTGACCCAGGTTTACAACCGCTTTGCCAACCAGAGCAATCCGGCCAAGTTCTGCAGTTCGGCGGCCAATGTCGCCCAGCGCGCGGTGGCGATGGATTCGCCGACGCTGGCTTCGAACGCGCGGTCGCTGCTGGGCGAGATTGATTAGAGCCCCTGCCAGATCAGCCGCGCACCCAGTGCGGCCATCAGCAGGTAGATCAGCGTGTAGAACCGCGCGGAATCGAGCCGCCGGACCACCCAGACCCCGCCGACCGTCGCGGCGATGGCCAGCGGGACGAGCAGCGCAGATGCTTGCAGGACTTCGCGGTTGAACGATCCCAGCATCAGATAGCTTGGCACCTTCATCCAGTTGATCGCGGCAAAGGTCAGCGAGGAGGTGCCGACGAAGACTTCGTGCGGCAGGCGGCGCGGGGTGACCCACATCTGGAACGGCGGCCCGCCGGCATGGGCGATCTGGCTGGTGAACCCGGTCGCCACGCCAAACAGCGTGCCGACCCAGCCCGGCGAGTTGGAAGGCGCAACGATCCGCCCGCCCCGCTCGATCCACAGGCGGTATAGCCCGAAAGCCAGGGTGATCGCGCCCAGCACCACCAGCAACCGCTCTTCCGGCACCGCCGCGGCCAGTCCGGCGGCGAGCGCCACCCCGGCCAGCGCGCCCGGCAGCATCCAGCCGATGATCCAGCCGTCCCAGGTCTTGCGGTAGGACCACACCGAAACGACATCCTGCACCAGCAGCACCGGCAGCAGCACGGCGGCTGCGGTCACCGGGGGCAGCTTCAGCGCCAGCAGCGGGGTGGCGAGCGCGCCAAGCCCGGAAAACCCGCCCTTGGCCAGACCCAGAACGATCACGGCGACAATCGCCAGGGTCAGCGTGACAGGATCGGCAAGCAGTTCCATCGCTGCGCTCGCAGCAGGAAAATTCCCTGTGCGCAAGACATGCCGCGCGGCTTGTCCCCGCCGCGCCGGACAATAGATTGCCGCGCGTTCAATTCCGCGAACAGGGGAGCACAGACTATGACCAATCCGCGCGCCATGGTGCAGACCATGATTTCGCTCGCCTCGGCCTCGCTCGGGCTGGTGGCGGCGCTGGCCTGGAACGAGGCGATCAAGGCCACTCTGGCCAAGCTGGGGCTGGGGGAGGATCTGGCCGGCCTCTACACCTACGCGATCCTCGCCACGGTGATCGCGGTTGCCGTGCTGGCCACGCTTGGCCGGATCGCGGCGAAGGTCGGCGGGGACGCCGCGTTCGAGCGCGAGGCCGAGGGCTGATCGCTTCGGGATTCGGTGTAACCCAAGGAAAGTGCTAGGCTTCGCCGTGGAGGCGAGTCGATGGACGGTTCCTCGAACAGGCGGGACTTCCTTTCCGGCAGTGGCATCGGGCTGGCCGCCATGCTGGCTGGCCCGGACCTGCAGGGCATCCTCTCAACCCGGTTGCCCGCGCCGCTGCGCGCGCTGGTCCCGCCCGAGGCAAGCGAGGCGCTGGGCCTGATCGGGGAAATCCTGAAGCTGGAGCAGGAGGCGAAGGCCCTGCGCCTGCCGCCCTCGCCGCTTGCGTTCCATGAAGGCCAGATCCAGATCGCGCCGGACCAGCTCTACCAGATCGCGATGCCGCGGCTGGTTGCGCTGATCGACCGCGGCCAGACCCGGGCTCCGCAGTTGGCCGAACGCGCCGGGGGGCTGCTCGCCCGGCTGCACCGCAGCGAATACGATGCGCCCGATGCCTGGTTCTCCGCCACGCCGCAGGCCCAGCCCTACGTGGCTGCTCCTGATGGCGGCCTGCTGCACCTGGCGCCGCAGCCGGTCCGCCCGCTGCGGATTGCGACTTCGCTGGTTGGCGGGGATGATGACGCCGCGCCAGTCGCTGCGCCGCCGACCATCGATCTGCCCGACGCTGCCCCGCCTACGGTCGAGGAGGTCCTGCCCCCGGTTTCCGCCTCGCTCCGCTTCGACGAGATCGGCAACGAATACGCCGCTTGGTTCGCCGCCGCGCAAATCCGCAGCGAGTTTCGCGAAAGCACCGACTGGCACCTGACGATGATGCGCGCCTCGCGCGATCGCTATGCCCGGGTCGGCAAGCGGCTGGGCATCCCGTGGTACTTCATCGCCGCGGTTCACGGGCTGGAGGCAAGCTTCAATTTCCGCGCCCACCTCCACAACGGGGATTTCCCGCTGTCGCAGCGGACCCGCCAGGTTCCGGCCGGGCGGCCCACCACCTGGCTTCCCCCCAGCGACTGGGAATCGAGCGCGGCCGATGCCCTGCGGCTGATGGGCTTCACCGGGCAGACCGACTGGAGCCTGCCGCGGATGCTCTACCGGCTGGAGGCCTACAACGGCTTCGGCTATCGCCGCGCCAGCCGCCCCAGCCCCTATCTGTGGAGCTTCTCCACCCTCTACACCCGCGGCAAGTTCGTCGCCGATGGCCGGTTCGATCCCAAGGCGCGGTCCAAGCAGTGCGGCGCGGCGGTGATGCTGAAGCTGCTCGACCTGGCGGGAGAGCTTGGCTAGGTTGCCGGCCTGACCCGGAACCTTGCAGGATATTCCATGCGCCATCCCCTGATCCTTGCCGGCACCATGCTTGGCGCCATGCTCCTGACCACCGCACTCCCGGCCAAGACCGCGCGCACGCCCGAACAGGTCGCCGCAGCCGCGCTGGCCGCCGCGCCGGTGTGGGACGGGCACAACGACGTGCCCGAACAGCTGCGCGACCGGCGCAAGGACGTGCTGGGCGATTTCGACTTCCGCGATACCCGGAACACCGCCGATCCGGCCAAGGGCGTCGCCGCGATGCAGACCGACATCACCCGCCTCCGCGCGGGCCATGTCGGGGCGCAGTTCTGGTCGGTCTATGTTTCGGCCAACCTGACCGACCAACAGGCGGTGCAGGCCACGCTGGAACAGCTGGACGTCGCCAAGCGGCTGGTCGCGCGCTACCCGAACGACCTGCAGCTGTGCCTCGATTCCGCCTGTGTCGAGGCCGCGTGGAAGAAGGGCCGGATCGCATCGCTGCTGGGCATGGAAGGCGGCCATTCGATCGGCGGCAGCCTGGCCGTGCTGCGCCAGATGTACGCGCTGGGCGCGCGCTATATGACGCTGACCCATTTCAAGAACACCGCCTGGGCGGACAGCGCCACCGATGCCCCGGTCCACGGCGGCCTGACCCCGTTCGGCAAGGACGTGGTGCGCGAAATGCAGCGGTTGGGGATCCTGGTCGATCTGGCCCACGTCAGCGAAAAGACCATGCTTGATGCGTTGGGTGTGGCGCGCGCGCCGGTAATCGTCAGCCACTCCAACACCTTTGCGCTCAACCCCCACCCGCGCAACGTGCCCGACGTGGTGCTGGATGCGATTCGGGCCAACGACGGGATCGTCATGGTCAACTTCTACCCGCCCTACGTACTCGAGGCCGCCCGCCAGTGGAGCGCCAACCGCGATGCCGAAGACGCGCGGCTCAAGGCCCTGTTCCGCGGCAATCCCGCCGGGGCAAAGGCCGCGCTCGATGCCTGGGACAAGGCCAACCCGATGCCGCGCGGCAGCGTCAGGGACGTGGCCGACCATCTCGACCATATCCGCAGCCGGATCGGGGCCGATCATGTCGGCCTGGGCGGCGACATGGACGGGATCGAGGTGACGATTGCCGGGATGGAAGACGTATCGACCTATCCCGCGCTGTTCGTCGAACTCGCCCGGCGCGGCTGGAGCCAGGAAGAGCTGGAAAAGCTCGCCAGCCGCAACATGTTGCGGGTGCTGAAAGGCGCAGAGGCCTATGCCGCAGCGCACCGGGCCGATCCGCCGATCGAAAACCCGACCAGCTTCTAAGGTCAGGTCCTAACACCCCCGGGATCAGTGCGCCTCGATCCGCCCCATCATGCGGAAGAAGAACGCGGTCGACCAGCCGAGCAGGAACACGCCCAGGATGCTCTCGAATGCGCCCAGCAGGCGCCATGACGGCAGGATGTGGGTATCGTTGTAACCGACAGTCGAATAGCTGATGGTCGAGAAATAGAGCGAACTCTCGAACGTCAAGACCGCGCCGGACAGCCAGTACAACACGGCGAAAAGCCAGATTTCCAGCCCGTGCAGCGCAAACATCGCCAGCACGATGAACATGGTGAAGGCGGTGCCGCGCGGAGACAGCGGATTGATCCGCTTGAGCCGTTCGACCGCGGCTTCGGTCTGGAGCAAGCGGTTGAGACTGGCCAGGCCCAGCCCGTGGACCGCGACGCACAGCACGACCATCATGGTCGCCGCGGCGAACTGGCTGCTCAGGCCGCCCACCCCGGCCCGCCTAGCGAACCGGGTCCAGCCGCACTTCGAACAGTGCAGGCCATTCCTTGCCGGTGACGTAGAGCTTGCCGGCCTGGGCATCCCAGGCAATTCCGTTGGCGACCTGATCGGGACCATAGGCCCTGGCCGCGCGGTGCACGGCCGTCAGGTCGATCAGGCCGGTTACGTTCCCGCTGGCGGGATCGATCCGCACCACCGTATCGGTCATCCAGATGTTGGCCAGAATCGCGCCATTGACCCATTCCAGCTCGTTGATCCGGTCGATCGGGCTGCCGTTCAGCGTGACCTTGACGGTGCGCAGGACCTTGAACTTGCGCGGATCGACAAACCGCAGCTGATCGGTGCCGTCGGACATCACCAGTTCGCGGCCGGTGCTGGTCAGCGACCAGCCTTCTCCGGCGTAGCGGAACGTGCCCTTCTGCTTCAGGCTCTTGCGATCCCAGCGAAAGCCCACGCCGCCTTGCCAGGTCAGGCTGAGCACTTCCCCGCTCCACGGCGCGATCCCTTCGCCGAAATACGGCGGCTTGACCGTTACCGATTGCAGCACCTTGCCGGTGGCGAGATCGACCCGGCGGATCGAGGAGCGCCCGACCATGCCGGTGCTTTCCCACAATTCACCGCGATCGATGAACAGGCCTTCGGTGAAGGCGCGCGGATCGTGTGGGTAGACCTTGACCACCGCCGCGGTTTCGACGGTGAGCGCCGGGCGCTGCTCGTGCTGCGCGCCCAGCGGCGCGGTTAGCGCCGCGGCCAGCAGGACGGCAGCGCGGCGCATCAATCGCGCAGCAGCTCGTTGATCCCGGTCTTGGCGCGGGTCTGCGCGTCGACCGTCTTGACGATCACCGCGCAGTACAGCGACGGACCGGGCGAACCATCGGGAAGCGGCTTGCCGGGCATCGAGCCGGGCACGACCACGCTGTAGGGCGGGACCCGGCCGATATGGACCTCACCCGTGGCGCGATCGACGATCTTGGTCGAAGCGCCAAGATAGACCCCCATCGACAGCACCGCGCCTTCGCAGACCCGGACGCCTTCGACCACTTCGCTGCGCGCACCGATGAAGCAGCCGTCCTCGATCACCACCGGCCCGGCCTGAAGCGGTTCGAGCACGCCGCCGATCCCGACCCCGCCCGAGAGGTGGACGTTCTTGCCGATCTGCGCGCAGGATCCCACCGTGGCCCAGGTATCGACCATCGTCCCATCGCCAACGTGCGCGCCGATGTTGATGAAGCTGGGCATCACCACCACGCCCTTGCCGATGTGCGAACCGCGGCGCACCACGGCGCCGGGGACCACGCGGAAGCCCACGTCGCGGAAGCGGTTCTCGCCCCAGCCTTCGAACTTGGAGGGAACCTTGTCGAACGCGGGCGCGCCCGCCGCCCCGTTGGGGACCAGGGTATTGTCGTTCAGGCGGAAGCTCAGCAGCACGGCCTTCTTGAGCCACTGGTTGACCTTCCAGCCGCCCGCGCCGTCGGGCTCCGCCACCCGGACCAGGCCCGAATCGAGCAGGTCGAGCGTGGCTTCGACCACTTCACGAACCGCTTCGCTGGCCGGGGTCACGGTATCGCGCACATCCCAAGCCTGTTCGATGGCGGCGGCAAGATCGGCTGTCACGGGCATTCTCCGCAAGAATTCGGGGGATTTGATCGCCGCCTATCCTGCGCAGGCTTTGTCGGCAAGCACGGGAGGTGCACAGGCACCAAGAAAGTTCCTGTTAAGCATAACCGTGGCACAAGAGCGGGGCATCAGAGGGGGCGCGCAGCCTTGGCGCGCCGGTTGCAAGGGTCGCACCGATGGCAGTTCCGGTTTTCAGGCAGGCGCGCTGGCACATGGGCGCAGCATTGCTGTCGCTTGCGCTGGTCGCGGGCTGCGGTGGGGGCAGTGGCGGCAGCGTGGGTTCGACCCCTGCGCCAACCCCGTCGCCAACGCCTACGCCCAGCCCGACGCCCAGCCCTGCACCAGCCCCCACGGCGACGCCTTCGTCGGCATTCCTGACGGCGGAATACAACCGTTCGACCGGGCCTTCGCAGCACGGCGTTCTTGCCGCCTGGACCCAGGGCTACAGCGGCAGCGGCGTGACCATCGGCATCGTCGACAGCGGGATCGACACCGCCAGCCCCGAATTCGCCGGGCGGATCGCAAGCAGCTCGAAGGACGTGGCCGGCAACCGCGGGCTTAGCAACGCCGACAGCGATCACGGAACCAATGTCGCCATGGTCGCGGCGGCAGCCCGCGACAACACCGGCATCGTCGGCATCGCCTTCAATTCGACGATCGCGATGTACCGGGCCGACAGCCCCGGCAGCTGCGCCACCGCCGATCCGGCCAAACCCGACAGCGGCTGCACCTTTTTTGACAGCGCGATCGCCTCTGGGATCAATTCCGCGGTGGCCGGCGGGGCCAAGGTGATCAACGTATCGCTGGGCGGGTCCGCGCCCAATTCCCAGCTGCGCGCGGCGATCACCAATGCCGCCAACAACGGCGTGGTGGTGGTCGTTTCGGCCGGGAACGACGGCGATTCGACTGATCCGGCGGTCGATCCCAACAACCCCGACCCGTTCGCCTCTGGCCTGCGCGCCGCGGGCAACGGCAACGTCATCATCGCCGGATCGGTCGATGCCAACAACGTGATATCCGGCTTTGCCAACAAGGCCGGCAGCGACGCCACCTGGTATCTTTCGGCCCGGGGGGAACGGGTGTGCTGCGTCTATGAAAACGGCGTGATGAAGGTGGTGACCAACGCCGACGGATCGCGTTCGGTCTATGTCATTTCCGGCACCAGTTTTTCCGCACCGCAGATCGCCGGAGCCGCCGCGCTGCTGCGCCAGGCCTTCCCCAACCTGACCGCCGTGCAGGTGGTCGACTTGCTGCTGCGCACCGCACGCGACGGCGGGGCGGCCGGAACCGATGCGATCTATGGCCGCGGGATCCTGGATATCACCGCCGCCTTTGCCCCGCAGGGCGCCACCAGCCTGGCCGGAAGCACCGTCGCCATGCCGCTGGGCGACAGCACGGCCGTAACCTCTGCCCCGATGGGCGATGCGGGGAGCCAGACCGGGCAGGTCAAGGCGGTGATGCTCGACAGTTTCGGTCGCGCCTACCAGGTCGATCTGGCCGCGGGGGTGCGCAGCGCGCAGGTCCCCGCCCGGCTCGGCCCGGCGCTGGAAAACCAGGTGCGCCCGGTCGCCCTGGGTAACGACAGGGTTTCGCTGGCCTTTTCGGTCGATGCGCGCGGCCATGTCGCCCGGATGCCGTGGAGCGGCCAGCTGCGTTTGTCGCGCGAAGACGCCGAAGCCGCCCGGGTGCTCGCAGTCCGCGCGGTCTTGCGGATCGCACCCCGCTCGCAGCTGGCCTTCGCCTTTTCGCAAGGGTCTGACGGGCTGGTCGCCCAGCTGCAGGGCCGCAGCCAGCCCGCGTTCCTGATCGCCCGCGGGCCGACCGACGATGTCGGGTTCGGGCGCGACGAAAGCCTGTCCCTGGCCTGGCGGAAGGCGCTGGGCCCCTGGGGCGTCAGTCTTGCGGCCGAACACGGCGCGGCGATGAGCGCGGCCCCGGTCATCAGCGGCGGAGCGCCGCTGGCGCGCACCCGGCTTGCTCCGGCCGACCGCTTCTCGATCGCCCTTGACCGCCAACTTGGTCCGCTTGGCCTCACCGCCGGGGCCAGCTGGCTGCGGGAAACCCGCTCGCTGCTGGGCGCGCAGTTCAGCGACGGCTTCGGCGCCGAGGGCGCATCCACCCTGTTCCTCGATGCGGGCGGCGAATGGCGTCCGGCATCGGGCTGGCGGATCGCCGCAGCCTGGCGCAGCGGGTTCACCCGGGCCCGAACCGGCGGCACGATCGCGCCGGGTTCGCGCCTGACCAGCTCCGCCTGGTCGTTCGACGTGGCGCGCGAAGGCCTGACCGGACCGGCGGACAGCCTGGCCCTGCGCGTGTCGCAGCCGCTGCGGGTTGAAAGCGGCGGACTGTCGCTCAACCTTCCGGTCGCCTATTCCTATGAAACGCTGCAGCCGACCTTTGCCGCGGTCCCGCTTTCGCTGGCCCCGCGCGGGCGCGAGATCGATACCGAGCTGGCCTGGCGCGGGCCGCTGCTCAGCGGAGTCGGGCTGGTCAGCCTGTTTTACCGCAGGGATCCCGGCCATTTCGCCAGCTTGCCCGCTGATCACGGCGCGGCAGTGACCTGGAGCAAGCAGTTCTAGGGACTTATCGCGCTTTGCAGCGCGTGCAACACCGGCTCGCTCCCGTGACACAGATTCACGACAAACGTCCGGGGGACGTTTTCGCTGAGGCGCCCCAGCCACCCACAGGGTAACCTTTATCGGGTGGCTGGGCCGGGGGAGCGGGCCGGTGTTGCAGCTGGACACGCCGACTTCATCCCGGCATGGGACGGCAATGACAGAGCCCAAGCGTGCCCTCGACGGGGTCAAGGTGCTGGACCTTTCGCGGGTCCTGGCCGGTCCGTGGTCGACCCAGATTCTTGCCGATTTCGGCGCCGACGTGTTCAAGGTCGAACAGCCGGTCCGCGGCGACGATACCCGCGGCTGGGGCCCGCCGTTCCTCAAGCTGCCGGACGGGTCGGACGATCCGCGCGAAAGCGCCTATTACCTCTGCGCCAACCGCAACAAGCGTTCCGCCGCGATCGACATCGCCGACCCGAAAGGCGCGGAGCTGATCCGGCGCCTGGCCGAACAGGCCGACGTGCTGGTGGAGAATTTCAAGGTCGGCGGGCTGGCCAAGTACGGGCTGGACTATGCCAGCATCGCCGCGATCAACCCGCGGATCGTCTATTGCTCGATCACCGGGTTCGGGCAGGACGGACCCTATGCGGCGCGCGGCGGCTATGACTTTCTGGCGCAGGGCATGGGCGGGCTGATGAGCGTGACCGGCGAGGCAGACGGGCCTCCGCTCAAGGTCGGGGTGGCGATGGCCGACCTTTCGACCGGGATGTACGCCGCCGTCTCGATCCTGGCCGCGCTGCGCCATGCCGAACGCACGGGCGAGGGACAGCAGATCGACCTTTCGCTGCTCGATACCCAGATCGCGATGATGGCCAACCAGGCCTCAAGCTATCTGGTCGGCGGGGTGGTGCCGGGGCGGATGGGCAACCGCCATCCCACGGTGGTGCCCTATACCACCTTTGAAGTGACCGACGGCACGGTGATCATCGCAATCGGCAACGATCTGCAATTCCGCGCCTTTTGCACCGAGATGGGCGTGGCGGACCTGGGCACCGATCCGCGCTTTGCCACCGGCCCGGCCCGGGTGGTGAACCGCGATGCGATCGAGGCGGCGATGCGCGACCTGGTTCGGGGTGAAACCCGCACCGGCCTGATCGTCCGGCTCGAGGCAGCCGGCGTGCCGGTTGGCCCGGTCAACACGATCGAGGATGTCTTCGCCGATCCGTTCGTAGCGGCGCGCAGCACCGTTCACCGCTTCGTCCGCGCAGACGGGGTCGCGGTGCCAAGCGTGGCCTTCCCGGGCAAGTTATCGGCGACCCCCACCGACTACCGCCACCAGCCCCCGCGGATCGGCGAACAGAGCCGCGAGCTGCTGGGCGAATGGCTGGGGCTGGACGATGCAGAGATGGACGCCCTGGAACAGGGCGGCGTGGTGGCGCAGGGTTAGTTCCCCTTTATCCGGGGAGCGGGTGCAACCTTTACATCCCCGCCTGCCGAGCAAACTGCGCCGCACGGTCAACCAGCGGCTGGACCCGCTCGGACATGGCCTTGGCGTGGGCCGAACTGGCGGTGCCGTCGATCACCCGCTTCTTGATCCCTTGCATGATCCCCGCCAGACGGAAGAAGTTGTAGGCGAAATACCAGTTCATGTCGGGCACGCTGCTGCGCCCCGTCGCCCGGCAATAGCGTTCGACCACTTCGTCCAGCTCGGGAATGCCCAGCGCCTTGCGGTCAAGATCGGCCACGCCGCTGCGCCCGCCGTTGTCGGTCACCCAGGCCATCGCGACATAGGAGAAATCGCCCAGCGGATCGCCCAGGGTCGACAGTTCCCAGTCGAGCACCGCGAGCACTTCGGGGCGGTCTTTCGCCCAGATCATGTTGTCGATCCGGTAATCGCCGTGGACCACGCTGGTGCGGGTCTGTTCGGGCAGGGTCGCGGGCAGCCATTCGATCAGCTGCTCCATGTCGGGCATCAGCTCGGTTTCGGACAGCTTGTACTGCTTGGTCCAGCGATCGACCTGGCGGCCGAAATAGTTGCCGGGCTTGCCGAAGTCCGACAGGCCGACCGTTTCGACATCGACCGCGTGCAGCGCGGCCAGCGTATCGATCATCGCCATGTAGGTTTCGCGGCGGTATTCGGTCGCGTCGTTGGGCATCGATCCGTCCCAGATCGTGCGGCCATCGACCATGCCCATGACATAGAACCACGATCCGACCACGCTTTCGTCGGTGCACAGCCCGTACTGGCGCGCGGCGGGAAAGCCCGCCTGGTTGAGTGCGTTCTGGACCTTGTATTCGCGGTCGACCGCGTGAGCCGACGGCAGCAGCGGGCCGAACGGCTTGCGGCGCAGGACATAGTTCCCGCTTGCCGCCTCGATCTTGTAGGTCGGGTTCGATTGCCCGCCCTTGAACTTGGTCAGGTGCAGCGGGCCCTGAAAGCCTTCGACATTGGCCGCCATCCAGGCCGCCAACTTGCCCTCGTCCAGCTTGTCCGCGCCTTCCGGCTCGACCGTGCCGACAAAGGCCTCTTCCGCGTTCATCGCTTCGCTCATGACCAGGTCCTTACTGATCGAACACGATGACCGAGCGCGCCGAATGGCCCGCCTTCATCTTGTCGAACCCTTCGTTGATCTGTTCCAGCGGGATGCGCTCGGCGATGATCGTGTCGAGATCGAGCAGTCCGCGCATGTAGAAATCGACCAGCCGCGGCATGTCGACCGGGAAGCGGTTCATTCCCATGATCGCGCCCTGCAGCTTCTTGCCCGAAAGCAGGTCCATGGCGCTGAGCCCGACCGAATGGGTCAGCGGCATCATCCCCAGGATCGTCGCGGTGCCGCCGCGGCGCAGCGCCTTGACCGCCAGCTCGCCAGAGGCCGGGCGGCCGACCGCCTCGACCGCGTGGTCGACCCCGCCCTTGGTCAGGTCCTGAATCTGGATCGCGGCATCGGGGGCCAGGGCATCGACCACGTCGGTCGCGCCCAGCTTTCTTGCCAGTTCGCGCTTTTCTGGCATCGGATCGGCGGCGATGATCCGCCCCGCCCCGGCGATCTTGGCGGCATTGACCGCGGCCAGACCTACGCCGCCGCAGCCGATTACGGCGACAGTCTCGCCGGGAGTGACCTTGCAGGCGTTGAAGATCGTGCCCGCCCCGGTGGTCACCGCGCAGCCGATCACCGAAGCGCGATCGAGCGGCATTTCAGGATCGATCGCGGTGCAGGCGTGCTCGTGAATCAGCATCATTTCGGAAAAGGCCGAAAGGTTGAGCATCTGGTTGACCGGACTTCCATCGGGCCGGGAAAGGCGCGGATCGGCGCCCGCTGGACGGCGGGTTTCCGCCCCAAGGCACAGCGCCATCCGGCCGGAGACGCAGAATTCGCAGTGGCCGCAGAACGCCGAAAGGCAGGTGACCACGGCATCGCCGACCTTGACCGTGCGGACCTCGCTGCCGACCGCCTCGACGATTCCCGCAGCCTCGTGCCCCGGAACCGCGGGCAGCGGATGGGGATAGGTGCCCTCGATGAAATGCAGGTCGGAATGGCACAGGCCGCAGGCGGCGGTGCGGATCAGCACTTCGTGCGGACCCGGCTTGCTGATCTGGAGCTGCTCGATCTCGAGCGGCTTGCCCGCTTCGATCAGGACTGCGGATTTCATTTTTCTCTCCAGGTTCTTGTTGAACGCGGGGCCTTCGACAAGCTCAGGGTGAGCGGGAAAAGGATGCAGGAACCAAATCCGCCCGGGCTGAGCCTGTCGAAGCCCCTATGCTTCGTTCGAGTTACCGCGAAACGCCGATATCGCCCGAACTGGGGCCAGCATCGGTCTGCGGCGCGTACTTGCCCAGTTCGATCCGGGCGATCGAGCGGTTGTGAACCTCGTCCGGGCCGTCGGCGATGCGCAGGGTGCGCTGGCCGGCATACATCTTGGCCAGGCCGAAATCTTCGGACACGCCGCCGCCGCCGTGCGCCTGGATCGCATCGTCGATGATCTTGAGCGCCATGTTCGGCGCCTTGACCTTGATCATCGCAATCTCGGCCTGGGCGGCCTTGTTGCCGACCTTGTCCATCATGTCGGCTGCCTTGAGGCACAGCAGGCGCGAGCATTCGATCTCGATCCGAGCCTCGGCGATGCGCTGTTCCCAGATCGAATGGGTGCTGATCGCCTTGCCGAAGGCGACGCGGCTGGACAGGCGCTTGACCATCCGGGCCAGCGCTTCCTCGGCCACGCCGATCGTGCGCATGCAGTGGTGGATGCGGCCCGGCCCGAGGCGCCCTTGCGCAATCTCGAACCCGCGCCCTTCGCCCAGCAGCATGTTGCTGGCCGGGATGCGGACGTTGTTGAGCTTGATTTCCATGTGGCCGTGCGGCGCATCGTCATAGCCGAACACCGGCAGGTGGCGGACGATCTCCACGCCGGGGGCGTCCAGTTCCATCAGCACCATCGATTGCTGGGCGTGCTTCTTCGCCTCGAAATCGGTCTTGCCCATGACGATCGCGATCTTGCAGCGCGGATCGCCCGCACCGCTCGACCACCACTTGGTGCCGTTGAGGACATATTCGTCGCCCTCGCGGCGGATCGAGCATTCGATATTGGTCGCATCGGACGAGGCGACCTGCGGCTCGGTCATCAGGAAGGCCGAGCGGATTTCTCCGTTCATCAGCGGCTTGAGCCACTGCTCTTTCTGATCGCGGGTGCCGTAACGGTGCAGCACTTCCATGTTGCCGGTATCCGGCGCGGAGCAGTTGAACACTTCCGAAGCAAAACCGACGCGGCCCATTTCCTCGGCGCAGAGCGCATATTCAAGGTTGGTCAGGCCCGGGCCATCGAATTCGAAGCTGTCATCCACATGGGTGCGGCCGGACTGCGGCGGCATGAACAGGTTCCAGATGCCCTGCGCCTTGGCGCGGGCCTTTTCCTCTTCGACCACGGGCAGAACCTTCCAGCGCCCGCCTTCGGCGTCCTGCTTCTTGTAGTCGCCCTGGCGGGGGCGGACGTGGTTCTCGATGAACTGGCGCACGCGATCGCGCCAATAGACCTGCCGTTCGGTGGGATCGAAATCCATGGGATAGTCCTTTCCTTATACTGTCGAGTCTCGCGGGCTTCCCTGCCACGGCACGGGTCGCCCGCCAAGAGGATTTAAGCGACCGGTTAAGCGATCACGGATGCATTCCTTCCCCATCGATACTGACCCGCGCCGCGCCCAGCGCCGCGACCCGCGCTTCGTGATCGGCGCGGGTGATCGGAAAGCGCCGCAGCACCAGCGCGATCAGGATCGCGAAGAGGAAAACGGTGGCCGCATAGGTCAGCGAAAGCGTGGTGATCACGGTTTCGGGCACGTCGCTGGGCTTGGTTCGTTCGGGCAGACCGGCAAAAGCGATCATCTGGCCGGATACGAAGATCCCAAGCCCGGTGGCGCACTTCTGCATGAACATGTTGCCGGCAAAGAACGCGCCTTCGCTGCGCCGTCCGGTCTTTTCTTCCGAAGCCTCGACCACGTCGGCGACCATCGAACTGGCCGAGATCATCGCCGAAACGCTGAACAGGTTGGAAACGAAGAAAAACCCGAACAGGATCCAGGTGGAAGCCGACGTGCCCACGGCGGGCCAGAACCCCATCATTAGCAGGAAGAACGGCATGACCCAGAACACCGCTCCGATCAGCGCGGTCACCACTGCTGTATCCCGCTTGCCCCAACGCTTGTGCATCGCACCAAGGCTGAGGAAGCAGGCGACCACGCTGGCGAACAGCACCCAGGGATAGAGCGACAGGTCGTGCGGACTGAATCGCCAGATATAAAGGTAAAGGTAGTTGCTGAGCGAAAAGGTGATGCCCTGGCTGGTGTAGGCCAGCCCGCCGCCCACCACCAGGATCAGGAACGCCGGGTGCGAGAAGCTTTCCTTGAGCTCGGAAAAGGCGGTGGTCAGGCGGAACGGGGTCTGCGGGCGCGGAGGGTAGCCCGCCACCCTCTTGTGCTGCGCCATGGCAGAAATCAGCACCGCCGCCGCCATCATCACCGCCCCGAACAGGCCATAGGCCCGGTAGCCTTCGCCATCGAGCAGGCCCTTTTTCAGGAACACATCATAGGCCAGGAACATCACCAGCAGCCCGCCGCCCCAACCGAACAGATAGCGGTAACGCATCAGGGTGGTGCGCTCGTCATAATCGCGGGTCAGTTCGGGCACCAGCGCCACCGAAGGCACCTCGCAGCAGGACAGCAGCATCCGCACCGATACCGCCAGCCCGACCAGCGACCAGAAGCTCGGATTGGACGGCTCGGACCACAGCTCAACCCAGGCGAAAGCCAGCGGGATCGGTGCGAGGTAAAGCCACGGCAGGCGCCGTCCCCAGCGGGTATAGGTCCGGTCGGACATATAGCCGACCATCGGATCGACGAACCCGTCGATCACCAGCGCAACCATCAGCGCCAGGCTGACCAGCCGCGCATCCATCCCCAGCACCTGGTTGTAGTAGAGCAGCAGGAACGTGGAAAAGCCGTTGTCCTTGATGCCATAGGCGATCGACCCCAGCCCGTGGAAAAAGGCCAGCCGGGTCGGCAACTTCTGCGCAGGCGCCTTCACTTGGCCGTGGCCACGCCTGCCGCCTCCGCCATTGCCTGCAGCGCATCGAACATCCCCGGAGCCTCCGGATCCCAAGAGTGCCGGGGTCCGACCGTGATCCCGCCATCGACGATCAGCGACGCGCCGGTCATGAAGCCTGCGGCCTCGCTGCACAGGAAGGCTACGGCATTGGCAATGTCATCGGGCATGCCGCTGCGGCCGACCGGCTGGGCTGCGCTGGACATCTGCAGGATCATCGCCTTGGCCTGATCAGCCAGTTCGTCCGGCATCTCCATGCTGGCGGTGAAGATGTTGGTGTTGATGAAGCCCGGCTGCACCGCGTTCACCCGGATGCCGTATTGCGCCAGATCGGTCGCGGCGCATTTGGTCAGGTGCAGCACCCCGGCCTTGGCCACGGCATAGGCGGTGGGCGAATAGCCCGGCCCGACCGCCGCAACGCTGCTGGTGTTGACGATTGCCGCGCCCCGCCGGTGCTTCATGTGCGGCGCGGCATAGCGGATTCCCATCGCGACCGACCGCAGCAGCAGGTCCATCGTCCGGTCCCAGCCGTCGGCGTCGATTTCGTCGATCGGTTCGCGCGCCCCGCCCGCCCCGGCGTTGTTGAACACCACGTCGATTCCGCCGCAGGTGCCCGCCGCGTGATCCATCAGCGCCTTGATCTGGGCAACGTCACACACGTCGCAGGCCACGGGGATGATGTTCTCCCCTTCGCGCGCCACGGCTTCGGCCCCGGCAAGGTTGAGGTCGGCGGCAAAGACGGTGCCCCCTTCGCGGGCGAACAGCAGGGTTGCCGCCCGGCCGATTCCCGACGCTGCACCCGTGATGACGACACTTTTGCCCGAGAATCGCATGGCCTCTCCTACTCGCTTGTTTGGCCTGCAGCTTAGGACTGAACCGGGCGCGGTCAACGCCCTTGCCGTTTACGTTACGGCATCCGTGCAAAGGGCGAACCGCGGAAATCCGCGCTTGCGCCGGGGGGGCGAGTCCCTTTAACCTTTCGGTTAAGAGAGGAGTCTTTTCCCATGTCCGACCTTGATGCCTTCCGCGCGGAAATCCGCGCCTGGCTGGAAGAAAACTGCCCCGCCGAAATGCGCGAACCGGTTCGCGGCGAAGACGATATCTGCTGGGGTGGCCGCAAATTCCAGTTCAAGAACCCGGCGCAGAAGCTCTGGCTGGAACGCTGCGCGGCCAAAGGCTACACCGTGCCCGACTGGCCCAAGCCCTATGTCGGCGCTGGCCTCGATCCCGCCCAGGCCAAGGTCTGGCGCGAGGAAATGAACCGGATCGGCGCGCGCCCGCCGCTGTCCTCGTTCGGGATCTGGATGCTCGGCCCGGCGCTGCTCAAGTTCGGCACGGAAGAACAAAAGGTTCACTACCTGAATCAGATCGCGCGGGGCGAGATTCGCTGGTGCCAGGGTTATTCCGAACCCGGCTCGGGCAGCGACCTCGTTTCGCTGCAGACCTTTGGCGAGGACAAGGGCGATCACTGGGTGGTCAACGGCAGCAAGATCTGGACCAGCTACGCCGACAAGGCCGACTGGATCTTCTGCCTGGTCCGCACAGACAAGACCAACAAGTACCAGGGCATCTCGTTCCTGCTGTTCGATATGACCAGCCCTGGGGTCTCGACCAAGCCGATCCTGCTGATCAGCGGCAATTCGCCGTTCTGCGAGACGTTCTTTGACAATGTCTCGGTGCCCAAGCACCAGATCGTCGGCGAGCTCAACCGCGGCTGGGACGTTGCCAAGTACCTGCTCGGCCATGAGCGCGAGATGATTTCCGGCGCGGGCGGCAACGACCGGCTCAACACCATCGGTGCCTTCGCCAAGCGCAATGGCCTCGAAGACCCGCTGCTGCGCGCGGAGCTGGCGATGTTCGATGTCGATGCGCTGGCCTTCAGCGCGATGGGCGAAAAGTTCCTCGACGAAAGCAAGGTCGGCAAGGCGCATCCCGCCCAGCCCAACATGATGAAATACGCCGGGACCGAGCTCAACAAGCGCCGCCACGAACTGCTGATGGCAGCCGGCGGCAGCGCCGCGCTGGAATGGGAAAGCGAAAGCTCGAACGGCGGTTCCAAGGCGCGCTCGTGGCTCAGGACCAAGGCCAATTCGATCGAGGGCGGCACCAGCGAGGTCA
>JBJTMC010000056.1:0-17789 GCA_046063325.1 Novosphingobium sp.
CAACCTCGCCGCCGGGCAAAAGGGGCTGAGTGTCGCCTTCGACCTCGCCACCCATCGCGGCTATGACAGCGACCATCCGCGCGTCGCCGGCGACGTCGGCAAGGCGGGCGTCGCAATCGACAGCGTCGAGGACATGAAACTGCTGTTCGACGGCATTCCGCTCGGCGAAATGTCGGTCAGCATGACGATGAACGGCGCGGTGCTGCCGGTCCTCGCCTTCTACATCGTCGCCGGCGAGGAGCAGGGGGTCGAGCGAGCGGCGCTGACCGGGACCATCCAGAACGACATCCTCAAGGAGTTCGCGGTCCGCAACACCTACATCTACCCGCCCGAGCCGAGCATGCGGATCGTCTCGGACATCATCGCCTATACCTCGGCGGAAATGCCCAAGTTCAACAGCATTTCGATCTCGGGCTATCACATGCACGAAGCCGGGGCGACGGCGGTGCAGGAGCTGGCGTTCACCATCGCCGACGGCAAGGAATACGTGCAGCGGGCGATGGCCGCCGGGCTCGATATCGATAAGTTCGCGGGGCGCCTGTCGTTCTTCTTCGGCATCGGCATGAACTTCTTCATGGAAGTCGCCAAGCTGCGCGCGGCGCGTAACCTGTGGCACCGGGTGATGGACGGGCTGGGCGCGAAGGACGAACGCAGCAAGATGCTGCGCACGCACTGCCAGACGAGCGGCGTCAGCTTGCAGGAGCAGGACCCCTACAACAACGTGATCCGCACCACGATTGAGGCGATGGCGGCGACGCTGGGCGGCACGCAGAGCCTGCACACCAACGCGCTGGACGAAGCCATTGCCCTGCCGACCGACTTCTCGGCCCGCATCGCGCGCAACACCCAAATCGTGCTGGCCGAGGAAAGCGGGATCACCCGCGTGGTCGATCCGCTCGGCGGTTCCTACTACGTCGAAGCGCTGACCAGCACGCTGGTGGATGAGGCGTGGAAGCTGATCGAGGAAGTCGACGGTCTCGGCGGCATGACCCGCGCGGTCGCCACCGGCATGCCCAAGCAGCGGATCGAACAGGCCGCCGCCGCCAAGCAGGCCCGGGTCGACCGGGGCGAAGATGTGATCGTCGGGGTCAACAAGTACCGCCTCGCGCAGGAAGAACACCTCGATACGCTGGAAGTGGATAACCACGCGGTCCGCGACGCGCAGATCGCACGGCTCAAGGCGACCAAGGCGGCGCGCGACGAAAGCGCCTGCCAGGCCGCGCTCAAGGAACTGACCAACGCCGCGAAGGGGCAGGGCAATCTGCTCGAACACGCAGTCCGCGCCGCCCGCCAGCGTGCCACGCTGGGCGAGATTTCCGACGCGATGGAGGCCGCCTTTGGCCGCTATGGCACCTCGCCCACGCCGGTGACGGGTATCTATGGCAAGGCCTATGCCGCCGACGCGCGCTATGCCGCGGTGGTTGATGGGGTGGAGGCGGTCGCCCGCCGCCTGGGGCGCAAGCCCCGCGTGCTGGTCGCCAAGATGGGCCAGGACGGCCACGACCGCGGCGCCAACGTGATCGCCAGCGCCTTCACCGACATGGGCTTCGAGGTCACCAGCGGGCCGTTGTTCCAGACCCCCGAGGAGGCCTGCGCGCTGGCCTTGGAGAAGGACGTCGATGCGGTCGGGGCAAGCAGCCTCGCAGCGGGCCACAAGACGCTGATCCCGCAGCTGATCGTCCTGCTCAGGGAAGCCGGCCGCCCCGATATCAAGGTCGTAGCCGGCGGCGTGATCCCGCCGCAGGACTACGACTTCCTGCGCGAGGCCGGGGTGCAGGGGATCTACGGCCCGGGCAGCAACGTGGTCGAATGCGCGGCGGATATGCTGCGGCTGCTCGGGCACAATATGCCGCCGTTGGATGCGTAGGCGATGGCGCACCACCTCACCCCACAACACCCCGTCGCCCCGGACTTGATCCGGGGCTTGGCTGCCTTTGCGACGCCGCGAGAAAGCCTAACCCCGTGTCAAGCACGGGGTGACGATGAAGGGGAGGTAGCATTGTGACGTTTGCGCTTGTCTTGTTGTTGACGGCTAGCCCCCAAGCCGCCCTTCAAATCAACCAAGAGCCAACAGTTTTTCGCGATCCACCGGCGTGTTGGAACGGCTCGCAACATGAGATGACTGTTTGCGCTGGAAAGGAGTTGCAGCAATCGGAAGCGGAGATGAACGCGCAACTTGCCAGAGTCGAAACACTGATGAGCCGTTTGGATGCCGATGCCGGTCCACCAAACGAGATCATTGGCAACTATTCGCGTACCGAAGCCCTGCGAAGGGGGCAGGCCGCTTGGCTCACTTTTCGCCTTGAACACTGTCGGATCCAAGGCGCTGGCGGGGGGTCGATGGCCCGGATGCTGATCCATCTGTGCGAGCGCGATGCGACAAGGCTTAGAACCCTTCAGCTCAACACTCTCATGCTCAACCCCGCGACCGGCAATCCCTATTACGAGGATCAATAATCCGATGTTCAAAAAAATCCTCATCGCCAACCGTGGCGAAATCGCGTGCCGGGTGATTAAGACGGCCCGCCGCATGGGTATCGCAACCGTCGCGGTCTATTCCGATGCCGATGCCCGCGCGCCGTTTGTGCAAATGGCGGACGAGGCGGTGCACATCGGCCCGTCGCCTGCCGCGCAAAGCTATCTGATCGCGGACAAGATCATCGCCGCTTGCAAGGCGACCGGGGCTGAGGCGGTGCATCCGGGCTATGGGTTCCTGTCCGAACGCACCTCCTTCGCGGAGGCGCTGGCGGCCGAGGGCATTGCCTTCATCGGCCCGCCGGTGAACGCGATCGCCGCCATGGGCGACAAGATCGAGTCCAAGAAGCTGGCGATGGAAGCCGGGGTCAATGTCGTCCCCGGCTTCGTCGGGGTGATCGAGGATACCGAACACGCGGTGCGGATTTCGAACGAGATCGGCTATCCGGTGATGATGAAGGCCAGCGCTGGCGGCGGCGGCAAGGGGATGTGGCTGGCCTATTCCGAAAAGGACGTGCGCGAAGGCTTCGAGGCGACCCAGCGTGAAGGGCTCAACTCGTTCGGCGACGACCGGGTGTTCATCGAGAAGTTCATCCTCAATCCGCGCCACATCGAAATCCAGATCCTGGGCGACCAGCACGGCAACATCCTCTACCTCAATGAGCGCGAATGCAGCATCCAGCGCCGCCACCAGAAGGTGGTGGAGGAAGCGCCGTCGCCGTTCGTCACGCCCAAGATGCGCAAGGCGATGGGCGAACAATGCGTCGCCTTGGCCCGAGCAGTGGGGTATTACTCCGCCGGAACTGTCGAGCTGATCGTAAGCGGCGCAGACCCCACGGGCGAGAGCTTCTACTTCCTCGAAATGAACACCCGCCTGCAGGTGGAACACCCGGTGACCGAATGCATCACCGGGATCGATCTGGTCGAACAGATGATCCGCGTCGCGGCGGGCGAGAAGCTCGCGATGACGCAGGACGACGTGAAGATCGACGGCTGGGCGATCGAGAACCGGGTCTATGCCGAAGACCCCTATCGCGGGTTCCTGCCAAGCACCGGGCGGCTGGTGCGGTATGGCCCGCCGGTTCCGGGCTGGGAAGGCGGGATCCGCGGGGTTGAAGGCGTGCGGGTTGACGACGGGGTGGTGGAAGGCGGCGAAGTCTCCATGTTCTACGATCCGATGATAGCCAAGCTGATCACCTGGGGCGAAACGCGGGACGAGGCTGCGGACAAGCAGATCGCCGCGCTCGACGCCTTCGAGATCGAGGGGCTGGGCCACAACATCGATTTCGTATCCGCGATCATGCAGCACCCGCGGTTCCGCTCGGGCGAGCTGACCACTGGCTTCATTGCCGAGGAGTACCCTGACGGATTCCACGGCGCGGCGGCATCGTCCGAAACGCTGCGAGATCTTGCCGCGATTGCCGGGTTTGTCGCAACGGCGCGGGCCGACCGGGCGCTGCAGATCGACCAGCAACTCGATGGGGAGCTTGAGCCGCCCTATGACTGGTCAGTCACGATAGCCGGGAAGACCCATGCGGTCAGCCTGGACGAAGAGATTACCGTCGATGGCGAAGAGATCGACCTGGCGCTGGAATATACCCCGGGCGACCGCTTGATCGAGGCCGAGGTGGGCGACGTGACTTATGGCGTCAAGCTGGAGCCGACCCGCACCGGCTTCCGGATGACCACCCACGGGGCGATCCACCAGGTCCAGGTTTTGCCCGCACGGCTCGCGCCGCTGACCCGGCACATGATCGAAAAGGTCCCACCGGACCTTTCCCGGTTCCTGATCTGCCCGATGCCGGGCCTGCTGGTCGCGCTCAACGTGGCCGTGGGCGACAAGGTCGAGGCCGGCCAGCCGCTCGCCGTGGTAGAGGCGATGAAGATGGAAAACATTCTTCGCGCCGAGAAGAGCGCAACGGTTAAGCAGGTCAACGCCAAGGTGGGAGACAGTCTGGCGGTTGATGCAATTATTCTGGAGATGGAATGATGCTGGCCGCGCTTCTGATGCTCGCCCAGGCTCCGATTGATGCCGCCTTGCTCGCCGACCTGCCAAAGGTTGAGGCGACCTTGACCGCGCACGGCGTTACCCAGCAATGTTCCGGCCCGGCGCTGGCCACGGTCCTGGCGAAGCTGGGCTACCCTTCGGGCGAGAAGCTTGGCGGTACGGCCCTGGCGAGCGGTGTGGTCGTCCGCGCTCGTGATGGCTATGCCGTGTTGCTGAGCCTTGGTGAAATCGATCCAACGCTTGGGAACAAGGCCGCGATCATCGCCACCAGCTGCGACGGCAAGGTTCTGGGCGCGCAGGAGGGGCCCTATCGCCTGATCCTGCCCGGCGAGAAGCGGCCCGCGCGTTCTGCGCGTCAGGTTGTCACGATCGAACCGATTGTCGCGCCGCTGCCATCGCCGCCGCCCAAGCATCATTGATGCCCACCGTCTGGACCATCGGTTACGAACAGACCACGATGGCTGCGTTCCTTGCCGCATTGCAGGGCGCCGAAGTGGAACTGGTCGCCGACGTCCGGGCAATCGCCGCGTCGCGCCGTCCGGGCTTTTCCAAGACCGCACTCGCCGCCAACCTGGCCGAGGCCGGGATCGGTTATCGCCATTTCGGCGCGCTGGGCACACCGGCCGATGGCCGGGCCGCGGCGCGGGCGCTCGACCGGCGGAAGCTGGAGCGGATCTACAGCGGCCAGCTTGAGCTTCCCGAGGCGATGGCCGCCGGGGCGGAACTGGCCGAACTGGTCAAGGAGCATCGGGTGGCCTTGCTGTGTTATGAGCGGGCGCCCGGCTGCTGCCATCGGACCCTTTTGGGCAAGGCCGTCTTGCCGGACTGCGAAGTGATTGATCTGTTTCCCTGACTGTGTCTGGAATGAGACAGTTATTCAGGGGATTAACCATCAATTGCGCTATTGCGACTCGCCGAAGGGTGGTATTGCCGCATTCATAGAGTGGCGGTTCCGATCCGCGGAAACAGCGCTGCCGTTTGGGTCGCAAGCGAACAAACGGGGGAGATATTCCCATGGCGCAAAAAGGTATCGGCTACTTCGACAGCCGCGGACACTTCTTCAAATCACCGGAAGAGGCGACAGCCAGCGACATTGCCGTTTTGCTCGGCAAGATCGGCGAGGGCGAGAGTCTGGCTCCGGGCATCGCCAATCTGCTGCTCGACAAGCGGGTCGAACTGGAGCGGCTGTTTGCCGAGCATGACGAACTGAAAATCGAGCAGGAGCTGGCCCGACAGGCCGCGATTGAGCGATCGGGCAACGTCACGCCGCTCGCGAATTCGCGCCCGCGCTGATCGGGCTGCGTAAGTTCAGCCGGTCCCCTTCCGGCCGAACACACGGCCCAGCCGATTCTGCCCCATCGGGGGCGGGGGCGGAATCGGCGCGTTGCCTCTGGCCTTGACTTCAAGGCTTCCGCCAATTCCTTCGACCATGGCGCGCTTGGCTCGCCATTCTCCCATCAGTTCGGCCCGGTCTGCGGGCTGGTTCGGCATCAGATCGGCGGGCGGGCGATCGGGATCGATCCGGCGGCTTTCCGGCAC
The DNA here is from genome assembly GCA_046063325.1 of Novosphingobium sp. Taxonomy (GTDB): domain Bacteria; phylum Pseudomonadota; class Alphaproteobacteria; order Sphingomonadales; family Sphingomonadaceae; genus Novosphingobium. Next base: position 6,023 of record JBJTMC010000056.1, read on the forward strand.
ATAGTCCGGCGCCTGAAAGCCGCGATCCCGGTTGAGCAACGGTTCCAGCCGGTACAGCGGGACTTGCCCCTCCACTAACGGCAGATGGATCACCCGGCATGACAGGGTCCGGTCCTCGTTTCCGAACGTGTCGCCATCGGGAACGACGTAGCCGTTCGCAATCGTAGCCACACGCAGGAAGGCCATCACCAGGTCGAAGTTGTCGAGCCAGGGGATCGCGCTTGCAATAACTTCGATCTCGCGGCCCACGAAATGCCGTGCGCCAAACGTAAGAATGCTGGCCTGATCCTGTCCCTGGGCATCCTGCCCGCCATCGAACAGGAACGGATGGATATGTAGCGGTCCGGGAATGGCGCTCGTCGCGAAACTCTTGAAGGTTTCGGGGGTAAGGATCTGGTCGCTCTGGCCCCAGTGGACCAGTTGCGCCCCGGGCAGGCACAGGACCATGGAGGTCAGCCGCGCCGCCTGATCCAGGCGGCGGACAAAGGACGGGTAGCCGTTGCCGGGCACGTCCATGCCCATTTCGGCGAGCATGCGCTGCACCTCTCCGCCGCCCATCGCGCCATGCTGGACATTTATCAGGATGTGGGAATCGTGATTGGCAATCACCCGCGCGGCATCGGGAAACATCAGCCGCGTGATCGGCGATTGCAGCGCCGGATGGAAAACCGCAGCGTCGGCTGGACGGTCGATCCATTCGAATGAGATCATCAACTCGTTATCGCCGTAAAGGGCATAATACGAGCCGGGACGCTGTTCGATCAAGTTGTACTGAGTGCCGGAGTGGGCGCGGTCGGCTTCGGTGAAGGCCTGAACAACCTCGGCCAGCCGGGTTACGGCTTGGTCGAACAGCACCGCAACCTGAAGTTCGGTTGGATACAGCATTCTTCCTTAATCCTGCCGTTGCAGCCGGGCAGGATAGTCGCAGAGAACTGTTAAGGATGTTCTAGCCGGTGCGGACCACCGAAGCGCGTGGAGGATTGACCCGCTTTCCGTTTACGTCAATGGAAAGCGGATGAGCTTGCCTGACACCTTATCGAACCTGCGCCCGATCGACGGCGGTTTTGCTACCGCGATCCCGGAAGACTGGATGCAGGGGCGCACCACCTATGGCGGGTTTTCGGCAGCGCTGGCGCTGGAAGCGGCGCGCGGGCTGGCTGCGGACCTGCCGCCGCTACGCTCGGCCCAGGTGGCGTTTGTCGGCCCGCTTTCGGGCGAGGTAGAGGTCAGGGCGCGGATCCTGCGCCGCGGCAAGAACGCCAGCTGGGCCAGCGCCGAGATCACCAGCGAAGCCGGGGTCGGGCTGACCGCGACCTTCGTGTTCATGGGCGCGGTCGAGCAGAGCGCACTGCACCTTCATCAGGTGCCGCCGCCAGCCGGATTGATCCCGCCCGAACAGGCGGCGCGCTTTCCCGAAGGACGCGGACCGGGCTTTGGGGTCCATTTCGACCGGGCCTTCGCCCTGCCGCGGAGCGAAGAGAAGCTGCCCGAGCTGGATTGGTGGGTGCGGCTGAAGGACCGCGATGGGCTTGATCCGATGGTTGCGCTGCTGCTGCTTGGCGATGCTCTGCCGCCGGGCGTGATGCCGTTGATGGACGCGCGCGCGCCGATCAGTTCGATGACCTGGCTGATCAACCTGCTGACCCCGCTGCCCGCGACGCGCGACGGTTGGTATCTGCTGCGCTCGGCCGGAAACTATGCCGAAAAGGGTTGTTCCAGCCAGGACATGGCGATCTGGAACGCCGATGGCGAAGCGGTCGCCGTCGGCATGCAGTCGATCGCGATCTTCGGTTAGGCCAGGGCCCCCTCGGACAGGCGCTTGCCGACAATCGCCCGGAACAGCACGAAGCCGACCAGCCCGACAACCGCCGATCCAACGTGGATCAGCCAGAATGTCGGCGTATCCATGGTTGAATACCAGCCGCCGATGATCCCTACCGTCTTGTTGGCGGTGAAGAAGGTCAGGTAATATATCCCCACCACGGTCGCGACGATCGCCTTGGGGGCGACCTTGGTGAACAGCGCCAGGCTGACCGGCATGATGTGCGAAAAGCCGATCGAGTTCAGCAGGTGGAACATCACCGGCCAGAACAGCCCGATCTTGCCCGACCCCTGGGTAAGGGCCGCCATGTAGAGGCACAGGCCGCCGCCGATCACGAACACGCTGCCGATGATCATCTTGCCGATCTCATCCGGCTCCCACTTGCCCTTGTCGCTGCGCCATTTCCAGAACAGCGCCACCACGGCGAGCATGGAAAAACTGAGCGCCGCATCGATCGTGATCATGTAGCTGGTGGGCAAGGTGGTGCCGAAGAAGGTCAGCTGGAAATGTTCGTCTGCCCAGACCAGATAGGCGTTGAAGATCTCCTGGTTGGTCAGCATCGACAGTGCAAGGATCGGGATCAGCAGCAGCAGCGCCAGCAGGCGCGGGCGATCTGCCGAACTGACCGCTGCGAGCAGTCCCATGGCCACGGCGAAACCGATCTGGCCCGAGATTCCGGCGGCGGAAATCGCCGGAACCGAACCGGCCAGCAGGCGCAACACCACGACAATTACAGCCGCTGCGCCCAACATGACCGGATAGTTTGCGCCCGCTGCCGAAGCAGCCTTCTCGGCTACACGGTTCTCTTTGGGGAGCCAGGGCCCGGCCTTGATGTAGAGCAGCAGGCCCAGCACCATCACGACGCCAGCGGTGCCGAAACCATAGTGCCAGCCAACCTTTTCACCCAAGGTCCCGGAAATCAGCGGCGCAATGATCACGCTGACGTTGATCGCGATGTAGAAAATCTGGAAAGCCATGGCCCGGCGCAGGTCTTTCGGGCCGTAAAGTTCGCCGACCTGGCTGGCGATATTGCCCTTGAACAGGCCAACGCCGACGATCAGCGAGAGCAGCGCGAACAGGAACAGGCCCTGGAAGGCCATCAGGAAGTGGCCGATCGCCATCACCACCGCACCCGCCAGCAGCGTGGTCCGGCGGCCCAGCCAGCGATCCGCGATCAGTCCGCCCGCGATCGGGGTGAGGTAGACCAGGCTGGAGTAGTCCCCGAAGATTGCCGAGGCGAGCGGTTGACCTTCCTTGCCGTCATAGGCTGCCTGTTGCAGCCATTGCAGCCCGATCACGCTGCTGAAATGTTCGGGCAGCAGCAGATACTTGACCATGTAGAGCACAAGCAGCGTCTGCATGGAATAGTACGAAAACCGCTCGCACCCTTCGACGAAGGCAAGATAGCCAAGGCCCTTGGGATGGCCAAGGAAAGCGCGGTCATGCGGGGGCGCTTCAAACTCGGGCGTGGCTTCGGCTGCGGTCATGCGGGGTTCCCGGTGATTTCGTTTGCAACGGGTTAGCAATGTTGCGGGGGCGCGCAACAAATTCCTGCCGAAGGGCTATCCAGCGAGCTGCCCGTCGAGAAACACCGCGACGTCGTCCAGCGCGACGTCCCTTGAGAGGAAGGCTTCCCCGATGCCCTTGAGCAGCACGAAGGGCAGGGTGCCCGCGTCCATCTTCTTGTCGTGAAGCATGTGCGCCGCAAGCGCCCGACCATCGCAGTTGAGGCCCAGCGCGGAAATCTCGCTGGCCATGCCGATTTCGGCAAAGTGGCGCGCGATATGCGCGGCGCTGGCGCGGGGGAGCAAACCGCGCTCGGCTGAAAAACGCGCCGCCAGCACCATGCCCAACGCCACGCCTTCGCCGTGGAGCAGGCGGCTTGAAAAGCCGGTCTGCGCCTCGAGCGCATGGCCGAAGGTGTGACCCAGGTTAAGCAGGGCGCGCAGCCCCAGCGTTTCCCTCTCGTCCGCTTGCACGATCCGCGCCTTGGCGGCTACCGAATGGGCTACCGCATATTCGCGCAGAGCCGGATCGCCCGCCAGCGTCGCCGCTCCGTTCTGATCGCACCAGGCGAAGAAATCCGCGTCACCAAGCAGGCCGTATTTCACCACTTCGGCGTAACCGGCTTTGAGTTCGCGAGCGGGCAGGGTGTCCAGCACCGCAAGATCGGCCAGCACCAGGGCTGGCTGGTGGAATGCGCCGACCAGGTTCTTGCCCGCCGGGGTGTTGATCGCGGTCTTGCCACCCACGCTCGAATCCACCTGCGCGAGCAGCGTGGTGGGGAGCTGGATGAAATTGCAGCCGCGCTTGAGGATCGAGGCGGCAAAACCGGTCAGGTCGCCGATCACACCGCCGCCCAGCGCCAGCACGTGATCGCCGCGTTCGACTTCTTCGGCCAGCATCCAGTCGACCGTTGCGGCAAGCTGATCCCAGCTCTTGCTCGCCTCTCCCGCCGGCAGGATCCTCCAGGCAGCCTCGTGCCCGGCCTGGTGCAGGGCATTTTCCACGACGGCGCCCCAGGCCTTGTGGACCTGCGTGTCGGTAACAACCGGCACCCGGCGCTTGCGCAGACGGCCGCTGCAATGTTCGACCAGGCCTGCCAGCAGACCCGTGCCAATCCGCACCTCATAGGGCGCACCGGCGATATCGACGGGGATCACAGCCACTGGGCAATTCCTTTCAGGACCCGTGCCACCGTGCGGCTTTGCGGGCCGGAACTGCTCATGACACGGATCGGAGCCTCCGCATAGGCAGGCTCGCGTTCGGCCTTGAGCCGAGTCAGAATCTCGCGGGGGTCTCCGCCGCGTAGAAGCGGGCGGGTATCCTTGCGCCCGACCCGTTCGACCAGCACATCGATAGTGGTGTCGAGCCAGACCGGGATCGCCTTGGCAAGGATCATGGCCCGGGTTTCGGGATTCACGAAAGCCCCGCCGCCGGTGGCAATCACCCTGCGCGTGCCGGGGCCGTCGATCAGGCGCGCAATTACCCGGCGTTCGCCATCACGGAAGTAGGGCTCACCAAACTGGGCGAATATCTCGCTGATCGACATCTGTGCGGCGCGCTCGATCTCCTCGTCGGCATCGACGAAACCCATGTGGAGCTGGCTGGCAAGCTTGCGTCCGATGCTCGATTTTCCGACGCCCATCAGCCCGACCAGCACAACCGGTCGATCGATCCGCCGCGCGAGCGCCTCGATTTCGGCTGATGAAAGCAGGGATTCGTCGAGTTCCATTGCGGCCCCGCCTATAGTTGGGCTAGGCCGCAGTGCAAGTTTCGGGCTGGAGAGGTCGCGCGTGGCGTTGAGTGGTCGCAGGTCGGTATGGGTGGTAATCGCGTTGCTGGCACTGGGCGCGCTGCTTGGCTGGGCCTGGGCAGACGGCGGCGAACGCCCGCTGCGCGAGCAATCGGTTCCGGCCGTGTTGCCACAGGTGACCCGGTGAGGCGCGGCCTGCTGCTTGCCGCTGGTGCCACGCTGGCGCTCAGTTCCGCGTGGCTCGCGGCGCAGGATTCGCCCGAATCGCTGCTGCCACCCGGGTTCGAGAAGCCCAAGGCGAAACCGGCTGAAGGCTCCGCGCCGTCTCCCGGTGCGACCCCGGTGATCCAGCCGCTGCCCGGTTCGAGCGGGACCGGCGATGCGCCCCGCGCGGCTGCGGCGCCGCGAACATTGCCCAACGGCAAGCCGATCCCCACGCTGCGAGAGCTTGAGGCGATGAGCCCGGATGATCTCGACGAGATGCTGGGGCTTAAACCCAAGTTCGACATGCCCTCTGCGGCGCGGCGCTCGATGCACCAGGTCGGCGTGCTGGCCGAGGATGAAGGCGGCTTCCCGGCGGGTTCGCTGGGCAAGCAGGACCCGAAGCTGGTCCAGCTTCTGCTGACCGGAAACAAGGGCCGGATGGTTTCGCGCTGGGGTCATATCCTGGTGCGTCGGGCGCTGGTTTCGCGGCTCGATGCGCCTGCCGGGATGAATCCGGCTGACTTTGCCGGATGGCGTGCCAGCTTGCTGGTCCGGATGGGCGAGGGCGATCTGGCCCGCGCAATGGTCCAGGATGTCGATGCCGGGAACTACACCGACAGCCTGACCAATGCGGCGGTCGATGCCTATACCTTCACGGCCGATTTTACCGGAATATGCCCGGTTGTCGCGATCCAGGGCGGCGGCCGCAAGGATGCCGACTGGCGCGTGCTCAAGGCGATCTGCGCCTCGTTCCAGGGCGATGGTGCGGTCGGCATGGCGCAGCTCGATCGGCTGCAGAACGAAGGCGCCTGGCCCAAGATCGACCTGCTGCTGGCTCAGAAATATGCCGGAGCGGCCGGCAAGATGCGCCGCGCGGTAAAGATCGAATGGGATGGGGTCAGCGACATGAATCCGTGGCGCTATGCCCTGGCCTCGGCGGTCGGGGTCGAACCGCCGCCCGCGCTGATGAAGGGCACGCCGCCGCGCTATGCCTGGGCCGCGGCAACGGCGCCGATGCTGTCGCTGCAGGCCCGCGCCGCCGGAGCGGACCGGGCCGCCGCGACCGGTATCCTTTCCGGCACGGCGATGGTGGATCTTTACGGCCAGATCTACGATCAGGACGACATTACCGGCGATTGGTCGACCGCGGCGGATGACCTGCGCGCCGCCTATGTCGGCGATACACCGGCCGACCGTATGGCTGCGATCCGAAAGCTATGGGACGGTGGAACCGATCCCGAGACGCGCTATTCCCGCCAGGTGCTGACGGCCTATGCCGCGGCGCGGATGCCGGTTTCGGGTGACTTCGCCAAGGACGCGCCCGACCTGGTGGCTTCGATGCTTACTGCCGGGCTTGACGCCAACGCGCTCAAATGGGCGGGTCAGGCCGAAGTCGGAAGCCAGGCCTGGGCCTTGCTGACCCTTGCGGCGTCGCAGCGTGCCCAGCCGGTCGATGGCAGCGCGCTCAACAGTTTTCATGGCGACGATTCCAGCTCTGGCTACCGCAAGTCGCGGTTTTTGCTTGCCGGGCTGGCGGGGCTGGGCCGGGTAGACGATGCGGCCGCAAAGAACTTTGCCGAAAAGCTTGGCATCGATCTTGGACGCCGGACCAACTGGACCCGGCTGATCGACCAGGCGGCAGACGTCAACAACCGCGAACTGGTGGCCCTTCTGGCCGGAATCGGTATGCAGGGCGATGGCTGGGACAAGATGACCAGCGTCCACCTCTATCACATCGTCGCGGCGCTGAGCCGCGTTGGTCTTGGCGCCGAGGCGCGGATGATCGCGGCCGAAGCGGTCGCCCGGGGCTGAACCATCTCTGCCGCCGCAGACTCGTTCCTGGCCATGCTCGCTGCCGAGCGCGGCGCTGCGACGAATACTCTTGCCGCCTATCGCCGCGATCTGGACGGCGCCGAGGAAGCGATCGGCGATCTGGTTGCGGCAGATGGCGCCGCGCTGGCGTCACTGGGGGCGGCATGGGCCTCGCTGGCCCCGTCCAGTCTGGCCCGCAAATGTTCGGCTCTGCGCCAGTTCTTTGCCTTCCTGGTCGATGAAGGCTGGCGAAAGGACGACCCGTCGTCCGCTCTGCCGCGCCCGCGCGCGCGTCGGCCGTTGCCGCGCCTGCTGGGTCACGCTGAAGTCGAGGCGCTGTTCGCCCGCGCCGAAGACGAGGCGAACGGAGACAAGCCCGATGCGGTACGGATGCTGACGCTGCTCGAACTGCTGTATGGTTCCGGGCTCCGGGCCACCGAACTGGTATCCTTGCCGTTGGCGGCAGTCCCACGCGACGCGCCGTTCCTGACCGTAACCGGCAAGGGCGGCCAGCAGCGCATGGTCCCGGTCAGCACGCGGGCCGGGCGGGCCTTGTCGCGCTGGCTGGCGCTGCGCAGGGGGGACGGCAAGTTCGTGTTCCCATCGACGTCGCGGCAGGGTCACTTGACCCGGATTCGGCTGTTCCAGTTGCTGCGGGCACTGGCGGCACGGGCCGGGATCGATCCCGAAAAGGTCAGTCCGCACGTTCTGCGCCATGCCTTTGCCACGCACCTGCTCGAGGGCGGAGCGGATTTGCGGGTTCTGCAAACCCTGCTGGGCCACGCCGATATCGCGACCACACAGATCTATACCCATGTCGATTCGGCGCGGCTGGTCGCGCTGGTCAACGCGCGGCATCCGTTGGCGGCAAGAAGGTCGGCCGGATAGCGCGCCGGATGGCTCTTGCCGTCCGGGGCAGTCAAGGCTAGCGCGGCACGATGATCTCCTACCTAGAGTTCGAAAAGCCGATCGCCGCGCTTGAAGCCCGTATTGCCGAGCTGCGCCAGACCGCCAGCGAAGGCGATGTCGATATCGGTTCGGAAATCCGGCGGCTCGAAATCAAGAGCGCGGACCTGCTGGCCAGCACCTACAAGGCGCTGACGCCGTGGCAGAAGACCCAGGTCGCCCGGCATCCGATGCGCCCGCATTTCGTTGATTATGTGGCCCAGGCCTTCAGCCAGTTCATGCCGCTGGGAGGGGACCGTTATTTCGGCGACGATCAGGCGATTATCGGCGGGTTCGCCAGGCTGGGCGCCGATGGCAACGGACCGCGGGTGATGCTGATCGGTCACGAAAAGGGCAACGATACCCAAAGCCGGATCAAGCACAATTTCGGAATGGGCAAGCCGGAGGGCTACCGCAAGGCGATTCGCCTGATGGAAATGGCCGGCCGCTTCGGCCTGCCGGTCGTCACCCTGGTTGATACCTCGGGTGCATTTCCGGGGATCGAGGCCGAGGAACGCGGCCAGGCCGAAGCGATCGCCCGATCGACCGAAGCCTGCCTGGCCCTGCCGGTGCCGATGGTGTCGGTGATCGTTGGGGAAGGCGGATCGGGCGGGGCGGTGGCGCTGGCCAGTGCCGAACGCGTATTGATGCTGGAACACGCGGTCTATTCGGTGATCAGCCCCGAAGGTTGCGCCTCGATCCTGTGGCGGACCAACGAAAAGGCTGCGGAAGCGGCCGAGGCGATGAAGGTGACCGCGCAGGATCTGCTCTCGCTGGGCGTGATCGACCGGATCGTCAAGGAGCCGGTCGGCGGGGCACACCGCGATCCGGCGCTGACGGCGGGAACGCTGGCCAAGGCGATCGGCGAAGAACTGGACCATCTTGGCAAGCTTGCCCCGGACAAGCTGCGGCTGCTGCGCGAAGAACGCTTTCTCCGCATCGGAGAGAGTTGAGCGACAAGGGAACCTTGGGGGTTTCCAATCGTTCCGGGCGGGGCTAGCCTGTTAACCATCGGATTTTGTTCGAGGAGGAACCCGTCCATGCCCGCACCGACGCTTTCGAAGTCGCGGACCCTTTCGCTTATACTTGGTGTCGCACTGGTGATTCCGGCCGGTGTGGTCGGTTCGCAAAGCACACCCGCCGGTGCGGCGGCGCCGAAAAGCACCGTGCAGGCGATCAGCGCCGCCGACAAGGCCGAGGGCGCCAAGGCCCATCCGCAGCTCGTCGCCGAATTCGGCGGAGCGATGTCGGGGCCGCAGGCCACCTATGTCCAGACGGTCGGGCGCAAGATCGCGGTTCAGTCCGGGCTGTCGAACGCACAGGGCGATTTTACGGTGACCCTGCTCAATTCCTCGGTCGACAACGCCTTCGCGATCCCGGGCGGCTATATCTACACGACCCGCCAGCTCGTCGCCCTGATGAACAACGAAGCCGAACTGGCCGGGGTGCTGGGCCACGAAGTCGGCCACGTTGCGGCGCGCCACTCGGCCAAGCGGCAGAGCGCGGCGACTCGCAACCAGATCATCGGCGTGCTTGGTGCGGTGCTGTCCGGCGTCGTTCTGGGTAACAGCCAGGTCGGGCAATACCTGCAGCAGGGGTTCCTCCAGGGATCGCAACTGCTGACGCTGAAGTTTTCGCGCAGCCAGGAAAGCGAGGCGGACAGCCTGGGGATCCAGTACCTGCGCAAGGCCGGGTACGATCCGCGCGCAATGTCGACAGTGCTGGCCAGTCTGGCGGCGCAAAATTCGCTCAACGCCAGGCTGCTTGGCAGTTCCGACCGGGTGCCGGAATGGGCTTCGACTCACCCCGATCCCGCTTCGCGCGTGACCACGACCCTGCGGCTGGCGGGGGCCAACGCTTCGGGCACGACCAACCGCGATACCTTCCTCAACAACATTGGCGGGCTGATCTATGGTGATGATCCCAAGGAAGGGATCGTCGAAGGCCGCAAATTCATCCACCCGGTCGAAAAATTCTCGTTCGAAGCGCCGCAGGGCTTTTTCCTGGTCAACGGGACCCAGGCGGTGTCGATCAGCGGTCAGTCGGGCAAGGGGCAATTGACCGCCGCAGCCTATAACGGCGATCTTGATGCCTATGTCCGCTCGGTCTTCACGGAACTTGGGCAATCGAACAAGGTGACGATCACGCCGGGCCAGGTGAACAAGACCACGGTCAATTCGATTCCCGCCGCCTATGCCGTGGCGCGGGTATCGCAGGGCAACAACAGCGCGGTCGACGTGACGGTCTTCGCCTATCAGTTCGATGCGACCCATGCCTTCCACTTCATGACGATCGTCCAGGCAGGGGGGACGGCCGTGTTCGAGCCGATGTACGCTTCGATGCGCCGGATCAGCGTGACCGAGGCGAGCGCGGTCAAGCCGCGCAAACTGATGGTGGTGACTGCAAAGAAAGGCGACACCGTGCAGTCGCTCAGCGCGCGCATGGCCTATACCGACGCGCCGCTTGACCGGTTCCTTGTCCTGAATGGCTTGCAGTCCACCTCGACCATCACGGCCGGACAGCGGGTCAAGCTGGTTACCTATTGACCGCGCGCGTTTATTCGTGCGGCGGACATAGCGAAAGGGCGGCAGGTTTCCCTGCCGCCCTCTGCTTTTTTTGCCTGTTGGCTTGCGATTAGGCGTTGGCGCCCTGCATAGCCGACGAGGTGGTGTTGAAGGTGGTCTGCAGCTCGCTGCCCAGACCCTGCATGGCAGTGATGGCGGCAACGGCGATCAGAGCAGCGATCAGGCCATATTCGATGGCGGTCGCACCAGCTTCGTCACGGAAAAGCTTCTTGATGAACTTCATTTTCAGTCTCCTGTTTGGCAGTCAATTTACCCGGCTCTTTCCCTGTCACCCGGATTGAGCAAAAACCGGACTAAGGGGAAATTCTTGCGAAATGTTTAAGCTGCGGCACCACTAATTGCGTCACTGGTGCGGGTGGTCACGGTGTTCCACATCGAGATGCTGCCCGCCGCGAAGTCCTGCAGGGCGGTGAGCATGGCCAGCACGATCAGTGCGCAGATAAGTCCCATCTCGACAGACGAAGTGCCGCGAACGTCGCTTGACAGTCTCTTGAGCAGCTTCTTCATCAGTACGGTGCCCCCAATCCGGCAGAGTTCCTGCCAATTACCGATTGCGTCCCTAAGAAAAGGTTTAAGCCAGGTCTTAACGTGAAAGAATTTCCGACAATCGTTCCGGTGGTTTCGGCGGCGTTGATCGACGCCGACGGCCAGGTTTTGATGCAACGCCGGCGGCTAGGGGCAGAGCATGGTGGCCTTTGGGAATTCCCCGGCGGAAAGGTGGAAGCAGGAGAATCCCTGACGGAATCGCTTTGCCGCGAGATTTCGGAAGAACTCGGAATCGCGGTGAAACCCGATTCGCTGCAGCCGCTCAGCTTCTCCGCCAGCGAGACGCAGCCGCATGTCATCCTGCTTTACATTTGCCGAACCTGGATCGGGGATCCGGTGTGCTTGGACGGAGAGGAAATCGGCTGGTTTGCGCCGACCGAGCTATCCGGTTTGGCCATGCCTCCGCTGGACGTGCCGCTTGCCCGCAGGCTTGTCATTTTCCTTGCGGCAAGGGCAAACTAGCCGCTTGCCAAGCCGGAACGAGGTGCCTATTAGCGCCTCTCCAACGCGCCCGTAGCTCAGCTGGATAGAGCATCAGACTACGAATCTGAGGGTCGGACGTTCGAATCGTTCCGGGCGCGCCACAAACCAAAAGAG
>JBJTMC010000057.1:0-5346 GCA_046063325.1 Novosphingobium sp.
GGCATGATCCTGGCCCGCCTGTTGCAGTTTCGTGAGTCGTGCATGGACGGGTCGCCGCCGAAAAAGTTGATCGCGGTCAAATTGGAAACCGGGCGCGAGGCTATCGGCAACGCGGCTGATCTTGGGCAGGAGCGGACGACCAGAAGATCAAGAGTTCGATTGATGAAGATCAAGCGGTCGGCTAGGCAGGCTGTCTGTTCAAGGAGCAAGACCACCCCGTGCGTCCCGGTGAAAAGCCCGAAATCGCCAGCTTGCCGTTGTTCCGCGAAATGCAGGACGAGCAGCGCGAACGGATCTTCTCGGGATCGTTCCTGCAAGTCTTTCCGCCGCAACTGACCCTGTTCGAGCTGGGGCAACGGCCGGATTTCCTGTACGTGCTGATCGACGGCCTGGTCGAACTCTACGCCAACAGCGCCGGCCGCGACACGACCATGCGGCTGGTCGAGCCGGTCTCCAGCTTCATTCTGGCGGCAGTGGTCACCGACATGCCCTATCTGATGTCGGCCCGCACGCTCGCCTCCTCGCGGATCCTGCTGGTCCCCGCCGCGCTGGTCCGCGAAGTGGTGAAAGAGGACAGCGCCCTGATGCAGGCCACCATGCGCGAGCTGGCGCTGGCCTACCGCGACATGGTCCGCGCGCTGGCCGACATGAAGCTTCGCCAGTCGGCCGAGCGGCTGGGCAATCTGCTGCTGCAGCAGGAACAGCGCCAGGGCGGCAAGGGCAAGGTGCAACTGCGCGCGGAAAAGCGGCTCGTCGCCTCGCTGCTCGGGATGACGCCCGAAAACCTGTCGCGGGCTTTCGGCGTACTGGGCCAGCACGGGCTGGAGGTTGACGGCGCGCTTATCCGGATCGGCGACCGCGCCGCGCTGCAAGCCTTCGTCCGGCCCGACCCGGTGCAGGATGACGAGCCGGGTTAAACCTAAGCCTCAGAACTTCGCTTCGATCTGGAACCAGGCCTTGGTGGTATCGGCGGCGAAGGCTTGCGCATCGTACCGTGCGAACTTGGCGGTCAGCCCGATCTGCTTGGTCAGCGGATAACTGACCAGCGCGTCCCATTCCTGCCCGTAACCGATCCCCAGCCGGGTCGAATTGAAATCGTGCCAGGCCCCGCGCAGCGTCAGTCCGGCCAGCGGACCCTTGCCGGGAACCTTGAAGGATGCGTCGACATAGAGATCGCGCAAGCCGTTGGCCGGGGTAGTCAGGAACTTGTCGGCCCAGCCGTTGAAGGCATGCAAGGTGGCCAGCGGGGTCTGCAAGGCCGCGGTGCCGTTGCCTTCAAGCCGCTCGAAGCCCAGCCTGGTCGTGACCGGTCCGGCCTTGATCCCCGGCTCGACCAGCCAGTAATTCAGCGCGAAGGTGCGGGGGTTTGCGCCGAAATCCTGCTGGCGAGCATATTCGGCGGCATAGAGCAGAGCGTAGCCCTTGCCGACGGCATGCTCGCCAGTGATCCGCGCGCCCAGGGTCCGCGAACTGCTGGCAGGCGATGAGGGGACATCCAGCCAGTAGCCATAGCCCGAGAGCGTGCCGATATTCTTGATCGTATAGGAAGCGCGAAGCCCGTGGATCGCGGTATCGTGCCAGATGCCCTGCGGCGAATCCGGCCCGAACACCCGGTTGACCCGCCAGGCATAGACATAGTCGACCGCCACGCCCTTGAACGGTTTGGCCGCGACCCGGACGGCATCCAGCGTCTGGTCGTTCTGCCGCCAACCGACCGAACCGATCCAGCGCTGGTTGTCATAGTTGACCGCCTGGCGACCGGCGGTCAGCTCGAAGCGCGGATCGGGCCGCCAGCGCAGGTATGCCTGGTTGAGCAGGACATCCGCGGGATCGGCCACCACCGGGAAATTGGTTTTGCCGTTGACGGTGTCGTTGTAACTGGCCTTGCCCAGCACCGCGATCGCCTCGCCTTCGACGACGGCGCTCAGGCCGTGCCATTCGCGAGTCTTGACCCCGGCCCGGACCCGCAGGGTCGAGGCGGTGGCGGTGTCCGGCAGGTCGGCCTGATCGACCACCTCAAGCCGGTAGCGGATATCGGCATAGACCGAAACCGGCGGAGCTGCTTGCTGCGCCAGCGCGGCAGATGACCAGCAAAGTCCGAGGGCGAGCGGCAAGATTGCGCGGGTTGGTTGATTCATGTTGCCGCGCATAGCGAGATTCGCGCGGGTTTATTTGACAAGTATCAAGACACGGCCCCGCTCCTGTGACATCATGCCGCGTGATGATGATTGATGACTTAGTGGTGCCGGACACCGGACCAGATTTCGCGGCCTGCAGGGACCGCGCTGAAGCATGACCCCGCGTCTCGCCATCCTGTTTGCCGCACCGCACCGGCTGCTGTTCCTGGTCGGGTCGGTCAATCTTGGCCTGATCGCGGCCTGGTGGCTGGCGCAACTGATCGGCTTGCACTTGGGTGGACCGCAGCTGCCCCAGGGCGATCTGCCATCAGCCCTGCTCCACGCCCCGGTCATGCTGTTTCTAGTCTTTCCGCCGTTCGTGATGGGCTTCCTGCTCACCGTATTTCCGCGCTGGATGGGGCAGCCCGATCTGGGTGCCCGCGCTTTCGGTCCGATCGCGGCCTTGCAGGCAGCGGGCGCGCTGGCCGCCCACGCCGGGCTGTGGTTTGGACGCGCGCCATTCGTGCTGGCCGGGTTCGGACTCGTCGCGGTGGCCTGGGTCCTGGCGATCGGCGCGCTTGGCCGGGTTGCGGCGATCCACCGGCGCGATGGCAAGCCGGTCAACTGGCACGCGGTCTCGGCGCTGGCCGCGCTGCTGTGCGGTCTGCTGGCCCTGATCCTGTCGATCCGGGCGCTCGGCACCAACCAGGGCGATCTGTGGCGCCACGCCAACCAGATCGGGATTACCGGGTTCCTGCTGCCAATCTTCCTGACCGTCGCGCACCGCATGCTCCCGTTCTTCGCGGGCAACGTGGTGCAGGACTATGTGCGCTGGCGGCCCGACTGGCTGCTCGCGGCGCTGTGGGCGCTGCTCGCCCTGCGCCTCGCGGGGCAGTGGTTTGACCGGCAGGACGTGTCCTTCGCGGCCGATTGCGGGCTGCTCGCGCTCACCGCGACGATGGGCTGGAAATGGTGGCCGCGATCGGCCGCACCCGGCTTGCTGCAAGTGCTGATCTGGGGGTTTGCCTGGGCCCCGCTGGGGTTCGGACTGTCCGCCCTCGCCGACGCTGGCTTCCCGCTTGGCCTGGCCCCGGTCCATGCCCTGACGATCGGATTTGCGGCCAGCCTGCTGGTGGCGATGGTCACGCGCGTAACCCAGGGTCACGCGGGCCGGCCGCTTGCCATGACCGGCACGGCCTGGCTGGCCTTCGGTGCCATCCAGGGCGCGGCCGTGCTGCGGATCTGCGCGGCGCTGCACTTCGAGGACGGCAGGCTGCTGGTTGCGGCCGGGCTGGTCCTGGCCTGCGGACTGCTGCCGTGGCTGGCGCGCAACGCCGCGATCTATGTCCGAAGGCGCAGCGACGGGCGGGCCGGATAGGCGAGGTTTGCCTCAGGCCGCGACGGCCAGTTCGGTTGCCTGCAGAATCGCCCGCTTGGCGTCGAGTTCGCTCGCTTCGAACGCCCCGCCGATAAGCTGCGCCTTTACGCCTGCCGCGACCAGATCGTCATACAGGCCGCGCGCCGGTTCCTGCCCGGCGCAGACAATCACCGTATCGGCATCGATCAGCACCGGCTCGCCGCCGATCACGCAGTGCAGCCCGGCATCGTCGATCTTTGCGTAGTCGACGCCCGAGACCATCTTCACCCCGCGCCGCTGCAGGGTCAGGCGGTGGGTCCAGCCGGTGGTCTTGCCCAGCCCCTGGCCAACCGGGGTGGCCTTGCGCTGAAGCAGGGTAACCTCGCGCCCGTTGCTGGCTACCTGCGGCTCGATCCCGGTCACCCCGCCGCGCGGGTGGCCTTCAAAGTCGATCCCCCATTCGCGCGCGAAGGTCGCGATGTCGAGCGACGCGCTGGTGCCCTGGTGGGTGATCAGTTCGGCCACGTCAAAGCCGATCCCGCCCGCGCCCATGATCGCGACCTTCTGGCCGACCGGAGCGCGCCCGGTGATCACGTCGATATAGCTGACCACCTTGGGATGATCGATCCCGTCCAGCGCGGGGGTCCGCGGAGTGATCCCGGTGGCGGCGACCACATCGTCAAAGCCCTGCGCCGTCAGCATCGCCGCGTCGACCCGGGTGCCCAGCCGCAGGGTCACCCCGCGCAGCTGGATCATCCGCGCGAAATAACGCAGCGTTTCGTGAAACTCTTCCTTGCCGGGGATCCGCTTGGCCAGGTTGAACTGCCCGCCGATTTCGGCCGCAGCGTCGAACAGCGTCACCGCGTGGCCGCGTTCGGCGGCGATGGTGGCATAGGCAAGGCCCGCCGGGCCCGCACCAACCACCGCGATCCGGCGCGGCGCGGCGGTGGGCGCGATCGTCACCTCCACTTCGCGGCAGGCCCGGGCGTTGACCAGACAGCTGGTCTGCCTGCCGGTGAAGGTGTGATCGAGGCAGGCCTGGTTGCAGGCGATGCAGGTGTTGATCTCGTCCTCGCGGCCCTCGAACGCCTTGTTGACCAGATCGGCGTCGGCCAGCATCGGCCGCGCCATCGAAACCAGATCGGCGTCGCCGCGCGCCAGCACTTCTTCGGCCACGTCGGGCATGTTGATGCGGTTGCTGGTGATCACCGGAATGCCCAGTTCCTTGCGCAGCCGCCCGGTCACCTGGGTAAAGGCCGCGCGCGGGACCATGGTGGCGATCGTCGGCACAAAGCTTTCGTGCCAGCAGAAGTGAGTCGAGATCACATCGACCCCTTCGGCTTCGAGCGCCTTGGCCAGGCCGACCACTTCCTCCCAGGCCAGCCCGCCCTGGAGCATGTCCATCGCCGAGATCCGGAACACGAAGATGAAGTCCGGCCCCACCGCGGCGCGGACCCGCCGCACGATCTCCAGCGGGAAACGCATGCAGTTTTCCCACGATCCGCCCCACCGGTCGGTGCGCCGGTTGGTCTTTTCGACCAGGAAGGTGGAAATGAGATAGCCCGCCGAACCGATAATCTCGACCCCGTCATAGCCCGCCTGCTTGGCCAGTCGCGCGCAATTGGCGAAGGCGGCGATCTGTTCCTCGATCCCGTCCTCGGTCAGTTCGTTCGGAGCATAGCGCGCGATCCGCGACTTGACCCGGGACGGCGCGACGCAAGCGGGCGTTCCAGCCAGCGGTCCGGTGTGGAGGATCTGCATCACGATCTTCACGTCCGGCGCGGCGGCGTGGACCGCCTCGGTCACCTGGCGGTGCATCGCCGCATCCTGATCGTTCAGCAGTTTGGCGCCGTGGCCCGCAACCGGGTGCGG
>JBJTMC010000058.1:0-5398 GCA_046063325.1 Novosphingobium sp.
CACGGCGTTCTGTGGCAGCCGGTTGACGAACTCCATCAGGTTGCGCGGGTTGGGGCCGTCCGCACCGCCGCCGATCGCCACCCAGTTGCACACCATCGGGCCCATGTAGTGCCCGGTGCGGACCAGCCGCTCGATCGTTTCGAGATCGCGCGCGCAAGTCACCATGAAGTGGGTCTGGATTCCCGAAGCGGTGAGGCGCTTCATGTGCTCCTTCATGAACTTGGGGCCGGCTTCGTAATACATCTCGGTATAGGCTTCGGCGTAGTTGCTCTCGCCCATCGAGGTCCCGCGGCAGTCGTCCTCGCTGATCAGCTCCATCACGTTCATCTGGTTGGTGTTGACCGCCAGCGTGACCTGATCCGGGGTGGGCTTGAGATCGGCCAGCATGTGGCGGGTATCATCATCGAGCCATTCCGCAGCCGCGCTCTCGCTCTTGGGGGCAAAGCTGATCGAACCGCCGACCTGCAGCACCATATCGGGCACCGCGGTCCGCAACCGGTCGAGCATTTCGTTGAACCGGTCGAGATCCTTCGATCCGGTGCCATCGGGTTCGCGCACGTGGAGATGAAGCACGGTGGCGCCGGCGTTGTAGCAATCGACCGCCTTCTGGACCTGATCGGCATAGCTGACCGGAATGTCGTCGCTGTCCTGCGGCATGAAGCTAGGGGCATAGGGTGCGACCTGGATGACCAGCGGATCCTGGTTTTCGGGAAGCAGGCTTTCGTCGAAGAACTGCATGGGTCTTCTCCTTTCAAGTGTTCGGTTGGGAAATCGCTGGCAGGTCGGCAATCGCGCCGACCCAATCGAGCTGGCTTTGGGTCCACATCTGCATTTTTGGGGGCAGTTCGCGGGCCTGACGCGCCCCACTTAGCCGCAGGGAATAGGTGGTCGGATGATCTGCCTGGGTGCCGTAAAGCGAGGTGCCGCAATCTCCGCAAAAGGCCAGATCCCGCTTCGCGCCGCTTGACCCAGTCTTGCGATAGAACTTGGGCGTGCCCCGCTTGAGAACGAACGCCTCCCTGGCGATCAGCGTCCCCCAGCGGAACGCCCCGCCGCTCAGTACCTGGCAATCGGTGCAATGGCAGACCAGCACCGCCTGGGGGTCGATTTCGGCCTCCCAGGCGATCTCGCCGCAGTGACAGGCGCCGTCGATCCTCATCAGAACGGCTTGTCGCCAATTATCCCGGCGCGTTCCATCTGGCGCACGCAAGGGGGGTAATCCATCACCGCATAGTGCTGGGTGGCGCGGTTGTCCCAGATCGCGATCGAATTGGGCTTCCAGCGCCAACGCACCTGGTATTCGGGGATTGCGGCGCGGCCGATCAGGTAGCTGAGCAAGTTGCCCATGCCTGGGGCAAAGTCCTGACCATAACGGACATTGGCGCTGGTGTGGAAATTGGTGAAATGGGTCGTGAACCCGCAGACGTAGAGCACCTTTTCGCCCGTCTCTGGGTGGGTGCGAACCACCGGATGCTCCGCATCGGGGAACTGCGCCTTCAAAGCCAGCCGCTTTTCCTCGGGCATCCGCGCACCAAAGCTCGCCTCGATCGAATGGCGCGCCTTCAGTCCGGCAATCGTCTCCTTGATGTGATCGGGCAGGTCTTCATAGGCGCGCACCATGTTGGCCCACATCGTGTCGCCGCCCACCGGTGGACAGGTCACGCAGCGCAGCACGGCGCCCATCTGCGGCGCCTCGCGCCAGGTGGTGTCGGCATGCCACGAATTCTCGTAGAAATCGGGGGGCGAATTCTCGTCCTTGTAGATCCGCACCAGCCCCGGATTGTCGGGATCGCTGCCTGCCACCGGGTGATCCTCGAGCTGCCCGAAACGGCGCGCGAAGGCGATGTGATCGGGACGGGAAATGTCCTGGTCGCGCAGGAACAACACCTTGTGGGCCAACAACGCGGCCTTGATTTCGCCGAACAGATCGTCGTTCTTCGCCGCCTCGGCCAGGTCCACTCCGATCAGCTCTGCACCGATATGCTGGGTCAGTTTCTCGATTTTCATAGCACGAACACCGATGAGCCAATGGTCTTGCCAGCTTCGAGGTCGCGGTGCGCCTGGACGCAGTCTTCGAGCGCATAGCGCTGCCCGATATCGACCTTGATCTTGCCTGCAGACAGGTTGTCGAACCAGAATTTCGCCAGTTCCGCCCGCTCGGCCGGATCGGCGAAGTAGTCTACGAAAGCGGGCCGGGTGAAATAGACCGAACCCTGGACGACCATCTGAAACGCGTCGATCGGGGGAATCGGACCCGATGCCGTGCCGCAGCCAACCAGCACACCGCGGCGTCGCAGCGACTTCAGCGAGCCTTCGAAGGTATCCTTGCCGACGCTGTCGAACACGGTCTGCACGCCTTCGCCCCCGGTCAGTTCCTTGACCCGTGCGGCAACGTCTTCGCGCCGGTAATAGATGATTTCGTCGCAGCCCATCTCACGGGCCTTGGCGGCCTTTTCCTCATTCGAGACAGTGCCGATCACCCGAAGGCCCAACAGCTTGGCGATCTGGATCGCCAGCAGCCCGACCCCGCCTGCCGCGGCATGCAGCAGAATGGAGTCGCCCGCCTTCAGTCGCGGATCGGTTTTCATCAGCCAGTATGTTGCCGAAAGTCCGCGCATGGTCGAAGCCGCGGCGGTTTCAAGCGAAACCCCCTCAGGAACTTTGAACAGCGGCGCGGCGGGCATCAGCCGTTCGGTGGCATAGGCGCCCAACGGGCCGCCGTTATAGCTGACCCGATCGCCCACAGCGACATTGGTCACGCCTTCGCCAATCTCAAGAATTGTTCCTGCGCCTTCGACCCCAATTCCGCACGGCGGCTGGACCGGATAATAGCCTGACCGAAAATAGGTATCGGCAAAGTTGCAGCCAACTGCGCCGTGGCTCAGGCGCACTTCGCCCGGTCCGGGGCTGCCGACAGCAGCCTCCTCGATCTTGAGCACGTCCGGTCCACCGGTCTCGTGAAAGCGCACAACCGTGGCCATCGCATCCTTCTCCCGTTTTCTTGGAGTCAGACTATGCCCGATGCCGCTTGCGGTTTTCACATTTCGTGACATAGTTTTCCCATTTCGTGCCATGACGATCGAAGAGGCAGGACATGGTGGAGTTGGTCAGGGTCGCGGCGCTGTCGGGCTATTCCGAGACCATGGCGAATCTTGGCCTTGATCCGCGACCCTACCTCAGGGAGCAGGGGCTCAGCGCCGAGCTGCTGGCCAATCCGGAGCAGCTTATTCTTGCGCGCGCCGCAATCCGTCTGCTGGAACGCAGCGCGGCTGGATCGGGCTGCATGACCCTGGGCTTGCGCATGGCCGAAGGCCGCGCGCTGGCCAATCTGGGCGCCGCCAGCCTGCTGATCGCACACCAATCGACCTTGCGCCGAGCGCTGGGCGCGCTGCACGATTACCGCGCCCGGATCAACTCCACCCTGGTCCTGCAAATCGAACCCTACGGCGATGAGACAATCTTGCGCGAAGACTTCTCGCTCAGCGGTCCTGAGCCTTCGCGCCAGTCGGCGGACCTTGCGTTGGGCGTCTTGACCCGGCTCTGCGCCGGAGTTCTGGGTGCCGACTGGGCGCCTCAGCTTGCTTGCTTTTCGCATCAACCGCCGCCCCAGGCCGAACTGGCGGTGTTCGTGCGCACCTTTGGTTGCCCGCTGCAGTTCGACAGCGAGCTTAACGGTATTGTTGTGGCCACCACCGATCTCGATCGACCAAGCGCCCGGGCAGACGATCAGCTTGCCCATCATGCCCGGCAATTGCTGGACGCGGCGCTGAAGCCGGCCGAGCGCAACGCGGCGCAGGATGTCGATCAGCTCATTCGCCTGCTGCTTCCGGCAGGGCGCGCTTCGATCCAGACCTGTGCAGCCTCGATGGGGGTCACCGTTCGGACCCTGCAACGCATGCTCGATGCCGAAGCCACCAGCTTCAGCGCGATCCTCAACCGGGCGCGGATGCAGCTTGCCACCCAATACCTCGCTAACCCGCGGATGCGCATTACCGATAT
The DNA here is from genome assembly GCA_046063325.1 of Novosphingobium sp. Classification (GTDB taxonomy): domain Bacteria; phylum Pseudomonadota; class Alphaproteobacteria; order Sphingomonadales; family Sphingomonadaceae; genus Novosphingobium. Next base: position 4,000 of record JBJTMC010000058.1, read on the forward strand.
TGCCGACATGCTGGGCTACGGCGCGATCGGGGCCTTCACCCGCTGGCACACCCAGGCCTTTGGCGAACCGCCGAGCCGGGAACGGAAAGCGAAGGGCGTTTCTGGACGTCAGGGGAGAGGGTAGGGCAGGCCCGAGGGCTGTGCGTGTGGCCCGAGATCCAGACCGGCGCGGTCTGTCCTGCGGCCGGATGGCGCGCCCGGCGCGGGGCAAATGGCTTGACGCGTGGGCCGTATCGGCCTAACGGCGCGCGCTTCCGGGGACATTTCCCGGATTGAGCTGAACATTGGCGGTGCGGGGCCTGCGGGCCACTAGCCGTCAAAGTAACCCGGCCTTTTCAGCCGGGTGGAGTGTTTTCGGCTCGCGACATGCGGCGGCGGGGCAGGGTCCCAGCCTTTGCTGCATGCGCGATTCGTTTGCGCTTCGCCCTGCCGACCGTGGCCACAACCAAGGTGAAGAGCACTTCATGCCTACGATCAACCAGCTGGTCCGCAAGGGCCGCGTCCCGCAGAAGACCAAGAGCAAGGTCCCTGCGATGGAGCAGAACCCGCAGAAGCGCGGCGTCTGCACTCGCGTTTATACCACGACCCCGAAGAAGCCGAACTCGGCGCTGCGCAAGGTCGCCAAGATCCGCCTGACCAACAGCCGCGAAGTCATTTCGTACATCCCGGGCGAAGGCCACAACCTGCAGGAGCACAGCGTCGTGCTGATCCGCGGCGGCCGCGTGCGCGACCTTCCGGGCGTGCGCTATCACGTGCTGCGCGGCGTGCTTGACACCCAGGGCGTCAAGGACCGCAAGCAGAGCCGCTCGAAGTACGGCGCCAAGCGTCCGAAGTGACGGCCCCGGCAGGCCGTCATCCTGAACTCGTTTCAGGATCCATGGCTATGCCAGCGCTGCTCTAGGAATTCATACGGCTAACCCAGCCTCCCGATGGACCCTGAAACAAGTTCAGGGTGACGATTGAGGGAAGGGCAGGTCAGGCCGGAAAGATAAAGAAGGAATTAGCGACATGTCACGTCGTCGTCGTCCCGAGAAGCGGGAAATCCTGCCTGATCCGAAGTTCGGTGATCAGGTCCTGTCGAAGTTCATGAACAACCTCATGCTCGACGGCAAGAAGTCGGTCGCGGAATCGATCGTCTATGGCGCCATGGACACCATGGAAGCCAAGGCCAAGGCCGATCCGATCCAGCTGTTCCACGATGCCCTGAACAACGTGAAGCCGCAGATCGAAGTGCGCTCGCGCCGCGTCGGTGGTGCCACCTATCAGGTTCCGGTCGAGGTTCGCCCCGAGCGCGCCCAGGCTCTCGCCATCCGCTGGCTGATCACCGCTGCCCGCAACCGCAGCGAAACCACGATGGCTGCCCGCCTCTCGGGCGAGCTGCTCGACGCCGCCAACAACC
>JBJTMC010000059.1:0-6171 GCA_046063325.1 Novosphingobium sp.
CGACCAGCTTGCGGCAAGGCTGGCCGTGACCTGCGCCACGCGCGGATCGCGGGCGCGGGCGGCGGCATCGATCGTTTCGAGCAGCTTGACCTTGTCGGCAAAGGGGATCGCATCGAGCGGCGAGAGATCGGTATAGAGGTGACGGTTGTTGAGCCGCGGCGGCGGGGCGGGCTGACCCTTGGCCGGATCGAGCAGCTGCAGGGTTTCCCCGGCGCGGCGGATCGCCGCTTCGCTGATTTCGTTGGCATGGGCAAATCCGGTCATCTCGCCCGATACGCCGCGCAAGCCAAAACCCGCATCGCGCGCATAGTCGGCGGTCTTGAGGCGGCCGTCGTCGAAGGCAAAGGTCTCGCTGGCGATGAACTGCATGTACAGTTCGCCATCGTCGCAGCGCGCCAGGGCATCGGCGGTAAGCGCCCGCGCGCGGGCGGGATCAAGCTGGCGGTAAAGCAGCGAGCGGGGATCGGATGCGGTCATGCCCCCGATATAGGTGCTTGCTTTTGGAGCGCCAGTCGCAAACATCCTTGCCGTCATGAACCGACCCTGCCTTGTTGCGCCGATTACGGCGATCTGACCCGAGCTTCGCGCGCTGGCCGCCTGCGCCGAGGGCGAAGGCTTTACCTTCATGAACCGGATGATCGCCCATTGGGAGGACGGATCGAACCGCTTTGACAAGCCAGGCGAAACCTATTTCGGGGTGCGGACCGGCGGCCGGCTGGTGGCAACCGGCGGGCTGAACCGCGATCCCTATGGCGCGGTGGAGGGCGTCGGCCGGGTGCGGCATCTCTACGTTCTTCCCGGCGCGCGGCGCGGCGGCGCGGGGCGGGCCCTGATGGCGGCGATCATTGCCCGGTCGCGCGAATCCTTCGATCTGCTGCGTCTGCGCACCACAACCGAACGCGGCGCCGCTTTCTATGAAGCGCTGGGGTTTATCCGGGGCGGTGCGCCGGACGCCAGCCACCTGCTGCGGCTTGATCAGCCCGCGCTGGGACCAAGATCGGGAAGCGCCGCCTGATCGGCCCCGTCAGCCGGACCGCCCTTCAGCACGAAGCGCTTGTCGCAATAACCGCAATCGACGTAGCCGTGCTCATCGATTTCCAGCCAGACCTGCGGGTGGCCCAGCGCCGCGCCGCCGGGAATGCCGGATGCGCCATCGCAATAGACGCGGGGCGAAGAGACGGTGACGGTTTCGGGCGGCATGCTCATGGCAGCGCCCCTAGCAAAGCGCGCGCGGCATTTCCAGCCTACTGGTACTGGACGCTGATCGTGATCGTTCCGGTATAGCGGCCCGGCGCCTGGTTGGCGTTGACGTTGAGCCGTCCGCCCACGTTCAGCAAATAGATCCCGCTGTTGGTGGTGATCGAATATTTCTGCGCGTTGCCGCCCTTGGTCAGGCCTACGCCCCGCCCGTTGGCGTTGGCATTCCCGGCAAAGGAGATCGTGGAATTGGTGCCCAGCACCACGTTGTCGAGCACCATCGGTGCGCCCGGACCGGTCAGGTTGACCACGTTGCTCAGCGAGATCCGCGCGTTCATGTTCTTGGTGCCCATGCCCGAGAACTGGGCAAAGCGGCATTGCCCGACCTCAAGGATCGGACCGGTCACGGTGCAGGCGCCGGTGATCTGGTCGACCGTCACGGTTCCGGCCTGCGGGCGCGGGACGATCCGGCCGAAGCTCATGTCCTGGACCCACACCACGGTCAGCGGGGCGACGATCGTGGCGTGCGCGCCGCCGGTAACGGTAACGCGTTCCTTGGCCAGTGCCGGGGCGGGCAGGGCGGCCATGCAGGCAAGCGCCAGCACTGCGCAAAAGCCGCGCGTCAGGACCTGCCTGTTGGTGCAGGATCGAAGAACCCCCCAGTTCATACCCGCTGCCTTATCCGCCGTGCCATGAAGGGACCTTGCAGGACCTTGGTTAACATCCCGGTAACAAACCGCGTTCACCAGCCGCATGACGGGGCTTTACGGGCCCTTTGCCAAGCCGCTAAGCGGGGCGGATGGAAACCCCCGCCGCAATCCGCATCTCCGGCCTTGAAAAGGTCTACGCCGCCGCCGGCAACGCCCCGGCCAAGCACGCGCTCAAGGGGGTCAGTTTCGATGTGCCCCAGGGCCAGATCTTCGGTCTGCTCGGCCCGAACGGTGCGGGCAAATCAACCCTGATCAACATCCTTGCCGGTCTGGTCATGAAGACCGGCGGATCGGCAGAGATCTGGGGCTTCGATATCGATGCCGATGTCCGCAACGCCAAGCGTTCGATCGGGATCGTCCCGCAGGAAATCGTGTTCGATCCGTTCTTCACGCCGTTCGAGGTGCTGGAGATTCAGGCCGGGCTTTACGGCGTGCCCAAGGCGGCGCGCAAAAGCCTGGAGCTGCTGGGCCAGGTCCACCTGTCCGACAAGGCCCAGGCCTATGCCCGCACCCTGTCGGGCGGGACGAAACGCCGCCTGCTGATCGCCAAGGCGCTGGTCCACACTCCGCCGGTGATCGTGCTGGACGAGCCGACCGCCGGGGTCGACGTAGAGCTGCGCCGGCAGTTGTGGGAACTGGTCAGCGAGCTCAACCACGGCGGGGTGACGGTGGTGCTGACCACCCATTACCTTGAGGAAGCCGAACAGCTGTGCGACCGGATCGCGATCATCAACCACGGCCAGCTGATCGCCAACAAGCCGACCCGCGAGCTGGTCGAAATGGCGCGGGAGAAGGTCGTGGTGGTCACGGTCGACAAGCCGGTCGGCGCCGCACCTGCGCATGCCGCCTTCCTCAAGAGCGAACTCAGTGGCGAAAGCACGCTGGAAATCACCTATGACAAGGACCGCAGCAACGCGGGCGAAGTGCTGGCGGTGGTTCAGGGCCTGGGCTTTGGCATCGTCGATGTGTCGACCCGCGAGGCCGATCTCGAGGATGTGTTCGTGAGCCTGACGAGTGCCGTGGCGGCATGAATGCTCCGGCTTCCGATCGGGCTACCGATAGCACCAGTGAAACTGCTGTGCCTGATCGGAGCGGGGTCTGGCGGCTCGAAAGTTCTACGCTGCTCAGCGCGTTTGCACCGCTGGTCGTCGATCTTGGATCCACTCTAGCATTCTACGCAGTGCTCGCGCTGACCGGCGATCCGCGCCTTTCTGCGGCGGTTGGTATGGTGCTCGCACTTGGGCAGCTGATATTCGCAAAATTGCGCCACAAGCCGATCGCGGTCCTGCAAGGAGCCAGCATCGGTTTGGTGCTGGTGGTGGGTTCCTTGACCCTGCTGACCAACGATCCCCGTTACGTGTTGGTAAAGGCCACGCTGGTCTATGGCATCATTGGCGGCTCGATGCTCAAATCCGGCTGGATGGCGCGATATATCCCGGCCATTGCCGCTGCGCACCTGCCGGATCGACTGCTGGGGCGGTTCGAGAAAGCCTGGGCGGCGCTGCTGCTGGGTACAGGTGTGCTCAATCTCGCGATGGTGCTCGCAGGCAGTCCCGAGCGCGCGGCGCAGTTCATGGCAATCTGGGTTTTCGCATCCAAGCTCGCCTTGTTTGCCGTTCAATACGTGTGGTGCCGGTCGGTCGCGCGCCCAGCAATCAAGGTAACGATGGAGCGCAGCGCATGACCCACGACGTCATCGTTATCGGCTCGGGCGCAGCGGGCCTTACCGCAGCTTTGGCGCTCGCCGAACAGGTCAAGGTGCTGGTCCTCGCCAAGGGCGAGCTGACCGGCGGGTCGACCGCCTGGGCCCAGGGCGGGATCGCGGCGGTGCTAGACGCCGGGGATACCTTCGAGAACCATATCCGCGACACGATGGTGGCGGGCGCCGGACTCAACCGGATCGAGACGGTCGAATACGTGATCGAGCGGGCCCCCCATGCGATCGACCGGCTGGTCGAACTGGGCGTGCCGTTCAACAGTGCCAAGGAAGCCGACGGGGGCGAACATCTCCACCTCACCCGTGAGGGTGGGCATTCGCACCGCCGGATCGTCCACGTCGCCGATGCGACCGGTTGGGCGGTGCAGGAGGCGCTGCTCAAGGCGGCGCAGGCGCACCCCAACATCACCCTGCTGCCGCACCAGGCCTGCATCGACCTGATCACCGGGCGGCACGAGGAACGCTATTCGGGCTCGGGCCGGGTCTGGGGGGTCTATGCCCTGGACGAGCGCACCGGCAAGGTCGCGGCCCATACCGCGCGCGCGACGATCCTGGCAACCGGCGGGGCTGGCCGGGTCTATCAGTTCAGCACCGCACCGCGCGGCGCGACCGGCGACGGGATCGCCATGGCCTGGCGCGCGGGCTGCCGGGTCTCCAACATGGAGATGATGCAGTTCCACCCGACCTGCCTCTACAACCTTGACGTCAAGAACTTCCTGATCACCGAGGCGGTGCGCGGCGAAGGCGGGCGGCTGACCAATCCCCGCACCGGGCACCGCTATATGCCCGACTACGACGAACGGGCAGAGCTGGCGCCGCGCGATATCGTTGCCCGCGCCAACGATGCCGAGATCAAGCGCGACGGGCTCGATTTCGTCCACCTCGACATCAGCCACATGCCCCCCGAATTCGTGCGCGAACACTTCCCCAATATATACGAAAAGCTGATCGGGCTGGGGATCGACATGACCACGGGGCCGATCCCCGTGGTCCCCGCGCAGCACTATACCTGCGGCGGGATCCTGATCGACCTGGCGGGCCGCACCGACTTGCCTGGGCTGTATGCCGCGGGCGAATGCACCGAAAGTGGGCTGCACGGGGCCAACCGGCTTGCGTCCAATTCGCTGCTCGAATGCTTCGTCTTCGGCGAGGCGGCGGCGGCCGACATCCTGGCGCGGTGGGACAGCTTCGAGGAAGTCCCGCCGATCCGGCCGTGGGACGAAAGCCAGGTTACCGATTCGGACGAGGAAGTGGTGATCAAGCAGAACTGGACCGAAATCCGCCGGTTCATGTGGAACTACGTCGGGATCGTGCGCACCACCAAGCGGCTGGAACGGGCCAAGCACCGCATCCAGATGATGACCGACGAGGTGGCGGAGTATTACGCCCACTTCCGCGTCTCAACCGATCTGATCGAGCTGCGCAACCTGCTGCAATGCGCCGATCTGATCGTCCGTTCGGCGCTGTCCCGCCACGAAAGCCGCGGGCTGCACTATACGCTCGACTATCCGGCGCTGCTGCCTCAGGCCAAGGACACGGTGCTGGTGCCCTGATCCGCGCCTTCGCAAAATGTTTGCGGTTGCCATGAAACTGCAACAAATTGCCGACAGCGAGGCCCCAGGGCTATGAGTGAAGACCATCCAGATCCAGCCGACGGGCACGAAGCCGCCGCGATCGGCGCGAGCATTGCGCAAGAGCGCGTGGTCGCGGCGCAGCAGGGGCTGTTTGCTGCGGCCGAGGCGATGGCCGCGCGCGGCGCGCACAAGGAACTGGAAGCGCTGATCGCTGGCGCCGCGCCCGACGACGCCGCGCGGCTGCGCGAATTTCTTGGACTGCCCCAGCCCGCGATCCCGCTGCGTCAGACCAGCGACGAGCTTGCCCCCGGCTGGAAGGAGGGCGGCTATCCCTACAAGTACAAGATGCTGCGCCAGGATTACGAGCGCGAGAAGTTCCTGCTCCAGGCCGAACTGCTCAAGCTGCAGACCTGGATCAAGGAAACCGGCGCGCGGGTGGTGATCCTGTTCGAAGGGCGCGACGCGGCTGGCAAGGGCGGCACGATCAAGCGTTTCATGGAACACCTCAATCCGCGCGGCGCACGGGTCGTCGCGCTGGAAAAGCCGAGCGAGGTCGAGCGCGGGCAGTGGTATTTCCAGCGCTATGTCGGCCACCTGCCGACCAAGGGCGAGATCGTGCTGTTCGATCGCTCGTGGTACAACCGCGCCGGGGTCGAACGGGTGATGGGGTTCTGCAGCGACGATGAATACGAGGAGTTCCTGCGCGAGGCGCCCGAGTTTGAGCGCAACCTGGTGCGATCGGGCATCCACCTGATCAAGTTCTGGTTCTCGGTCAGCCGCGAGGAACAGCTGCGCCGATTCACCGAACGCAAGATCCACCCGCTCAAGCAGTAAGCTCTCGCCGGTCGATGTCGCCAGCCTCGACAAGTGGGATGACTATACCCGCGCGAAGGAAGCGATGTTTGCGGTGACCGATACCGACCTGTGTCCGTGGACGGTGATCAAAAGCGACGACAAGAAGCGCGCCCGCCTT
>JBJTMC010000060.1:0-7366 GCA_046063325.1 Novosphingobium sp.
ACGGTTGACCGGGGCGGCTGGCCTGCCCCATCAGAGGCCGGACCGCAGCGATGCGGTCCGGCTTTTGCTTGGAGAACAGCGTGCAAATCTGGGTAGGCCTTGGCAATCCCGGCCCGCAGTACACCTTCCACCGGCACAACAGCGGCTTCATGGTCTGTGACACCCTGGCCGAAGTCCACGATTTCGGCCCGGTGCAGAAGAAGTTCCTCGGCTGGGTTCAGGAAGGGCGGATCGGGGGTGAGAAGATCCTGCTGCTCAAGCCCGCCACCTTCATGAACGAAAGCGGCCGCTCGGTGGGCGAGGCGCTGCGGTTCTACAAGCTTGGCACCGATGCCCTTACTGTCTTCCACGACGAGCTGGATCTGGCGCCGTTCAAGGTCAAGGTAAAGCAGGGCGGCGGCACCGCCGGCCACAACGGCCTGCGCTCGATCGACAAGCATCTTGGCCCCGATTTTCGCCGGGTGCGGATCGGGATCGGCCACCCCGGCCACAAGGACCGCGTGACCGGCTATGTCCTGGGCAACTATGCCAAGGCCGAAATGGACCCGCTGGCCGACATGTTGGGGGGCATCGCCGGTGAGGCGGACTGGCTGGCCAAGGGCGACGATGCCCGTTTCATGAGCGATCTGGCGCTGCGGTTGGCGGATTGAATCCATGCAGCGCATACTTGTCATCGGCTCACCCGGTGCAGGCAAGTCGACCCTGTCACACAAATTGGCGCAGCGCACCGGCCTGCCGCTTCACCACCTGGACCGGATGTACTGGCTGCCCGGCTGGATCGAACGCGATCGCGACGAAGGCAAGGCCGAGCTGGACGGGGTTCTGGCGGGGGATCGCTGGATAATCGACGGCAATTACGGCTCTACTCTCGCCAGGCGTCTCACCAGGGCCGACACGGTCGTCTGGCTCGACTACTCGACAGCGCTGTGCCTTTCCCGGTCCTTGCGGCGTTGGTGGCTCTATCGCGGCAAAGCGCGCCCGGACATGACCGAAGGCTGTCCAGAGCGGCTCGATGCGGAATTTCTGCTCTACATCGCACGGTTCCGCCGTGCGTGGCGCGGGCGCAATGCATCTGCGCTCGCAGGCTTTGCGGGTACGGTCGTCCGTTTCACCCGGCCTGCAGACACCGCAGCATGGCTGGCCCGGCTTTAGCCCCCTCGCCAAAGCACCAACACGCCGCTATGGGCGCGGCTTCCCCGGTTTCGGAGTAAGTGATGGGTTTTCGTTGCGGTATCGTCGGCCTGCCCAATGTCGGCAAGTCCACCCTGTTCAATGCGCTGACCGAGACGCAGGCGGCGCAGGCGGCGAACTATCCGTTCTGCACGATCGAGCCGAACGTCGGCAACGTCGGCGTTCCCGATCCCCGGCTTGACCAACTGGCGGCGATCGCGGGCAGCCAGAAGATCATCCCGACCCAGCTGGGCTTCGTCGATATCGCCGGGCTGGTGCGCGGGGCCAGCAAGGGCGAAGGCCTGGGCAACCAGTTCCTGGGCAATATCCGCGAGGTGGATGCGATCGTCCACGTGCTGCGCTGCTTCGAAAACGACGATATCCAGCATGTCGACAACAAGGTCGATCCGATCTCGGATGCGGAAACGGTCGAGACCGAGCTGATGCTGTCGGACCTCGAAAGCCTGGAAAAGCGCGTGCCCGCCGCACAGAAGAAGGCCGCGCAGGGCGACAAGGACAACAAGCTGATCGCTGCCGTGCTCGCCCCGGCGCTCGATCTGCTGCGCGATGGCAAGCCGGCCCGGCTGGCCATGCCCAGCGACGAGGAAGAGCGCCGGGTGTTCAACCAGGCCCAGCTGCTCACCGCAAAACCGGTGCTTTACGTCTGCAACGTCGATGAAGGCAGCGCGGCCGAAGGCAACGCTTTCTCCGCCCGGGTGTTCGAAAAGGCCAAGGCCGAAGGCGCCAACGCGGTGATCGTTTCCGCCGCGATCGAAAGCGAGCTGGTGGGAATGGAACCGGACGATCGGATGGTCTTCCTTGAAGAGATGGGCCTGCACGAAACCGGCCTCGCCCGGGTGATCCGCTCGGGCTATGACCTGCTGCACCTGATTACCTTCTTCACCGTCGGCCCCAAGGAAGCCCGCGCCTGGACCGTTCACAAGGGCGCCAAGGCCCCCGATGCCGCGGGCGAGATCCACTCCGACATGCAGCGCGGCTTCATCCGCGCAGAAACCATCGCCTTTGACGATTACGTCGGTCTGGGCGGGGAAACCGCCGCCAAGGAAGCCGGAAAACTGCGTCAGGAAGGCAAGGAATACGTCGTGCAGGATGGTGACGTCCTGCACTTCAAGTTCAACGTGTGATTGAACCGCGACCGTTCCCGGTCTAGATCGCCTGCAGATGCTGCACCGGTTGCTCCTTGCCCTTCTGGCACTTTGCCTGTCGATTCCGGCGCTTGCTGCGCCGATGGAAAACGGCGCGCTGCCCGTGGTGCAGATGCACATGACCAGCGGCAAGCACGATTGCCACGAACGGTCCGCGCCTGCGCGGGACCAGGGCGATCACGGCCAGCGCCACGAATGCATCGGCTGCATCGCCCGCTTTGATGGTGTCGCCACGCCCCAGGCAGTAGTACCGCTCATGACGCGGCCCGAACCCGCACGGCTGGTTAGGCAACTGCCGCAATCCGGCACCGGGCCTGAAACTCCGCCGCCCCGCGCCTGATCGTTCGCAACCGTCCGCCTTGCCGGACGTTTCCCAACGAACATTCAGGACAGATCATGAAAACGCACACCGCGCTGCTGCTCGCCAGCAGCCTCACCCTATCCGCCCCCGCCCTCGCCCAGGACCATTCCGGGCACGACATGGGATCGATGCAGCATCAGCCCAGCGGCGAACAGCCGCAGGCCCAGCCCATGGATGACATGGCGGGAATGGAAGACATGGAAGGAATGGATCATTCCGGCCACTCCATGCCCAAGGGCTCAAGCATGCAGCCCTACGCCGAAGGGTCCGGCACCGCCCGGCTCCCCGGCAACGAAGGCGCAATGAAGGGCCTTCACGCCATGGCCGGCGACTGGATGCTGATGGCGCATGGCGCCGTTTCGCTCCAGTACACCGACCACAAGGGCCCGCGCGGGGATGACAAGGTCTATCTCACCTCGATGGCGATGCTATCGGCCCAGCGTGATACCGGCTGGGGCAAGATCCAGTTCAAGTCGATGCTCAGCCTTGAACCGGCGATGGACCCGTCGGGCTATCCCAACCTGTTCGCGACCGGAGAGACAGCGCACGGCCTGCCGCTGGTCGACCGCCAGCATCCGCACGACCTGTTCATGGAGCTGGCCGCGCGGGTCGACGTCAATGCCGGACCGGGGAGCCTGTTCCTCTATGGCGGCCCGGTCGGCGAACCGGCGCTGGGCCCTTCGGCCTTCATGCATCGCGGCTCGGCCAGGTATAACCCCGAACCGCCGATCACCCACCACTGGTTCGATTCGACCCACATCACTTACGGCGTGGTGACGGCAGGCTATGCGACGCCCAAGTTCCAGATCGAGGCAAGCGCATTTCGCGGCCGCGAGCCGGACGAGGCGCGCTGGAACATCGAGACGCCCAGGCTGGACAGCTGGTCGGTGCGCGCCACCCTGACGCCCTCACCCGCCTTGGCGATCCAGGCCAGCTACGGCGAGATCAAGGAGCCGGAGGCAACCCATCCCGGTGAGAACGAGAACCGCTTCACCGCTTCGGCGCACTATTCGCCCAATCGCCAGATCTCGGCGATGCTCGCCTATTCTGCCAAGAAACGCGTGCCCGGCGAAACGCTTTCGGCCTGGCTGGGCGAGGCAAACTGGGATCTCGACAATCACAACACCCTGTTCGGCCGGATCGAAAACGTCGCCAACGATGAACTGTTCCCCGATCACGCCGATCCGCTCCACGACGTGAAGTTCCGGGTCAGCAAGTTCCAGGCGGGCTATGCCCGGCGGATCCCGCTGGGACCGTTCGAGCTGGCGCTGGGCGGTTCGCTCAACGCCTATGCCAAGCCAAGTGCGCTTGACGCCGCCTATGGGGGCAACCCATGGGGCTACACGCTGTTTGCAAAGTTGAGCTTGGGGAACTGACGAATGGGTGAGGAAGGGCTGGTCTATTTCGAGGACCTTGAAGTCGGCGCGAAAGCCGCTTTCGGCCGCTACGCGGTCACCCGCGAGGAAGTGATCGACTTTGCTTCAAAGTACGATCCCCAGCCCTTCCACCTGTCCGACGAAGCCGCAGCGCAGACCCATTTCGGCCGCCTTTCCGCCAGCGGCTGGCACACCTGCGCCATGGTCATGCGGATGCTGGTGGACAACATCACCGCGCGCAAGCAGGCCGGGCTGGGATCACCCGGGCTCGACGAACTGCGCTGGTTGAAACCAGTTTATCCGGGAGACGTTCTGCGGGTGGAAACCGAACTCTTGAGCAAGAAGCAAAGCCAGTCGCGCCCCGAAATGGGCAGCTTCCAGTCCGCGGTGCGGGTGTTCAACCAGGACGACGTGCTGGTCTGCACGATGCAATCGATCGGGCTGATCCGGGTCCGGGGCAGCTGAACCCGCCTACTTCCGCCCGAACAACTTTTCGATATCGCCGTGGGCCAGCTTCACCCACGTTGGCCGACCATGGTTGCACTGCCCCGATCGCGGGGTGACTTCCATTTCGCGCAGCAGCGCGTTCATCTCGGCGACGCTCAGCACCCGCCCGGCCCGGACCGAGCCGTGGCAGGCCATTGTCGCCAGCACCAGGTCGAGCCGTTCGCCCAGCAGCAGCGCCGCGCCGTTTTGCGCGAGGTCGTCGGCGATATCGCGGACCAATGCCTGCACATCGCCCTTGCCCAGCACCGCCGGAACCGCGCGGACCAGCATTGCGGTGGGGCCAAACCGTTCGAGCGCCAGACCGAATTCCGCCAGTGCCGCCGCAGCGCCTTCCACCCGGTCGGCATCGGGTTCATCCAGTTCAACCACTTCGGGGATCAGCAAGGCCTGGCTGCTGGCCAATGCGCCCTGCGCTCCCGCCGCCTTAAGCCGTTCGAGCACCAGCCGTTCGTGCGCGGCGTGCTGATCAACGATCACCAGCCCGTCTTCGGCCTCGGCAACGATGTAGGTGTTGGCGACCTGGCCTCGCGCCACCCCAAGCGGATGCGCGGCGACCGGCGCGGGCTCCTCCAGCGCGACTTCGGCGCGCCCGGACGGCGGGGCCATGACCTGCGCTTCATAACCGCGCCAGACCGGCGCGGCATCGCGCACCCCGCCCGCGCCGTATTCGCGCGCGAACAGCGATGCCAGCGCTGGCGCCGGTTCGCGGATTGGTTCCGCTTGCCAGTTGCCCATCGCCGGAGTTGCCGGAGCCTGGGCGCTGCGCCGCCCCTCTCTATCCAGCGCGTGGCGCAGAAACGATAAGATGAACCCGCGCACGAAGGCCGGATCGCGGAACCGCCCCTCGGTCTTGGCCGGGTAGACGTTGACGTCAACCTCTTCAGGCGGAATTTCCAGAAACAGGGCGAGCACCGCGTGGCGATCACGCGCGAGCATGTCGGCATAGGCCCCGCGCACCGCGCCGACCAGCAGCCGGTCTTTCACCGGCCGACCGTTGACGAACAGGTACTGGTGATCGGCCACCCCGCGGTTGAAGGTCGGCAGCCCGGCCACCCCGGTCAGGCGCGCGGACCCGCGTTCAAGATCGATCGCCACCCCGTCCTGCGCCAGTTCACGGGCAACCAGCTGCGCGACCCGGCTGGCCAGATCGTCGTCCGGCTGCACTGCCAGTATCCGCCGCCCGTCGTGTTCCAGCACAAAGCCGATGTCGGGCCGAGCCATCGCCAGGCGCCGCACCACGTCAAGGCAGGCGGCATATTCGCTGCGCGCGCTGCGCAGGAACTTGCGCCGCGCCGGGATCTTGCCGAACAGATCCTCAACCCGCACCCGGGTGCCGGGCGGCAGCGCAGCAGGGCCTTGCTCAACCAAGGCGCCGTGATCGACCACCCGCCGCCAGCCCTCGGCGCTGCCCCGCGCGCGGCTTTCCAGGGTCAGCCGCGCCACGCTGGCGATCGAGGGCAAGGCCTCTCCGCGAAAGCCCAGGGTCGCAACCAGTTCGATATGGTCATCGGGCAGTTTGGAGGTTGCGTGGCGTTCCAGCGCCAGGGCCATTTCCGCCGCGCTCATCCCGCAGCCATCGTCGGTCACCTCCAGGCCGGCCAGCCCGCCTTCGGAAATCCGCACGGCAATGCTCCGCGCCCCGGCATCGACTGCGTTTTCAACCAGTTCCTTCAGCGCGGAGGCCGGACGTTCGACCACTTCGCCCGCCGCGATACGGTTGACCAGGACTTCGGGGAGGCGGCGAATTACGGGCATGTCCACAGCCTAGCGGGGATGGCCCGAAAATTCGAGACGGAGCGCCCTGCTAACGGGACCAATCGACACAATTTTTTGGCCTTTCGCCGAGGCTTGCGTTATTGGGGCCGCTTCCACGCCAATGCAACGGCCTGCCCTTGCCGCGCAACAAGCGGTAAGTGGCGGTAAAACATACGGATTTTTCAATGGCTTCGCTGCTGTCACGATTCTTGAAATTTGGCTCCCAGAACATGGCGATCGACCTCGGTACGGCCAATACGCTGGTCTACGTCCAGGACCGCGGAATCGTCCTCAATGAACCTTCGGTCGTCGCGATCGAAACCATCAACGGGGTCAAGCGGGTCAAGGCCGTGGGCGATGACGCCAAGATGATGATGGGCAAGACCCCCGACAGCATCGAGGCGATCCGCCCGCTGCGCGACGGCGTTATCGCCGATATCGAAATCGCCGAAGAAATGATCAAGCACTTCATCCGCAAGGTCCACGGCAAGAAGAGCATGTTCCGGTATCCGGAAATCGTGATCTGCGTGCCTTCGGGCTCGACCTCGGTTGAACGCCGCGCGATCCGCGATGCGGCGAGCAACGCCGGGGCCAGCGCGGTTTACCTGATCCTTGAGCCGATGGCTGCCGCGATCGGCGCCGACATGCCGGTGACCGAACCGGTCGGCTCCATGGTGGTCGATATCGGCGGCGGCACCACCGAAGTCGCCGTGCTTTCGCTGCGCGGCCTGGCCTATACCACCTCGGTTCGTGTCGGCGGGGACAAGATGGACGAAGCGATCGTGTCCTACGTGCGCCGCCATCACAACCTGCTGATCGGCGAAGCCACGGCTGAGCGGATCAAGAAGGACTATGGCATCGCCACCGTCCCGGCCGACGGTATCGGCGAGACGATCCACATCAAGGGCCGCGACCTGGTCAACGGGGTGCCCAAGGAAATCACCATCACCCAGGCCAACATCGCCGAAGCGCTGTCCGAACCGATCGGGGCGATCATCGAAGGCGTGCGGATCGCACTGGAAAACACCGCG
>JBJTMC010000061.1:0-17276 GCA_046063325.1 Novosphingobium sp.
CTTCGGCAATCGCAATCGCTGGTGATGACCCCCCAGCTGCAGCAGGCGATCAAGCTGCTGGCGCTGTCGAACCTGGAAATCGAAGCCTTCATCGGCGAGGCGCTGGAAGCCAACCCGCTGCTCGACGTCGGCAGCGCCGCCGCCGGGGAAGGGGCCGAGCCCGCCGCGCCCGATGAAGCGCGCCGCACCACGCTGGAAAGCTCCCCCGCCGACCAGCTTATTTCCGAAGGGCGCGGGGACGAGGATCGCCCGCTCGACATCGACGTGACCGCGCTCGACCGTGACCGTGATACCGGAGACTGGAGCGCCGATAGCCGGATCACCCCCGGTGAGGTGGGTCCCGGAATCGACGAGCGCGGTGCGGGCGAACCCAGCCTGGCGGAGCATCTCCACGCCCAGATCGGCGCGGTTTCGCGCGATCCGGTGATCCAGTTCATCGCCCGCCATATCGCCAGCGAACTGGACGAGGCCGGCTATCTCGCCGCGACGATCGGCGAACTGGCAGCCGAACTTGGGGTCGGCGCCGATGAGGTCAAGCTAGGCCTGGCCCTGATCCAGTCACTCGATCCCACCGGGGTCGGCGCGCGCAGCCTGGGCGAATGCCTGACGCTGCAGGCAAAGGAGGCCGATCGCTATGACCCGTGCATGGCCCGGCTGCTCGATAACCTTGATCTGCTGGCCCGGGGCGAACTGCCACGGCTCAAGCGGATGTGCGGGGTCGATGACGAGGATTTCGCCGACATGTTGGCCGAACTGCGCGGTTATGATCCCAAGCCGGGCCTGCGGTTTTCGCGCGGCGGGGGCGATCCTGTAACGCCCGACATCCTCATCACCCCGCGCAGCGACGGGGGGTGGGACCTGCAGCTCAACCAGGCCACCCTCCCGCGGCTGGTGGTGAACCGCAGCTACTACGTCGAAATGCGCGGAGCCTGCGACGACAAGACCGCGCGCGGCTGGCTTTCGGACAAGCTGGCCGACGCCAACTGGCTGGTGAAGGCGCTCGACCAGCGCGCCCGCACGATCCTGAAGGTGGCGAGCGAGGTGGTGAAGCAGCAGGAAGCGTTCTTTCGCCACGGCGTCTCGCAGCTCAAGCCGCTGACCTTGCGCGCGGTGGCCGAAGCGATCGAAATGCACGAATCGACCGTCAGCCGGGTGACCAGCAACAAGTACCTGTCCTGCCCGCGCGGCACCTTCGAGCTGAAGTACTTCTTCACCTCGGGCGTCGGCGCGGTCGACGGTGAAGGCGGCGCATCAGCCAGCGCGGTCAAGGCCGCGATCAAGCAACTGATCGATGCAGAGGATCCCAAGGCGATCCTGTCGGACGATACGCTGGTCGACCTGCTCAAGGAAAAAGGCTTCGACCTCGCCCGCCGCACCGTGGCCAAATACCGCGAAGCGATCGGCCTGGGTTCCTCGGTTCAGCGCCGCCGACAAAAGGCGCTGGCGGGAATTCGCTGAAGCACGCGGGTAACGGTCCGGGATGCCGATTCACTGACGATCAGGTTCATCCCGATCATGACCTTGACTATGCGGTCGTTTCTCAGCACCGCGTCGATCAGATCCTTGCGCCACGGCGCCATCGGAGCGACCAGCGCGATCGTGCTGCAGCATTTGGCACGGGCCCTGGCATGGCGGGCCTGGTCCATCGCCCGATTCGCGGCAGGCGTGACCGCAGGCTTGACGCCGATTTCGTGAGGGCGCTTTCGGCCGCAAAAAAATTCTCCCGCTGCGGGAACCATTTTGGGTGCGGCCGTGTTTAATCAGTAACACGGTCGGCAGACCCTCCCCCTCCCGCCGCCGATCGTGGTACTTCGGGGCCTCTTCCATCCGTGGTGGGGGCCCCAATTCTTTTGGATCAATACCGGCAGGCGGATACTTTCAGGCCCGCCCGTCCGGTTCCGCCGCGCAATCCGGCGCTGCAAGCAGCGCGGCCAGTTCCTTGCGGCCCCGGGCCACCCGGCTCTTCATCGTTCCCAATGCCACGCCGCAGACCTGGGCCGCTTCCTCGTAAGAGAACCCGCCCGCGCCAACCAGCAGCAGGGCTTCGCGCCGCTCGGCCGGCAACCGGTCCAGGGCGCGCTGCAGGTCGGAAACGTGGATGCGGTCCTCCTGCTCGGCACGGCTGACCAGCACCCCCTGCTCGCCCCCCTCTTCCAGCTGGATTTCGCGCCGCCGTTTGCGCAACTGGTTGAGAAAGTGGTTGCGCATGATCGTGAAGGTCCAGGCCTTCAGGTTGGTGCCCTGGGCAAAGCCCTGGCGTGCGGACCAGGCCTTGAGGATCGTATCCTGGACCAGATCGTCAGCCTGATCGGACCGGCCGGACAGGCCGCGGGCGAAGGCGCGCAGATGCGGCAGCAACCGCACCAGCCCTTCGCGAAACGGATCGACCGCGCTGACCTTGCTGCGCGGATCTGGCGCGTCAGGCATTTCCGTCCTGGTCCAGCTTCCTGAGCAGTTCCTCGAAGCTGTCGGGCAGCGGCTCTGCAACCACATCGTCATAAAGCTTGCGCAGATCATCGGCCCAGCTTGGCTTGGCAATCTTCGCGGCATCCCTTGGCTTTCGCCCACGACGCGGTTTGGGATGGTGGTTCGCGGGATCGGTCAAGACTGGCTCCACAGGACAGCATTGCGCCTGGCGGGCCTTGGATAAGGCACCTTGCATCGCCGCAGCAAGTCCGGGAACAACGCAGCGGTGACTTGGTTCCCGCAAAGTTTCGGTTTTCGACCGATTTGGGTCTACCAGTGGGCAAGCGGCAACAGGTTGGAACCTTCAGCAGGGGGCAAATGGATCAGGCACTACTGACCAGAGTGGAAAAGCAGGCATGGTTTCACCGCTATCCGCGCGGGCTGCCGATAGCCCTGTTCGCGCTCGGCATGATCGTGACCGTGCTGTTCGTCCTCAATCTAGAACTGGCCGACAGCGCGGCGCGCGACCTGGCGCTGGATCGCGATTCGA
Source organism: Novosphingobium sp. (assembly GCA_046063325.1). Classification (GTDB taxonomy): domain Bacteria; phylum Pseudomonadota; class Alphaproteobacteria; order Sphingomonadales; family Sphingomonadaceae; genus Novosphingobium. The sequence goes on from JBJTMC010000061.1 coordinate 2,957, forward strand.
CCGCGCTTGCCACCGAGATCGAGCGGCGTTCAACCGAGAACATCGCCTACCTCAACGCGGCGGCCTCGCTCTTCTCGATTGCGGACGAGGTCGGGAAGCAGGAATTTGCGCAGTTCGTTACCGATATGAGCGTCGGGCACCAGACGCGCTCCGCTCTGGGAATTGGCTGGGTGCGCTGGTTCAAGGCCGCCGAAATACCCGAGGTCGCGCGCGAAAAGCACGGTGCCGACCCGGCCACCCGTTTCACGATCCGGCCGCAGCCAACCGATCGGAACGCGGACATGGCGGTGATCGACCTGCTTGAACCCCAGACCCCGGAAAACCTGCACGCGCTGGGTTACGACATGTATTCCGAGCCGGTCAGGCGCGCGGCCATGGATGAAGCGATCCGCACCGGCCGCCCCATAGCCAGCGGAATGGTGCAACTGATACAGGACGAGAACCAGCAGCCGAGTGCCGGGATCGTGATCTACCTCCCGGTTTTCGAGCGGGCACGCAGCGGCGCGGTGATGGTTCGCGGACGGCTCAAGGGCTTTATCTACAGCCCGATCCGGGTGCAGGAAATGCTCCAGGCGTCGCTGGGCAACGTTCACCAGAACGCGGCCGGAGTAACCCTTTATGACGGCACGCCCCGCAGTGGACGGATGCTGGCAAGCACCCTGGCCGACGGCCCCGGCAGCAACGGACTGGTCCGGCGGATCAGCTTCGGGGGCCGCACCTGGACGCTGGTTGTTAGCGGCCCGTCGCACCGCGGTCTGACCAACGCGTCGCTGCTGATCCTGTCGCTTGGCACGATGATCAGTCTGCTGATGGCGGCTCTCGCCTGGGTCATCACCAGCCGCGCCCGGGAAGATCGCCAGGTCCTCGAATGGTTTGCCGACCAGGAGGCCATCCGGACCTCGCTTTCCCGCGAGCTTAACCATCGGGTCAAGAACACCCTGGCGAACGTGCTGTCGATCGTCGCGCTGACCCGGCGCCGGACGACCAGCAAGGACGATTTTGCGGACGGCCTCAACGGAAGGATCCGCGCTCTGTCGGCAACGCACGATCTGCTTTCGAAGCGCGAATGGAAGGATGCGCCGATCCGCGATGTGGTAAGCAGCGAACTTGCCCCCTACCTCGACCCCGAAGATCCCCATGCCGAGGTAAGCGGGCCCGATGCCCTGCTGGCTCCCAACGACGCGCTGTCACTGGGTCTGGCGCTGCACGAACTGGCGACCAACGCGGCCAAATACGGCGCTTTGAGCGCCCCGCAAGGACAGGTTGCGGTAACCTGGACGCTTCCTGCCCCCGATCGCTGCGAGGTGCTGTGGCGCGAAAAAGGCGGGCCGCCGGTGACACCCCCGCAGCGCCGCGGCTTTGGCCTGGACCTGATCGAGAAGATCGTCAGCCACGAACTGCTGTCCCCGATCGACCTGCGGTTCGATCCGGACGGCGTCAGTTGCAGGATTGTGGTTCCGCTCCGCGCAGCGCGCACATTCACGATCCGCGAGCCGCGCGCAGGCTGATCCGGAGCGGCGCCTTCGTCGGGCCTTTGCTGTTTCAGCCCCGGGCCGAACCGAAAAACAGCGCCTGACTGATCGCCGCCCGGACAGTGTCTTCATGAAACGGCTTGGTCACGAGATAGGTCGGCTCGGGCCGCTCACCTGTCAGCAGGCGTTCCGGATAGGCGGTGACGAAAACCACCGGAACGCTGGTAATTCCCAGGATGTCTTCCACCGCATCGATCCCCGAACTGCGATCGGCAAGCTGGATGTCGGCAAGCACCAGACCCGGCGAAGTGCGCACGAACGCCTCAACCGCCTGGTCGCGCGTAGTGGCCGTGGCGACGACCCGATGGCCCAGATCGGTGACCAGTCCTTCAAGCTGCATCGCGATCAAGGGTTCGTCTTCGATGATCAGGACCGTGCTGGCGCTTTCCGCTTGAATCTCAGCGATCGCCTGGGCGACTAGATCGGCGGCGCGAGCAGCATCGGCACCCAGGATCCGGCCGGTTTCTTCAAGGCTGAACTCCTCAACCGTGGTCAGCAGCAGCGCCTGGCGATGCTCGGCCGGGATGGCTTCGAGCCGGACTTGGGCGCCGGCCTCGCGCGGGTCCGTGGGCGCGCCCGAATACGGAACCGCGATCAGAGAGCCCGCCCAGACCCGCGTAAAGGCACGGTAGAGTTCAACCCGGCCAAGCGCGATTTCGCGGCGCAGCGCAGGGTTGCCGACCGCCGCTTCGAGCAGCTCCCGGACATAGGCATCGCCCGATTGCTGCGAGCCGGTCAACGCGCGGGCGTAGCGCCGCAGGTAGGGCAGCTGTCCGCCGATTTGCTGTCCAAAAGACATGGTATTTCCTGAACTTGCAGAGTTCAGCCCAACCGGGCGACTGAAATGCTCGCTCTTGCGCAAGACCCTTTGGTTATTGGGTTCCCTTCGCCCAGGCAAGCGAAACCTCGAGCCCCCCGTGTGCGTTCTGCAACCGCGAAAAATGGATGCCGCCGGGAACCTTCGACGCGCGGCGGGTGTTGAACTGGAAACGATCGACGACGGGGAGTTTGCAATGCAGGCCGCATCCGATTCCAGCAACTGCCCATCCCAATCCACTGAATCCAGACCGCTCGACGACCGTGAGTTCCATGCCGCGCTGGTCCGGATCGCGCCGCACCTGCGGGCTTTCGCGCGGACCCTGTGGGGCTGTCCCGACCGGGCCGACGATCTGGCGCAGGAAGCGCTGCTGAAGGGCTGGTCGGCGCGCGGCAGCTATTGCGCAGGCACCAATTTCAAGGCGTGGATGTTCACGATCTTGCGCAACCAGTTCTACAGCGAAAAGCGGCGCGCACGCTTTACCGGCGACTACGACGCGGACATGGCCGAGCGGACCCTGCGCACGCCGGGCGGGCAGATTGCAGCAATCGAACTTGCCGACGTGGTCCGCGCGCTGGGCACCTTGCCGGAAACCCACCGCGACGCCCTGATCCTGGTGGCAATCGGCGGCTTTTCCTATGACGAGATCGCCGTGATCTGCGGGATCGCGATCGGCACGGTGAAAAGCCGGATCTGCCGGGCCCGCGCCATGCTTTCGGCGGTTTTGGAAGGCGGGCAGTTGCCGGATTCGCGGCACGATTTCGTGATGGAAGGCGATGCGATTGAGTTGCTGTTCGATCGGCTTCGCGCAATCGCCAATTCAAACCAGACGTCCCGCAATGCTGCATGAGGCGAAAGCGCGGGAGTTCAATCCAGCGGCATCGGGCAAGTCGATGGTGGACATCCTGATTGTCGAGGATGAATTCCTTGTCGCGCTGGATCTTGAGGACATCCTGTCCCGGGCCGGTTACAGCGTGGTCGGGATCGTGTCGGACTTCCACGGCGCCAGCGCGGTTGCAGAGCCCCCGCGGGTTGCGCTGGTCGACCTCAATCTGCGTGACGGGCCGACCGGCAACGCGATAGCCTGGCGGCTGGCGCAGTCGTTTGGCACATCGATCATCTTCGTGACCGCAAATCCCGACCAGATCTGTTCCCCGCCCAAGACCGCGATCGGTTATGTCCAGAAGCCGTTCAAGGCGGAATCGATCGTTCGCGCGGTGAAGGACGCGATTGCGGGATGCCATGCCCCGGGCACCGCGATCAGCGCCTATCTCTGAGCCTTGATCGCGGTTTCGGCCCCCGGGGTGCGGATGCCGCCAGTTCCGGTCAATAGGGCTGGTTGAGCCGGGCCAGTGCGCCTTCGATAAGGCCTGCGATCACGTCGGGGCGTCCGTGAGCAAGCTGCTGCTTGCCGATCTCGACGCTGGAATCGACCACGTCCTTGCAGCGCGCATAGCGGCGTTCCTGGTAGCCGAGCAGCGCAGCATCGACACTGTCGGCACGGGCCAGTTCCTCGGCCAGGACAATCGCGCTTTCCACCGCCATACCCGCCCCGCTGGCAAGGTGCGGCGTGGTTGCGTGGACCGCATCGCCGAGCAGCACAACCCGGCCGTTGAACCACGGCTTTGGCTGGATCACGGCAGCCAGCGGGCGGTAGTTGATCCAGTCGGCCGGGCTCATGTTGTCGTGGATCCAGCCGGCATTGCCGCCGAACGGAGCAAGGTGCGCCTTGAGCGCTGTGAACAGCTCCGCCTCGTCCATGAACCGCTCGCGCTCGACATGCGGGGTCAACAGGAACAGGTAAACCGCGTCCGCGCCGCAGATCGTGATGCCGCACGGGTTTTCCGATCCGAAATAGAATTCGCCCATGTCCTGTTCGGGCGGCTTGCGGATCGAGATCCGCCAGCAGCCCTGCCCGGTCGGCACCGCCGGTCCCATGTGCGGAAAGGCGATGTCGCGCACGGCGGAGAACACGCTGTCCGCGCCGACCACCAGATCGTAGCTCCCGCTGCCGCCATCGGAAAACTTGACGTCAACCGCATCGCCAGCAGCCTCCAGCGCGGTAACCGTCAGGCCCAGCCGCACCGGAATGTTCAGCGCGCGGACTGCGTCCTGCATGATCCGGTGGAGCACCGGCCGCATGATCCCGCCGGTCGCGGGCAGGCCTTCCTCGATCTCTGGTTCTTCCAGCACACGCAGAACCGTACCGTCGAACAGCCGGACCCGGCTGGCGTTGGTCACTGCACCTTCCTGCTTGACCCGGTCAATCAACCCGAGGTGGCGATAGGCACGCAGTGTCGGTCCGGTGATCGTGATCCCGGCACCATAGACCCGCCAATCGGGATCAAGATCGATCAGGTCGACCGCCACCCCGCGCCGGGCGAGGCTGATCGCCGTCGCCATGCCGCCAATCCCGCCGCCGACGACCAAAGCCGTTGCGATGCTCTCGATCTTCTCCCCAGTCATAGGGCTTCACTAGCCACTTGCGCGCCAGGGGCAAATCCGAACCGTGGATGGATAGGCATCCAAACAATCGGTGGGTCATTCCGACAGAGCATAGGTATGCGAACTTCCAAACCGGGTTAACCGCACACGGGGAGGAATACGCATGCGCCTTGCACTTTACACGACCACCGCACTTGTTTCGCTGGCACTGGCCGGGCCTGCCCTGGCTCAGGACGCCGCCCCCGCCGACGAAGGCGGGATCAACGAAATCGTCGTTACCGCGCAGAAGAAAGAGGAATCGCTGCAGAAGGCCGGCATCGCGATTGACGCGGTCAGTGCCGCAAACCTTGGCAACCGGGGCATTTCTTCGGCCGGGGATCTGACCAAGGCGGTTCCGGCGCTGAGCGTTCCGGCGGCCGGCGGTTCGATTGCCTCGATCTTCCTGCGCGGGGTCGGCAACATCACCACCAGCAGCTACAACGATCCGGCGGTCACACCGAACTATGACGGCGTGGTGCTGGGCCGCGGTGGCGGGGTGTTCGGCGCGGCGTTCTACGATCTCCAGCGGGTCGAAGTGCTGAAGGGTCCGCAGGGCATCCTTTATGGCCGCAATGCCACCGGCGGGGCGATCAACATCATCCCGGCGCGGCCCGAACTGGGCAAGTTCGGCGGCGGTTTCAACCTGGGCTATGGCAACTATGACGCAGTGGCAGTGGATGCCCACGTCAATGTTCCGGTGGGCGAAAACAGCGCGCTGCGCGTTGCCGGATCCTATCTGACCCACGATGGCTACAACCGCGACGGAACCGACGACGCCAAGCGCGGCGGTCTGCGCGCGCAGTTCCTCTACCAGCCATCGAGCGATCTTTCGATCCGGCTTGGCGCGGACTATGCCCACGTCGGGGGCAACGGCCTTGGCGGCAGCTATCTGGGCAGCTACCTGCCCGGACCCGGCGGCTACACCTTCGTCCCAGCCGGTTTCGACACCTCGGAAGGCTTCAATACCGCCGCGGCGAACGCCTATCGCAACACCGTGCTCGGCGCACCCGGCTTCGGCTTCCTCCAGGCGATGAACGCCGACAGCAAGACCGATGCGACCTATTGGGGGGTCAACGCGGAAGTCAACGTGACCACCGGGATCGGCAAGCTGACTATCATCCCGGCCTACCGGTCAAGTAAGGACCGCACCCTGCTCTACGGCCCGGCCTTCAACACCGCCGCGACCAACGAGGACATCCACCAGTACAGCCTGGAAACCCGCCTGGCGGGTAGCGCGGGCCAGCTCGATTATGTGGTCGGCGGCTTCTATTTCAACGAGAAGATCAAGGCCAACAACCAGTACAACCAGGAATTCGTGCTCCCGATCCAGAACTACCAGCACAAGACCGAAAGCTGGGCCGTGTTCGGGCAGCTCACCGCCCATGTCGGTGACAAGTTCCGCCTGATCGGCGGCGCGCGCTACACGCATGACAACAAGTCGATCAACGGGATCATCAACAACTTCATCACCTTCTGCGGCGGCATTCCGCCGGTAACACCGCCGGGTTCGTTCGGCGTCGGTCCGCTTCCGGGCGGCTGCGCCAATCCCGGTTCGCTGCCGCGCTATCCCAACTTCCTCAACACCACCGATACGATCAACTGGCTGGTGACGAATGGCTGGATTCCGGCGGGCAGCACCGATCAGCCCAACGTCCAGGTGTTCCCGATCCTGTCAGGCGCGGGCCTGATCCTGAAGACCTACAACCCCGAAACCGCCAGCGGCACCTATTCGCGGGTGACCTGGAAGGGTTCGGCCGAATACGATCTGTCGCCCAGCAACATGGTCTATGCCACGGTCGAATCCGGTTACCACGCGGGCGGGTTCCAGATGGCGGAAGGGCGCCCCAGCTATAAGCCGGAGTACATCACCGCCTACTCGGTCGGATCGAAGAACCGCTTCTTCGACAACAAGCTGCAGCTTAACCTCGAAGGGTTCATCTGGAAGTACAAGGATCAGCAGATCACCTACTTCACGGTCGACACCAGCGGCACGCTGATCAACTCGAACGAGAACGCCGGGCGCGCGACGATCAAGGGCTTCGACATCGATCTGATCGCCAAGCCGCTGAGCACCACCACGCTCAGCGCCAAGGTCCAGTACCTCGACACCAAGTACGATGACCTGCACCTGTTCACCGCGGCCCCGCGCGACAACATCGCCTGCCCGTTCACCCTGACCGGGCAGATCGCGGGCGGGGCCCCGGTCAAGGACTTCAACTGCTCGGGCTATCCGCTGCTGTTCTCGCCCAAGTGGACCGTCAACCTGGGGATCGAACAGGTCGTTCCACTGGGCGACAAGCTTGAACTGGTCGGCAGCGCCAACACCGCCTGGCGCGACCAGCAGTGGGGCGCATTCGAACGTCTGCCGTTCGAACGGATCCCGGCCTACTGGACCACCGACCTCAGCCTGTCGCTGCGCAGCGCGGGCGGCGGCTGGGCGCTGACCGGCTATGTCCTCAACCTTGAAGACAAGCGCCGCAATCTGGCGCCGCAGTCCTCGCCGATCGGCGTGGCCGTGGGTCACTATTCGGCGCCGGCCACCTACGGGGTCCGCCTCTCGGCAGACTTCTGACCAGACCCGTCATGACCAGCATCGATCGCAGGACGTTTGTTGGCGGGGGAATTGCCGCCGGGTTGCTGAGCAGCCCGGCGCTTTCCGCCGCCTCAAGGGCACCGGGCAAGCCCAACGTCATCTTCATCATGGCCGACGATCTTGGTTATGCCGATCTCTCGTGCACCGGATCGCACCACATCCGCACTCCGGCGATCGACTCCATCGGTGCGGCCGGGGTGCAGCTGCGCCAGGGCTATTCGAGCACGCCGATCTGTTCGCCCACCCGCACCGCGCTGCTGACCGGGTGTTATGCCCAGCGCTTTGCGATCGGCACCGAAGAACCGCTTGGCCCCAACGCGCCGCGCGGCATCGGCGTTCCGGCCGAGCGGCCGACGATCGCCTCGGTGTTCCGGGCCCTGGGCTATCACACCAAGCTGGTCGGCAAGTGGCACCTGGGCGAACCGCCCGCGCACGGGCCGCTGGCCCACGGCTATGACGAGTTTCTAGGCATCGTCGAGGGCGCGGCGGACTATTACCGTCACCACATGGTGATGGGCGGCAAGGACCAGGGGGTCGGCCTGGCCCAGGGCAACGATGCGATCGAGAAGACCGGCTATCTGACCGACCTGTTCGGCGATGAAGCCGTGAAATCGATCGAAGCCTCCGCAGACAAGCCGCTGTTCCTCAGCCTGCACTTCAACGCGCCGCACTGGCCGTGGGAAGGGCGCGAGGATGCCGAAGTGGCGAAAACCCTGGGCGCTTCGTTCCATTACGACGGCGGCAGCCTGGCCAAGTACCGCGAAATGGTCGAGGCGATGGACCAGAACGTCGCCAAGGTCCTGGCCGCGCTGAAGCGCAGCGGCAAGGCCGATAACACCATTGTCGTGTTCACCAGCGACAACGGCGGCGAACGCTTTTCGGAAACCTGGCCGTTCACCGGCCAGAAGGGCGAAGTGCTGGAGGGCGGAATCCGCGTGCCGCTGCTGGTGCGCTGGCCCGCCGCGATCAAACCCGGCAGCAAGTCCGATCAGGTCATGGCCTCGATGGACTTCCTGCCCACCCTGCTAGCCATGGCGGGCGGCGATGTCGCGGCAGCGGGCAAGTTCGATGGGGCAGACCTTTCGGCCCAGCTTGCCGGCCGCGCCGCGCCGATTGAACGGACGCTGTTCTGGCGCTTCAACGCCAACGGTCAGGCCGCGGTGCGGCAGGGTGACTGGAAATACGTCAAGCTGGGCGGCAAGGAGCACCTGTTCAACCTGGCCGAGGACGAGCGCGAGCGGGCCGAACGCGGCGCGGCCGATCCCAAGCGAATGGCCGACCTGCGCACGCTGTGGGACCGGTGGAACGCGGACATGCTGCCCTACCGGGTCGACGGCTATTCCGAAAACCTGAAGAACGCCTACCCCGACCGCTATTGAGGAGCCCGCCTTGCACATCGTCATCACCGGAGCCGGGGGCTTCGTCGGCCGTCAGATCGTGGACCGCCTGCTCGCGCGGGGCGACACGGTGGTCGGGATCGACACCCAGGCGGGCGGGATCAGCGCCGGAGTCGAAGCGGTCGCCGGGGACCTTGGCGATACAGCGATCCGCGCCGCGGCCCTGGCCGGCGGGATCGACGCGCTGATCCACCTGGCCACCGTGCCGGGCGGCGCGGCCGAGGCCGATCCTGCCGCCAGCCGCCGGATCAATGTGGATGCGATGTACGACCTGCTGCTGGAAGCGGGCGAGGCCAATCCCGGCCTGCGCGTGGTCTATGCCAGCTCGATCGCGGTATTCGGCGATCCCTTGCCGCCGCAGGTCGACGATCTGACCCCGCTCAGCCCGAAGATGATCTACGGCGGGCACAAGGCGATGATGGAGGACGCGGTCGCGCTGTTCTCAAACCGTGGCCTGATCGACGGGGTAACGGTGCGTCTCCCCGGCATTCTCGCCCGGCCCAAGGGGCCGAGCGGCATGAAAAGCGCCTTCATGTCCGACCTGTTCCATGCCCTCAAGGCGGGCGAGCGGTTCACCTGTCCGGTCTCTGCCCGGGGGCGGATCTGGGCGCAATCGGTGGCGCGCTGCGCCGACAATTTCGTCCATGCACTCAGTCTCGATTCCGCGCTCCTGCCGCCGACCCGCGCGGTCACCCTGCCCGCACAGGTGATCGCGATGGGTGATCTGGCGGTTGAAATCGCGCACCAGTGCGGGGTCGATGCCGGGCTGGTCGAATACCGCCCCGACGCGGCGCTGGAAGCGGCCTTTGCCGCGCAGCCGCCGCTGGCCACCCCAGCGGCGACACGCGCCGGATTTGCGCATGACGGCGATCTTGCTACACTCGTCGCCAGCGCCCTCGCGACCTTGCAATAGCGAAAGGGCCGGGAGATGGCGATGCGCTTCGGAAGGCTGGACCTAAACCTGCTGGTCGCGCTTGACGCGTTGCTGACGGAAAAGAGCGTAAGCCTGGCGGCGGACCGGCTCTGCCTGTCACAATCCGCCACCTCTTCGGCGCTGGGCCGCCTGCGCGACTATTTCGGCGATGAACTGCTGGTGGTCAAAGGCCGCCACATGATTCTGACAGCCCGGGCCGAGGAACTGATCGAGCCGGTTCGCGCGGTGCTGGAACAGATCCGTTCCACCATCGCGATCGCCCCGCCGTTCGATCCGGCCACTGCCGATCGGCAGATCCGGATCATGGCGTCGGACTATACCACCCAGGTCCTGCTGGCAGAGGCCTTTGCCCAGCTTGCCCACGACGCGCCGAATATGCGCTTCGAAGTCCAGCCGATGAGCACCAATCCGGTCGAAGCGGTCGAGCGCGGCTATATCGACCTGCTGATAACCATCGACTTCGCGGTTTCGGCCGATCACCCCAGCCTGGTCCTGTTCGAGGACGACTATGTCGTGGTCGGCGATGCCAACAACCCGGCGATGCAGGGCGAAATGACCCGCGAGCGCTATTTCGAACTGGGCCACGTCACCGCGCGGTTCGGCCGGGCGCAGATGCCCGCGTTCGAGGAATGGTTCACCCGCCGCCAGAAGCAGCAACGCCGGATCGACGTGGTTGCCCCCTCCTTCCTCTCGCTGCCTGGACTGGTGCTGGGCACCAGCCGGATCGTGACCATGCACCGCCGCCTGGCAAAGCAGGTGGTCGAGACCTTCCCGCTGGTGATGCGCGAACTACCCTTTGCGATTCCGCCGATCCGCGAAGTGGTGCAATGGCACCTGACCAACAACAACGACCGCGCGCTGCGGTGGGTGATCGAACGGCTTGAGGCGGTTGCCCAGAACCGGGTCCTGCCGCACAGCAACGTGGTGCCGATCGAGGCGGGCGACGACGTGGTCCGCGACGAGATCGCGGTGCGCTGGCAGAACGATACCAGCACGCGCTAGTTCCGATCGAAACGGGCGCGTGCCGCGTCGATTTCCGGACTGACGCTCTTGACCCAGTCGATGGTGCCGCGCGCCTGATCGTGCAGCGCCTGCCCCAGCGGGGTGAGCCGGTAGGAAACCTTCGGCGGCACATCGGCCGTCACTGCGCGGGCCACGAAGCCGTCGCGCTCCAGCGTCCGCAGCTTGAGGGTCAGCACCCGCTGCGAGATCGCCTGCTCGGCCGAAAGCGTGGCCAGGATCCGCTTCAGTTCGGCGTGGCGCTTTTCGCCGGTAGTCAGCACCAGCAGGATCAGCGTGGTCCAGCGATCGCCAAGCAGGGCCATGACCGAGCGCACCGGTGCATCACGGTCAGTGCCGTGCTGGGCCATTTCCGCCGCCAGTGCCCGGATCGCCTCGTCCATTTGCCCCCATCCGCAGGCACAAAAAAGTGCCGTCTTCGCAAGCCTGCCCGCTAGTCTAGAACGGCCCGCACAAGAGGCAAGACGGGAGAGGCGGCATGTCCGCAGACGCAATCCGGATGGACGGCAAGGTCGCGGTGATTACCGGAGGCGCAGGCGGGATCGGCTTTGCCACCGCCCGGCTGATGGCTGCGCGCGGCGCACGGGTGGTGATCGCGGACATCGCGTTTGAACGCGCGAAGGAGCTGGCCGCCACGCTGCCCGTGGCACTGGGCCTGCCGCTGGACCTTGAGGATGAAAAGTCGATCGAGGACCTGATCGCCCGCACGGTCGCGCATTTCGGCCAGCTTGACGTGCTGCACAACAACGCCGCGCTGCTCGGGCCGGAGATCGCCCAGAACGACGGCGATGTGGAGCATATGGGCACCGATCTGTGGGACCGGACCTATCGCGTCAACGTGCGCGGCACGATGATCGCCTGCCGCGCCGCGCTGCCGCACCTCAAGGCCAGCCGCGGAAATATCGTCAACACCGTCAGCAACCTGGCGTTGCAGGGCCACCTGATCCAGGCCGCCTATGCCAGCAGCAAGGCGGCGATCATCCAGATGACCCGCTCGATCGCGGCGAGCCACGGCGCGTTCGGGGTGCGCTGCAACGCGGTCGCCCCCGGCATGACCATGACCCCGGCGCTGCGCGAGGCCTTCCCCCCGGTGCTGCGCAAGGCGGTCGAGGACGAAACCCTGCGCGACCAGCTTGGCGATCCGGAAGACATTGCCGAGGCGGTGGCTTTCCTGGCCAGCGATGCAGCGCGCAACATCACCGGGCAGGTCCTGGTCGCCGATGGCGGTTGCGCAAGCCACGTGCCCGGCATCGCGGGTTTCCGCGCCTTTTTTGATGGCGAATGACGCCATCTTGTCCCCCTTCCCCGGTGGGGAAGGGCTGGGGATGGGGGTCCGACGCCCGCCTGGAACCCCCACCCCAACCCCTCCCCACCGGGGAGGGGCTATTGCTGCCCCGAGGTTTGGAGAGTTGAAATGAGCAACTATGACATCGTCGTGATGGGCGCGGGCCACAACGGCCTGACCGCCGCGGCCTATATGGCCAAGGCCGGCAAGAAGGTGCTCGTGCTGGAACGCAAGCCCCACTACGGCGGCGGGGTTTCGACCCGCGAGCTGCTCCACCCCGGATTCTGGCACGACGAGCATTCCAACGTGCACATCATGATCCAGGGCAACCCGATGCTGCGCGAGGACGAGCTGGGGCTGCTGTCCAAATTCGGGCTCGAATACATCTACCCCGATCTGGTTCACGTTTCGATCTGGGAGGACGGCACCGTCATCCGGTCCTACAAGGATCTCGACAAGACCTGCGAGGAACTGGCCCGCGTCGCCAGTCCCAAGGACGTGGAAGCCTATCGCAAATTTGTCGGGATGAGCCAGACCGCGCTGCCGATGCTGATGAGCGGGATGTACGCCCCGCCCTTCCCGCTGGGCGCGTTCGTGGCGATGATGGATCAGAGCGACGAGGGCCGCTTCCTGCTCGACCTGATGCAGCGCACCGCGCTGGATATCGTCGATGCCTATTTCGACAGCGACCTGCTGAAGCTCCACATCGTCCGCATGGTGACCGAGAACCTGCAGATGCCCGACGAACTGGGCACCGGCATGGGCGCCTTCGTGATGCCGGGGATCATCCACACCTTCGGCTGCTCGATGCCGAAGGGTGGGTCGGGGCAATTGAGCCACGCCCTGGTCCGCGCGATCGAGCATTTCGGCGGCGAAGTGCGCTGCAACGCCGAGGTGAGCCGCGTGCTGGTTTCCGGCGGCAAGGCGGTCGGCCTGGAACTCACCGATGGCGAAACCTTCATGGCGAAGGACGGGGTGATCGCCGCGATCCACCCACACGTGCTGCGCAAGTTCGTGTCCGAAACGCCCGAGCCGGTTCTGGAACGGGCCGAACGGGTCACCCAGTCGACTTTTTCGATCAATCTCACCCACATGACGCTGAAGGAGCGGCTGAAGCTCAAGGTCGGCAACGATTGCAACGCGATGATGACCGAGCTGATGGACTTCTACTCGGTGCGCGAGATGAACCTGGAATACGACAAGTTGCGCCGCGGCGAGGTGAGCCACCGGCTGATCGCGGGCGGCGACAACACGATCTTCGATTCCAGCCGCGCGCCGGAGGGTGCCGGGGTGTTCTATGGCGTCAACTTCGCGCCCTACGATCTCTACCCGGGTGGCCCCGGATCGTGGGACGCGCGCAAGGAGGAGGTCGCCGACAAGGCGCTGGCCCAGTACCGCAAGTTCTACGCCAATCTGACCGACGACAACATCACCGGGCGGCTGGTACGGTCACCGGTCGATCACGAACGTGACAGCCCGGCCAGCTTCGTGCGCGGTGACATTCACGGCTGCGCGCCGTTCTTCTATCAATCAGCCGGACACCGCCCGACCCCGGACCTGGGCAGCCTGCGGGTGCCGGAGATTGAGGGGCTCTATCTGGTGGGACCCTTCATGCATCCCGGCGGCGGGGTGTTTGGCGCGGGCCGCGCCACCGCGATCCAGATGATGGACGACGAAGGCATCGATTACGACAAGGTCTGCGGGGAGGCGGTGTGATGGCCAGGGCAAAGGTTCCAACCGCGATCATCGTCGATGCCAACGACCGGGAACTGATGGCGATCCGCAAGATTTCCGGCGAGGACGGGCGGCTGGTGATCCGCGGCAAGATCTTCGGGGCCATGCCGATGGTCGCCAAGCTGACCCCGGCAGAGGCGCGCGCGGCGCTGAAGCTGCTCGATTTCCGCACGGTGCTGTTCCTGCTGACCCTGCTGTTCCGGCGTTGAAACTGATTGTTACAAGATATATCTTGAAATAGCTCTTGAACACGCCTATCTCCCGCGCATCGCATGATGAAGGAGGTTGATTATGCACGGATGCAACACGCATCATGGTCGCCATCGGGGCGACCGCGGACCGGGACGGTCCTTTTTCGCCGGACGCGGGCCGTTCGGTGGGCGCGATGGCGGTGACGAACGCGGGCCGATGGGCGGGCGCGGCGGCTTTGGCGGGCGCGGCGGCCGGCACGGCAAGCGCTTTGCCGGAGAGGAACTGCGCCTGATGGTGCTGGGCCTGCTCGCCGAAACCGCGCCGCAGCACGG
>JBJTMC010000009.1:0-8846 GCA_046063325.1 Novosphingobium sp.
GCGCGCGACGATGACGATATCGACATCCGCAGCCGCTGGGGCGTGCTGTTCCAGGGCGGGGCCCTGTTTTCGACCCTGACTGTGGCCGAAAACATCGAGGTGCCGCTCAAGGAATTCTACCCCGAGATCGGCCCCGAACTGCGGCGCGAAATTGCGCGGTTCAAGGTCATGCTGTCCGGCCTGCCAGACGAGGCGGCGGACAAGTATCCCTCCGAGCTGTCCGGCGGGATGCGCAAGCGCGCGGGGCTGGCCCGGGCGCTGGCGCTCGATCCCGAGCTGCTGTTCCTGGATGAACCGACCGCCGGGCTCGACCCGATCGGCGCGGCGGCGTTCGACCAGCTGACCAAGGAACTCCAGGAAACGCTGGGCCTTACCGTGTTCCTGATCACCCACGATCTGGATACGCTTTACGAGATTTGCGACAGGGTGGCGGTGATTGCCGACAAGCGGGTGATCGCGGTGGATTCGATCCCCAACCTGCTCAAGCTGGACCACCCCTGGATCCAGGAATACTTCAACGGCCCACGCGGGCGGGCGGCACTGGCGGCCAAGGACCGCTTCAAGGCGATGGACAAGCCGGGAAAAGCAGGGGAATAACGCAGAGATGGAAACCAGGGCCAATCATGTCTGGGTGGGAGCGGTTACCCTGGCGCTGCTGGCGCTGGTCGCAGCCGTGATCCTGTGGATCGCGCGGCTGGGCGAAGGCAACAAGCACGAATTCGACATCTTCTTCAAGCAATCGGTCGATGGCCTTTCAAAGGGATCGGCCGTGACCTTTTCCGGGGTCCCGGTCGGCCAGGTCGCGGCGATCGAGCTGTGGCCCAAGGATCCCAGCTTCGTCCGGGTGCGGATCAAGGTGGATGATGACGTGCCGATCCGGGTCGGCACCACCGCGACGATGCAGGGCAGCTTTACCGGGGTTTCCAACATCCAGCTGGAAGGCGCATCGAAGGATGCGCCCGAACTGACCTGCAAGGGCGGAAGCGCCGCCGCGACCTGCCCCGAAGGGGTGCCGGTGATCCCGACCAAGCGCGGCGGGCTGGGCGAACTGCTCAATTCCGCGCCGGTCCTGCTCGAACGGCTCGCCACCCTGACCGAGCGGCTGACCGCGATCGTTTCGGACCGCAACCAGGCCTCGATCGAACGGATTCTTGCCAATACCGACCGGATGACCGGCAGCCTTGCCGATGCCAGCCCGCAGGTCAGCGCTACCCTGGCCGAACTGCAGCTTACCCTGGCCGATGCCCGGACCGCCGTGGCCTCGTTCAAGGCGACCAGCGATGCCACCAACGAAACGCTCAACGGCGAAGGGCGGGCGATGATCGTCCAGTTCAACAAGTCCCTCAAGTCGATCGACGTGGCCGCGGCGCAGCTCAACGGGCTGATCGGCGATACCCGTCCGGCGGCGCGCCAGCTGGAAACCACCACGCTGCCGCAGGCCGAAGCGGCGATCCGGGATCTGCGCTCCAGCACCAAGGCGCTGCGCGATCTGACCGAAAAGCTCAACAACGAAGGCGCGGGGTCGCTTATCGCGGGGCCAAAGCTGCCCGATTACAAGCCGGGGAGAAACTGACCATGGCGCGTGTTTTCCTGCGGACCGGCGTGATCGGATTGGCGGTGCTTGCGCTTTCGGCCTGCGTCAGCCTGGGCGGGGGTGGGGGCAAATCGCCGCTTTCGCTACTGACCCTTACGCCGGCCCAGTTCGCTCCAGCCGGAACCACGGCCAGTGCCGCTCCGGCGGACGTGCTGATGGTGATGGAGCCGGAAACCGACCAGGCGCTCAACGTGGTGCGGGTGCCGGTCCAGGTGGACGATGCCAATATCGCCTACCTCAAGGATGCGGCCTGGATTGAAAAACCGGCCCGCCTGTTCCGCGGCCTGCTGGCCGAAACGCTGCGCGCCAAGAACGGTCGGCTTGTGCTTGAAGACAGCCAATCGGCCGTACCGGTGGTCGGCACCCGCCTGTCGGGGCGGCTGATCGCGCTGGGCTATGACGCGCGCAGCGGTTCGGCGGTCGTGCGCTTCGATGCCGTGCGGACGTCTCCCAAGGGCGAGGTCCAGACTCGGCGGTTTGAAAGCGTGGTTCCCGGGGTTGCGCCGCGGCCCGAAAGCGTCGGCCCCGCGCTCAACAAGGCGGCGAACGACGTTGCCGTGCAGGTTGCTGACTGGATGCGGTAGCCACGGTTTCCGCCCTGGTAAGGGGGAACCTATCCGTCTGCCAATGCCGCGAACCGCGCGGCAGCTGCGAAGGCTGCGAACCGTTGCTCGCGCCGGGCTTCTGCCTCCGTATCAGCGCCCCACTGTTCGGCCTGCCAATCGGCTTCCAGTTCGGCGGCGTCCCACAATGCCGGGATATCGGCGTCCGGCTCCAGCGCGGCCAGCGCGATGACCAGCGAGGCGGCAAGACTGGCCAGGGTGTTGAGCGCGGCCAGCGCGAAATCGTCTTGCGCCGCCAGAGCCGCGCCAAGCCGCCTCAGGGTTTCCGCAGGCTGGGCCCGGTGGATGACCCCCGAAATGCGTTCAAAGTGCGCGTCCCAGCGCGCCTCGGCGGCTTTCAGCAGCGGCTCCCAGACTGCCAGCTGGCGGGCGTGGAGCGGCTCGTCCGGTTCGGCGCGGTAACACAGCGTGTCGCTTTCGGCGAAGCGGAGCACGGCGGCGATCGCGGCGGCGCGGTCTGCCGGGATCACGTCGATCGCGAAGTCGGCCAGATCGCGCAGCAGGAACCCGGCGGGGTCGATCGGATCGCCCTGCGCGGCCCATTCGGCGGCCAGTGCCTCGGCCAGCGCGCGGGTCGGAACGATCTGCGGCCGCCCGCCCTGGCTCTTGACCCCGCGGCCGTCGAGCAGCACGCGCCAACCCGATTCATCGGGCGCGACGGATACGTCCTTGTAGAACCGCTTCATTGCCCGGGGGACTTCCACCTTTTCGCCAGCCACCACGGGACGAACAGGAAATCGAGCATGCCGACCACGACGAAGACATAGGCCACTTCGCGCATCAGCGCGATCTTCCCGGCGATCGCCAGCAAGCCCACGGTGAGGAAGAACGCGCCGCCCAGCCGCATCAGCGACAGGACCATGAAGCGCTTGCGGGCGAGGGCCTCTTGATCATTCATCCCAACAGTTCCTTCAGGTGGGCCGGGTCGAGGGCCACGGCTTCGGCTCCGGCCTCAAGCAGTTCACTGGCGGTGTGATAGCCCCAATCCACGCCGATTGACCGGATGCCCGCGTTGACCGCCATGGCGATGTCGAACTGGGTGTCGCCGATCATGACTGCCGCGGCGCGATCCACGCCGGTTTCGGCCAGGGCGGTGTCGATCATCGAGGGATGCGGCTTGGACGGGTGGTGATCGGCGGTCTGCAGGGTCACGAAGCGATCGGTCAGGCCGTGGTTTGCCAGGCAATGTTCAAGCCCGCGCTGACTCTTGCCGGTGGCGACGCCCAGCAGCCAGCCATCGGCCGTCAGCGCGACCACCAGTTCGGCCATGCCATCGTACAGCGGCTCTACCAGGGCCCCGCTTTCGCGCGCGGCCCGGAAGGAATCGCGATAGGCCCGATCGGCTTCCGCACGCTGGTCCTCGCTGGCTTCGGGCGCGAGCAGGCGGATCGCCTGCGGCAGGCTGAGCCCG
This sequence comes from Novosphingobium sp., assembly GCA_046063325.1. Taxonomy (GTDB): domain Bacteria; phylum Pseudomonadota; class Alphaproteobacteria; order Sphingomonadales; family Sphingomonadaceae; genus Novosphingobium. The sequence goes on from JBJTMC010000009.1 coordinate 3,629, forward strand.
ACGATCCGCCGCACCTGGTGCCGGTCGGGCGCGGGCAGGCCGCTGGCGGCAAAGGCCTGCTCCATCGCATTCACCACCCCGGCCTGGCCATCGACCAGCGTTCCGTCGCAATCGAACAGAGCCAGCCGCCGGGTCATTTGACCAGCGTGCGCATCAGCTGGGCGATGGCGACGCTGCCTTCGGCTTCAAGGCCGATGGCAAGCCGCTGGCGATCCTCCGGCGACTTGTTCTGCGACAGCTTGAGCGTTTCGCGCCAGGCCTGGACTTCCATTTCAAACCCGACGATCCCGGTCAGCAGCGCGCGGGTCCGTTCCGGCGTCAGCTTGTCCATGGTCCAGGGCTCGCCTTCCTCGATCTGCGCTTCGTGCCGGTCCGAAAGGTCGGCGACCAGGGCAAGCGTGGCTTCGGCGTCGATCCGCCGGACCGGGCCTTCCAGTTCAAGCGCAACATAGTTCCAGGTCGGGACTTGCCCCGGATCGGCCAGCCAGCGCGGGCTGACATAGCCGTCAGGGCCGTTTACCACCACCAGCGCGGTCGTTCCGGCCAGGTGCTTTGCCAGGGCGTTGCCGCGCGCGAGGTGGAACTGCACCGCGCCGTCCCCGGTCGAAATGATGGCCACATGGGCAACCCGCGGGCCGTCCGGGGTCTGGGCAAAGACCATGCCGAAGCCGATCTCGTCGATCAGCGTCTCCAGCAGCTCCCGGTCAGGGTGGCGAAAGGCGGCGTTGGGATGCATCAGCGTGGTTTCGGGGCGGCGGGTTTTGGACTGCCCTTGCCCTTGGTCGGGCCGCGTTTGGTCGGCGGTTTGCGGGTCGGGCCGGCCCCGGACGCACGGCTGCGGCGTTCGCCCCGGCGCTCCTTGCGGACCTGCTTGGCGTGGGCCTTGGCGGCGGCCTTCTTCTCCTCGCGGTCGGGGGCGGGCTTGGCCAGCACCACTTCGAGCGCGTCGCCGTCGGCCTCGTCAAAGCCGAGCTGGGCCAGGCTGGCCGCGAAATGTTCGGGCAGGTCGGCGCGCACGTCGATCAGATCGCCGTCGGGATGGTCGATGATCAGGCGGCGGGCGTGGAGGTGCATCTTGCGGCTGATCGAGCCGGACAGGAAAGCATCCTGCCCGCCATACTTGCCGTCGCCCACGATCGGGTGGCCGATCGCCGCCATGTGGACCCGCAGCTGGTGGGTGCGCCCGGTCAGCGGCTGCAGCTCGACCCAGGCGGCGCGGTTGCCGGCCCGGTCGATCACGCGGTAGCGGCTGCGCGCGCTCTGGCCTTCGCCGGACTTGTCGACCATCATCTTCTCGCCCCCGGTGCCGGGCTGCTTGGCCAGCGGCAGGTCGATCATCCCGTCGTCGATCTCGGGCACGCCGATCACCAGCGCCCAATAGATCTTGCGCGCGCTGCGCCCGGAAAACCGCTTGGAGAAATAGGCCGCGCTGCCCGGGGTGCGGGCAATCAGCAGCACGCCCGAGGTATCCTTGTCGAGCCGGTGAACCAGCCGCGGGCGCGGGCCATCGTCCGCAAAGGCATCGAGCAGCCCGTCAACGTGCTGGAAGGTGCCGCTGCCGCCCTGGGTGGCAAGTCCCGGCGGCTTGTTGAGCACGATTGCGGCGCGGTCCTTGGAAATCACCATGGCTTCGGCCTGGGCGATCTGTTCCTCGGTCAGCGGTTTCTTCGCGCGCGCCGCCTTGTCTGGGTTGTCCCCGCCGGGGGGCACGCGGATCACCTGGCCGGCCGCGATCCGGTCGGCCACGTCGGCGCGCTTTCCGTCTACCCGGATCTGCCCGGTCCGCGCCCAGCGGCTGACCGTGGCAAAGCCGACCTGCGGCAGGTGGCGCTTGAACCAGCGGTCGAGCCGCACGCCGTCATCGTCGGTGCCGACGGTGAACTGGCGCACCGTATCGGCGGGAATGGTGCCGCGCGTGGTCATGCCAGGCTCCTTGCCAGCGACAGGCCCATGTAAAGCCCGAGGATGCCTCCCGTCAGCGATACGCCGGCATAAAGCAGAGCCATGCCCGGAGCCCCGCGCTGGATCAGGTTGACCACCTCAAGGCTGAAAGCGGAAAAGGTGGTGAAGCCGCCCAGAACGCCGACGCCAAGCAGCAACCGCCATTCCTCGCCGCCGTGGCCGTGGCGGGCAAGCCAGCCAGCCAGCAGTCCCATCGCCGCGCTGCCGATCAGGTTCACGCTCAGCGTTGCCCAGGGAAAGGCGCTGGCCGCAATCGGGCCGATGCCGCGCAGCCAGGCGAAGCCGACGACAAAGCGCAGCCACGCCCCTGCAGCGCCGCCCAGTGCGACGAGTGCGGAGTGGGTCAGGAAGGAACCGGTGTTCATGGGACAGCGCCTTAGCCGCTGGCGGCGGCGTGCGCCACTCCCTTGCCGGGGGCGGCCGCACAGACCAGCGCGGCAATCGCGCTGCCCAGCACCAGCTGCCAGGGAAAGGCCACGCCCTTCAGCGCCAGCGGCAGCCCCAGCGTATCGATCACGAAGGGCTGAAAGGCCAGCACGGTCAGGAATCCGGCGGCGAATGCGGCGACCACACTGGCGGAATTGCCGCGGGTGCTGAACAGCGCCACGCCGTAGACCCCGATCAAGCCCGAATAGGCAAAGGCCATTACCCCCAGCACGAAATCGAGCAGGGCCGAATCCGCATAACGCTGCCAATAGTAGGACAGGATCGCCATGCCGAACAAAGCCAGCCCCAGCACCACGCTGGCGATCCGGCCCATCCGGACGAAATGCGCCTCGCTTTTCTGCCCCGCGAACGGCCGGTAGAGATCGTTGACCAGCACCGCCGACATCGAGATCAGCCCGGAGTTGATCGCCGCCGCCGCGATCACCCCCACCGTCACCAACCCGCGCAGCCCGGGCGGGATCTCGGTCAGGATGTAATGCATGAACACAGTCACCTTCTCGCCCCGAAAGGTCCCCGCCGCGCTGCCCTGGTAATGCAGGTAGAGCAGCGATCCGATCACCAGGAACAGCAGGATCACCGGCAGCGACAGCCAGACCGAGGCAAAGAGCGAGCGCGCGCCCTTGCGCGCATCCTCGCAGGCCAGCAGGCGCTGGGTGATGTCCTGATCCAGCCCCGAACTGGCAAGGTTGAGCAGCATCACCCCGGTCAGCACGGCAAAGATCCCCCACGGCGCGGACAGGTCCGGCGTGGGGTTGATTACCGCCAGCTTGTCCTTGCCGCCGGGGGCATGGACCAGCGCGTCGATCGCCTGGGGCAGGGTCATGTCCAGGCCGCTCCACAGATACCAGGCGACCAGCAGCGCCGCGCCGACATAGAGCACGACCTGAACCAGATCGCTCCAGATCACCGATTCGAGCCCGCCCATGAAGGTGAAGACCAGCCCGAACACCAGCAGGCCGAAGGCAGCGATCGCGATGTGTTGGGGCGTCACGTCAAGGAACAGGATCATCGAGACCGCGATCGCCGCGAGATAGAGCCGCGCTCCGCTGGCGAAGATCCGCCCGACCAGATACATCGCCGCCGCCGCGCGGCGGGCCGTGGCGTCGTAGCGTGTTTCCAGCAGTTCATAGACCGTGGTGACTTTCAGCGCGTAGAACCGCGGGATCAGCACATTGGCGACGATCCAGGCGGCCAGCATGGCGGCCAGCACCCCGCTGAGATAGGTATAATTTCCGCGAAACGAATTGTCCGGCACCCCGAGAAAGGTCGCCGCCGATTGCACGGTGGACAGCACCGAGACCGCGACCAGCCAGGTCGGGGCGTGATGCCCGGCCAGGAAATAGTCTTCCGAACGCATCCCGCGCCGGGTGGTCAGCCAGCCGGCCAGCGCCAGCAGCAGGACATAACCGCCCAGCACCGCCCAATCGATCGCCGTGAAACTGGTGTGCACCCGCGCCCCCTTGGCGGGCACTCACCACAGTTTGCGGCCCGGCGCAATCTGACCCAATTAGGCCACAGCGGGGTTGCCAAGCCGTGCGCATGGTGCTAGCCGCCCGCCGGTTCGAGCCGATCCCTTGGGATTCGGCGCATTTTCGTTTCGATTCGGAAAAGGTGCTACCCCGCACCGGACATAAGCGGGGTTCTCGCCTTTTTGTATGTGAGGTGCTTCGGTTTATGCAAATTCTCGTCCGCGACAACAACGTCGAACAGGCCCTGCGCGCGCTTAAGAAGAAGCTGCAGCGTGAAGGCGTGTACCGCGAGATGAAGCTGCGTCGGCACTTCGAAAAGCCCAGCGAAAAGCGCGCCCGCGAAAAGGCCGCTGCCGTGCGCCGCGCCCGCAAGATGGAGCGCAAGCGGATGGAGCGCGACGGCGTCAAGTAAAACGCGCCAAGCAAGCTTGAACCGCAGCTTGCGATAAGCCATGAGGGCGCGGAGGCTTCCGCGCCCTTTTGCATATCTTCCAGACTCGTTCTGATCAGACAGGGAAACCCGATGACCGAAATCACCCGCGTACCGCTCCAGCCGATCGCCAAGGGCGCGCTGACCAAGCTCTGGCTGGGGGTGGCCGCTGCCGCACTGGCCGCTGGCGCAGTCGTCTGGACCAGCCTGCCGCCCAGCGTTTCGGTGGAAACCGTCCAGGCCGGCAGCGGTGCCGCGCCGACCGAGGCCGACGTCGTCACGATCAACTACAAGGGCACTCTGCCCGACGGTAAGGTGTTTGACGAGGCGCAGGGCGCCAAGCTGCCGCTGCAGGGCGTCATTCCGGGCTTTGTCGAAGCGCTGAAGAAGATGCAGCCGGGCGGCAAGTACAAGGTCGTGATCCCGTCGGAAAAGGCCTATGGCAAGGAAGGCGCTCCGGGCATTGCTCCGAACACCGACCTCCACTTCGAGATCGACCTGATCAAGGTGCAAACGCGCGCTTCGGCCGAGCAGGAAATGCAGGCCGCGCAGATGAAGGCGATGGAAGCCGCCGCCGCTGCTGCCGGCAAGAACGGCCAGAAGGCTGGCGCAGAAGCACCGGAAGCACCTGCTTCGGTTCAGTAATTCCCTAGCACTGGTTTCACGCCGGGGCGCTGCCCACCGCATCCCGGCGAACCAAAACTGAGTGAGTCGAAACAATGTCGGTTGATACTGCCACGGTGGCCAAGATCGCCGCGCTGGCCCGCATCAAGGTCAGCGAAGCAGAGCTTGAGGCAATGGTGCCCGAGCTCAACGGGATTCTCGCCTGGGTCGAGCAACTGGGCGAAGTAGACGTGACGGGCATCGAACCGATGACCGCCGTGATCGAAAACCAGTTGCGCCTGCGCGA
>JBJTMC010000062.1:0-2716 GCA_046063325.1 Novosphingobium sp.
CGCAGATGGTTGGCGATGACGACGGCGAGACGGCCGACCACCAGACCTTCGGCATCGATCAGATGCCAGTTCTTTTCCACCTCGGCCGGTTTGATCGACCGGGTGACCTTGCTGAGCGCCTTCATGGCCAGATAATCCTTACTAAGGGAACGATTCCCTTGGCTGTTGCCGCGAATCCAGCCTGCCGGGCCCGCGGGAAGGCGGCCCAATCGTTCAATCGGCCTGCAAAGTCAAGGTTTCCGCGGCATTGCGGAGAGGTAAAATAATACCTCTCAGCGAATCGGGTCCGCTGGGGCGATCGTCCACACCTCGCGCAGGACGCGGTTGGTCCCGGACAGACGGGTCGTTACGGTCCGTTCCAGCCGCCGCGGCAAACCGCCGTCCATCAGCCCCTGAACCTCGACCCGGACCTCAACTTCGCCTTCGCCCCCGCCGGGCAGCGCGATCCGGCGCGCATCGCGGCGTTCGCCCGGCCCCGGATTGAACAGAAATTCGGGCCAGGCCGTTTCGGAATAGGCCCCGCTCACCTGCCGCAAGCCGGTGTCGCGTGCGTGCTTGTCCGGATCGGGCATGCGCGCGCCCTGGATCAAGGTGCTGGCGAGGCGCAGCGCAGCCTCACGCGGGGCCGGATCGGTACGCGGCGCGGTGCCGAGGATCAGTCCCTGCTGGTTGAGCCGCGCGGGAAAGATCCCGCTTTCGATCCGCTTGCGTTCCAGCTCGGCCAGGGCGGACAGCATCGGCGGCGCGACCACGCTGGCGTCGATCTGTTCGCCGTCGATCCGGAAACCATCGGCTTCGGGTGTGATCCGGATCGCAAAGCGCCGCGTAACCACCACTTCCTTGCCGTCCGCCAGACTGCGATAGAGCGTCCGGGTCAGGACCAGCGGGCCATTTGGCGGCGCAAACCGTGCCAGCGGGGCTTCCTGCGGAAGATCCGCCAACGCCATTCCCGCCGTGAACGGCAGCAGCGAGGCTGCCCCCGCGAGCAGGATTGCGCGGCTACGCATGGCGGCGTCGATCGTGAATCGCACCCCTGTCTCCTCGGCCCAAACGTCTTCGCCAACCCGGCAAAAGTTAGCCGATGTTTCCTAATCCGTAACGGCCCGGGCCGCAATCGCGTTGACGCGGCCCAGCCGGTGTGCGCCCCACACGGTCGCCGTCAGCAGCAAGGCTCCGGTCAACTGGTGCGCTCCGGCCAGCCAGAGCGAAACCCCGCTCCACACCGTCGCAATGCCGAGCAGAATCTGGGTGCCGAAGGCCGAGTGGATCGCGATCGAGGCGCGACGGTCCAGCGGGCGCAGGCGCCGGGCCATGACCACCAGCACCGCCACGACAACCCAGGCCCACCAGCGGTGGAGGAAGTGCACCAGGAAGGGATCACCCGTCGCCGCGCGGATCGCTCCCCCCGACCAATCGATCCCGGCGGGAAACAACTGGCCCTGCATCAGCGGCCAGGCATCCCACGAAAACCATCCCGCGCCTGCGACATAGCCCGCGCGCAGGCCGGCAACCAGCGCGCCAAGCAGCAGCTGCACGGCCAGCACCACGAGCGCGATCAGACCCATGCGGGTAAGCCGCGACGGACCTTCGCCGCGGGCCAGCGCGCGCAGATCGAGCGCGGTCCACACGGCATAGGCCAGCGCGGTCAGCGCCAGCGAGAGATGCGCGGCCAGGCGGAAATGGCTGACCTTCACATCGGCATCGCCGGACAGGCCCGACTTGACCATCCACCAGCCGACCAGCCCCTGGAGCAGGCCCAGCGCCAGCAGGCCGAGCAGGCGCGGCTTGTATCCCGCGGGAATCGCGCCGCGCAGCCAGAACCAGACCAGCGGCACCACGAACACCGTGCCCAGCCCCATCCGCACCAGGAAGCGGTGGAACCATTCCCAGAAATAGATGAACTTGTAATCGGCCAGGGTCATCCCGGCCGGACCGTTGATTTTGGTGTATTGCGGAATGTGCTGATAGGCAGCGAATTCGGCCTGCCACTGCGCCTCGCTGAGCGGGGGGACCACGCCGGTTACCGGTTTCCATTCGGTGATCGACAGGCCCGATTCGGTCAGCCGGGTGATCCCGCCGACCACGACGACAGCGATGATCAGCGCGGCGACGGCAAACAGCCAGCGCGCCAGCGCCAGCGGTTTCGGGGCGGAAAGTACGGAACCAGCCATGCGCAGGCCTGTGCTGCCAGTTACGACAAAGCGCAAGCCTCTACCGACGAACCGGGCAATGTAGGGTTGAATGATGTTACACCGTAACATACATGGGCGCCACGATGCGTGACGCAATGGTCTTGATTCGCAACCGGCTGGACCGGGTTGGGGTGATGCTTTCGGCGCTTTGTGCGCTGCATTGCCTGGCGGGCCTGTTCCTGGTTGCTGGGCTGGGTCTGGGCGGGCAGTTCCTGCTGGCCCCGGTGATCCACCGGGCCGGACTCGTGCTTGCCATTGCAGTTGGCGCGGTGACGCTGGGGATCGGCGTCTCGCGCCATGGCGATCCGCTGCCGTTGCGGGTCGGGATCGGCGGGATCGCCCTGATGGCGATGGCCGTGTTCGTCGGCCATGGCAGCGCAGAAGCCTTTCTGACCATCGCCGGGGTTGCGCTGCTCGCCTGGGCGCACCTGCGCAACTTGCGCCTGGGGGCGTGAATCCCTAGGGCCGGGGCATGACTGCCTCGCTCTCCATCACGCTCAACGGTGAACCGCGCCGCGCTGCGC
>JBJTMC010000063.1:0-7002 GCA_046063325.1 Novosphingobium sp.
TCTGCATCTACGTGTGGGGCAACTGGGGCTACGCAGTCGAATAATGGCGGGCGAAACGCCTGAACCGAAAGGGCAGCCCGGCATCGTCGCGGCTGCCCTTTTCGGTCTTTGCCCGCGGTGCGGCGCCAAGAGCCTGTTTTCAGGCGCGGCCAGCTTTTCACATCGCTGCCCGGCCTGCGGCCTGGACTATGACCAGTTCAACGTGGGTGACGGACCGGCTGCATTCCTGACCATGGTGATCGGCGCGGTGGTGGTCGGCCTGGCGTTCTGGGTCGAGGTCAGCTTTCATCCGCCGATGTGGGTTCACGCCGTGCTGTGGATCCCGTTCGTCACGGCAACCACCCTGGTGGGCCTGCGGGTCAGCAAGGGCGCGCTGCTCGCGGCCGAGTATCAGCGCCGCGCCAGCGAGGCGACCGGCGAGGATCTGCGCAAGGACTGATGCTGAAACGCCTGCCTCTGGTCCCGACGCTGCTGGTCCTGGCAGCGGTGGCGGTGATGGTTCAGTTGGGGTTCTGGCAGATCGACCGGATGCACCAGAAGGAGGCGATGCTCGCCCGCTTTAGCCAGGCGGCGGCCAGCACGGCGACGATCGCCTTGCCCGCGACCGAACAGGGACGGCTGGCGCATCTCTATGAATCGGCCACCGCGATCTGCGCCCGCGTCACCGGCCAGGCCATGATCGGCGGGCAAAATCGCAACGGGGCTTCGGGCTGGGTCCAGGTGGCCGACTGCTTCGATCCTTCCGGCGCACCGTTTGCCGTAGCGATCGGCTGGACCGAGCGGCCGGCCGTGACGCCGTGGAACGGCGGCGCGGTTCGTGGCCGGATCGGCAATGCCGGGCGTGGCAAGACCCGGCTGATCGCCGATGCCGGACAGGCCGGGCTGCAGGCGATTGCACCCCCCGATCCGTCGAACATACCCAACAACCACTGGTCCTATGCAATCCAGTGGTTCCTGTTCGCGCTGACCGCGCTGGTGATCTACGGCCTGGCGCTTCGCAAGCGCCTTGCCGGAACGGGCGCCGGGGGCTAACGGCCCCGACCATGGAATACGTCTCGACCCGCGGCAGCGCTCCGGCGCTCGATTTCCAAGGCGCGACGCTGGCGGGGCTCGCCAGCGACGGGGGGCTCTATGTCCCGCGCGAATGGCCCCGGTTCTCGCAGGACGAGATCGCGGCGATGGCCGGATTGCCCTATGCCGAGCTGGCGGCCCGGATCATGCAGCCGTTCGTGGGGGACAGCCTGACCAGCGAACGCCTGCTGGAACTGACCACTCAGGCTTATAGCCGCTTCGCCCACAAGGCGGTGACGCCGCTGAAGCAGCTGGACGAACAGCACTGGCTGCTCGAGCTGTTCCACGGACCCACGCTCGCCTTCAAGGACGTTGCCCTGCAGATGCTGGGCCTGCTGTTCGAAGAGTTCCTTGGCCGGGGCGGCGATCCGCTGACCATCGTCGGGGCAACTTCGGGCGATACCGGATCGGCCGCGATCGACGCGGTGGCGGGCCGCGCCCGGATCGACGTGTTCATGCTCCATCCCAAGGGCCGGGTCAGCGACGTGCAGCGCCGCCAGATGACCACGGTGCTGGCCCCCAACGTCCACAACATCGCAATTGAAGGCACGTTCGACGATGCCCAGGCGATGGTGAAGCGAATGTTCAATGATGCCGCGATGACCGACCGCTTTGCGATCGGCGCGGTCAATTCGATCAACTGGGCGCGGCTTATGGCGCAGGTGGTCTATTACTTCGCCGCCGGATTGCAGCTGGGCGCGCCGCACCGCGAAGTGGCCTTCGCCGTGCCGACCGGTAATTTCGGCGATGTCTTTGCCGGTTATGTCGCGGCGCAGATGGGCCTGCCGGTGGCGCGGCTTATCGTGGCGACCAACGTCAACGATATCCTTCACCGCGCGCTGTCGACTGGGGACTATTCGGCCGGAACCGTCACTCCCACCGCCGCGCCTTCGATGGATATCCAGGTTTCCTCCAATTTCGAACGCCTGCTGTTCGATCTGAACGGCCGCGATGGCCAGGCGCTGGCCGCACAGATGGCGGGGTTCGAGGCGACCCGGGCGATGCAGCTGACCAACCGGCAGCGCGAAGGCGCCGCGGCCTTGTTTTCCAGCGCGCGGGCGGATCCAAACCAGATGGCGCAAGCGATCCGCTGGGCCTACGAAAACAGCGGCGAACTGCTCGATCCGCACACCGCGATCGGGCTTCACGCGGCGCGCGCGGCGGATCTGCCGCCTGAAGTGCCGGTGGTGACGCTGGCCACCGCGCATCCGGCCAAGTTCCGCGACGCGGTCGAACGGGCGACCGGGCAGCGTCCTGCCCTGCCGCTGCGGATCGGCGATCTGTTCGAACGCGAGGAGCGCCTGGTCGAGCTGCCCGGCGACTATGCCGCCATCGCCGACTACGTCGCCAAGCACGCGGTAGCGCGGGGGTAATGGCCGATATTGCGCCAGGTCCCCTGATCATGGAGGGGCGCGGCTGGGCCGACTATGGCCTGATCGATTGTGGCCACGGCCGCAAGTATGAGCGCTATGGCCCTTACAGCTTCATCCGCCCGGACCCCCAGGCGCTGTGGACCCCGCGCCTTGAGCGCTGGCCAGCCGACGGCGAATTCGTGCCCGGTTCGGACGAGGACGGCGGCGGACGCTGGGCCTATGGAAGCCGCGACGTCCCGCGCGAAGGCTGGCCGCTGTGCTGGGGCGATGTGACCTTCACCGCGCAGTGCACGCCGTTCCGCCACCTTGGTTTCTTTCCGGACATGGCCCCGGTGTGGGACTGGATGGGCGAGCGTCTGGACGGACGCGGCGACGCTCAGACGATGAACCTGTTCGGATACACCGGAGTTGGCACCTTGGCCCTGTCAGATTACGGCCCGGTCACCCATGTCGATGCCAGCAAGAAGTCGGTCGCCCAGGCCCGGGTCAACGCCGCGCTTTCGGGGATGGAAAACCGCCCGGTCCGCTGGATCGTCGATGATGCCGCAAAGTTCGCCGCCCGCGAGGTGCGGCGCGAGCGGCGCTATGACGGGATCATCCTGGATCCGCCCAAGTTCGGCCGCGGACCGGAAGGAGAGGTGTGGCGGCTGGAAGAGCACCTGCCGGGCCTGGTTGCCGATTGCCGCCGCCTGCTTGATTCCGACAGCCGCTTCCTGTTCCTGACCGTCTATGCCGTGCGGATGAGCGCGCTGGCCATCGCCGGACTGCTGAACGAAGCATTTGCCGACATGCCCGGCCGGATCGAATACGGCGACCTTGCGGTGCGCGAGGAAGGACCGGACGGGCGGTTGCTGCCGACCGCGATCTTCGCGCGCTGGACCAACGGCTAATTTGTAAGTAAGGCATACGAAATGGGAGACAGCCTGATCCTTGAGGTGGCCAATTTCGAGCACGATGTCCTGACCGGCATCTACTCGGAAGAGACCGGCCGCCCCCAGCCGCTGCGCTTTACCATCACGGTCGCGCTGAAGGCCGCTTCGCACTACGAACCGGATACCCCGCTCGAGGCGAGCAAGAATTACATGGACCTCAAGTTCGCGGCTTCGCAGGCACTGCCGCAAGGGGTTCACTTCAAGCTGATCGAAGCGGTCGCCGATCACGTCTGCGACACGCTGTTCCTGCAGGACGATCGGGTGCTGGCGGTAACGGTCAAGATCGTCAAACTGGCGATCAGCGAAAACGGCGAGGAGATCGGCATCACGCTGCGGCGCGAGCGGCGCTGATGCGGCGGCTCGCCATAACCGGCCTGCCTGGGGTGCCCAGCGACGCAGCGGCTGCGTTTCATGGCGAGTGGATGCCGCAGGCTGCCAGCATTCTTGATCCTTCCCGGGGCGGGGAGAATCTGATGATTGTTTTCCCCTTGGCCGATCACACCCACACTGGTTGGCGGCTTGCCGTGGTGCAGTCACTCGCCCGCGAGTTTGCACCCGCACGAATCAACGCGGTCGCCGGCAGTGATCCAGCAGCGATCGAAGCCGCGCTGGTCTATCTGGCAGGCGCGGATGGAGTCACGGGGCAATACCTGCCGCTCGATAGCGCCGGGGCCGGACCTGTGATACCACTGCCGGAATGACCCTGGTCGACAGTTTCCAGCGCCGGATTTCCTACCTCCGCCTGTCGGTGACCGATCGCTGCGATCTGCGCTGCGCCTATTGCATGCCCGAACAGCAGCAGTTCCTGCCGCGCAAGGACGTGCTGAGCCTGGAAGAGCTACACCGGCTTGCCTTGGGCTTTATCGCCCGCGGGGTGACCAAGCTGCGGCTTACCGGGGGCGAACCGCTGGTCCGGCGCGACATGATCGAACTGGTCCAGGCCCTGGGGCGCAAGCTGGGAGACGGGCTGGACGAGCTGACCCTGACCACCAACGGAACGCGGCTGGCCCAATTCGCCGATGCCTTGCGCGGGGCCGGGGTGCGGCGGATCAACGTTTCGCTCGATACGCTGGACCGCGACAGGTTCGCCCGGCTGGCCCGGCGCGATAGCCTGCCGCAGGTGCTTGATGGAATTGCGGCGGCGCGTGCAGCGGGGCTGAAGGTAAAGCTCAATACGGTCGCGCTCAAGGGCGTGAACCAGGACGAGATTCCCGCCTTGCTTGAATGGGCGCACGGGCAGGGCTGCGACCTGACTCTGATCGAGGTTATGCCGCTGGGTGAGGTCGAGCAGGACCGCTTTGACCATTATCTGCCGCTCAGCGCGGTTCGCACAGATCTGGAACAGCGCTTTACGCTGAGTCCCAGCGCGCACCGCACCGGCGGCCCGGCGCGCTATTTCGATCTGGCCGAAACCGCCGGGCGGATCGGCTTCATCACCCCGCTGACCGAAAATTTCTGCGAAGGCTGCAACCGTGTGCGGGTGACCGCTACCGGGCAGCTTCACCCCTGCCTGGGCGGGATCGAACAGATCGACCTGCGCGCAGCGTTGCGTTCGGCCGATCCGGACGCGGCGCTGTCCGTCGCGCTCGAACAGGCGATGCGTATCAAGCCAGAGCGGCACCATTTTGCGATTCGCGGGCGCGGGGCGGCTCCGGCGCTGGCCCGGCACATGTCGGTGACCGGGGGATAGGCATGGCGAAACTGGTATTCCTTGGGCGGCTGGAGGATCTTGCCGCCGCGCCCGAGCTGGAGGTTGCGCCGGGCCCGCTCGAAGCAATACTCGCAGCCCTGCCAGGGCCGCTGGCCGTGGCCTTGCTCGACGAACGGATCCGCCTGGCCCTCAATGGCGAACTGATTGGAGAGCGCGGCGGGATCACCCTGGCGGCGGGCGACGAGCTGGCCTTCCTGCCCCCGGTAAGCGGAGGCTGATGTGACCCCCGATGTCCGCCTGCTAGCCGTGCCGTTCGATCCCAGCCTGGAACTGGAAGTGTTCACCGCGGCGCACGGCGGGGCGGGCGGGGTGGTCAGTTTTCTGGGCCAGGTCCGCGCGGGCGAGGGGGTGGAGGCGCTGGAACTGCGCCACTACGGACCCCTGACACTACCGGGGATGCAGGCACTGGCTGATACGATCGATCGCCGCTGGCGGCTGGAAGGTCTGCTGATCATCCACCGCACCGGGCAGATCGCTCCGGCTGAACCGATCGTCCTGGTCGCCGCCGCCGCCCGCCACCGCCGCGCGGCGTTTTCGGCGGCCGATTTCGCGATGGACCACTTGAAAAGCCAATCGTGGTTCTGGAAGCGCGAGCGCCGGGACGGGGCCTGGCATTGGATCGAACCGCGCGGGCAGGATCACACCGACCTCGCCCGTTGGGGCTAACGGTCGAGCCTGCCTTTGAGCGAATCGAGTGTCTGGTCCTCGGCCCGGATCAGGGCCATGACCTGCTGGCGCGCCGCCTCGATCGGGGTCACGTCGCGGCCTTCGGTTCGCGCGTCGGCGAACAGGCGGTCCAGCTCTCCCATCGAAATCATCGCTTCGGCCCGGGCCGATTCGAGCTCGGCCACGGCGATCGAGGCGGTGTTCCACACCTCGCTGCCCATCGCGGCCTTGCCTGCCGCGATGACGGCGCTGCGGGCGCGGTCCTGCTTGCCTTGGAAACGGGTATCGGCACTGCGGGCGGCGGCGACCAGCGAATCGAGTTGGCCAAGGGTTCCCGGATCGAGCGGCGGCGGGGCCGGCTGGGGTGGGGGCGGGGCCGGGGGCCAGGTTGCGGTGATCCGTTCTGCCGGACGCCGGGCAAGCGAAGGATAGGCGCCTTCACCCCTGGCGCAGGCGCTCAGGGCAAGGCCGGACAGGGCAAGGATCGCCAATGCAGGAAGGCTGCGCATGGCGAACCCTTAGCAAGGGATGGTGCGGTGCGCCAATGGCATCGGCCACCGGGTTGCACAGGCGATCAGGACACGCATTTCGCAATCTTCAATGACTCCGTTGACAGTCCCGGCACCTTGGATTAGGGGCTGCCCTTCTTTCGGGACCCTTGCCGTTGGCGAGGGCCGGAACGCTGCCTGAATCCTTGGGTGGCTTGGTGAAATGAACGGATAAGAGCACCATGTTCGCAGTTGTGCGCACGGGCGGCAAGCAATACCGGGTTGCCGCCGGAGACAAGATCGCGGTTGAAAAGCTGGCTGGTGAAGCCGGTGAAAAGATCACCCTGGGCGACGTCCTGCTGGCCGGCGACGGCGGTGAGATCAAGGACGCTGCGGGCGTGGTCGTCTCGGCCGAAATCATCGCTCAGGCGAAGTCGGAAAAGGTGATCGTCTTCAAGAAGCGTCGCCGCCACAACTATCGCCGCCGCAACGGCCATCGCCAGCAGATGACCCTGCTGCGCATCCTTGCCGTCGGTGGCGAGGAAAAGAAGGCCGCCAAGAAGGAAGCCGCTCCCAAGGCCGAGGCCGCTGCCGAAGCGCCCGCCAAGAAGGCTCCCGCTAAGAAGGCCGCCAAGGCCGCTGACGCTGAATAAGATTCCGGAGTAGTTCGACATGGCACACAAGAAAGCAGGCGGTTCGTCGCGTAACGGTCGTGATTCGGCCGGCCGTCGCCTTGGCGTGAAGAAGTTCGGCGGCCAGGA
>JBJTMC010000064.1:0-21537 GCA_046063325.1 Novosphingobium sp.
GGGAATTATCGCGTCATCCTGCAATATAACTGCTCGAACTACTACGCTCTGTCCGTGGGGTTATTTGCAGATGAGATTGCGCGTTGAACATGCCCTGCCGCTTGCGGCGCTGACCCTCCTTGCCGCCTGCGGGGGCGGGGGTTCGGTTCGGCCGGAGGATATTCCGGTTGTCCCGACAAACGGCCCGGCGGCTGACTATCCAATGGTCCTGGGCTCCAGCTTCACGGTTGACGGGGTCACCTACACCCCGGCCGATACGATGAACTACGACGCGGTCGGCTATGCCGCGCTGGGAAGCGAAGGCGGGGCAGCGGTTTCGGCAGCCCATCGGACCCTGCCGCTGCCGAGCTATGTCGAGGTTACCGCGCTGGACACCGGCAAGACCATCCTGGTCCGGGTCGAGCGGCGCGGACCGATGAGCGGCAAGAACCTGATCGAACTGTCCCCCGGAGCCGCAGCCCAGCTCGGCAATGTCGGCGGTTCGCAGATTTCCGTCCGGGTGCGGCGGGTCAATCCGGTCGAAACCGATCGCGCCGCGCTGCGATCGGGCCAGCCCGCCGCGGCGCGGATGGATACGCCCAAATCGCTGCTCGCCGTGCTGCAACGCAAACTCGATGCGCAGGAAGGGATCGTCCGCCCCGCGCCGACGGCAGAGCCCAGCCCTGAGCCGAGCCCTGCCGCCGCGCTGCCGCCAAAGCCCGAGCCCAAGGCCAAAATGCCCACTCCTGTGAAGCTGGAGCCAAAGCCCAAGGCGGAACCAAAGCCCAAGCCTGAGCCGCAGCCCAAGCCGGAACCCAAGGTAAAGCCTCCGGTTCCTGCCCCGACGATCGCGGCAAAGCCTGCTGCAAAGCCTGAACCGGTCGCGAAACCGGCTGTGTCGGGAGAAAAGGGCAGATATTTCATTCAGGTCGGCGCCTTTTCCAGCAAGGCCAACGCCGATTCCTCGGCAAAGAAGGTTGGCGGATCGGCCAGCGCTTCCGGCAAATTGTGGCGGGTGCGCACCGGGCCATTTGCCAGCGAGGCCGATGCCAAGGCTGCCTTGGCCAAGGCCAAGTCGGCAGGCTATAGCGACGCCCGAATCCAGCACGCCGACTGATCCCGCCTTGCGGGTCCGGTGCCTGCCGGGCCACAAACGGGGTTATCGTGAAATTTGCGCATCTGGCATTGTTGCTGGGATTGTCGGCCAGTGCTGCGGGCGGCGCGGACTATGCGCCGCCGCCGCCAGCCCAGGCACCCATTGCCCTGCTGGTCGATCTGTCCGCCGGACGGACCCTGTTTGCCCGCGACGCGGACCGGCGCATCCTGCCTGCCTCGATGACCAAGGCGATGAGTGCGCTGGTCGCTTTCGATCTGATCGCGGCCGGCCGCCTTCACGAGGACGCGATCATCACCGTACGCCCGGAAACGGCAGCGCGCTGGGCGGGTAAGGGGACCACGTTGAACCTGCGTCCGGGTGAGCAGGTTTCCGTGCGCGAACTGCTGCAGGGTTTGAACACCGTATCGGCCAATGATGCTGCCGTCGCGCTGGCCGAAGGGGCACTGGGCAGCACCGATGCCTGGGTCGCGGCGATGAACGACCGGGCCAGGCAACTCGGGATGACCGGCAGCCACTTTGCCAACCCCAACGGCTTTCCGGATCGCGGGGCGACCTATGTGACCGCACGCGACATGGTCGTGCTGGCCGAGGCACTGATCGTCCAGCACCCCGAACTCTACCGGCGATACATCGGCAAGCAGGCGATGGAATGGCGCGGGGCCCGTCTGGTCAGCCACGATCCCTTCGCCGGGGTCCTGCCGGGCGCAGACGGGATCAAGACCGGGCATACATTTGAAGCAGGGTTCAACTTTCTGGGTGCGGCGCGGCGCGATGGGCGCCGCCTGGTGCTTGTGATCGGCCGGTCGCCGACCGAACCGGGCCGCGCCGCCGCGGCGCGCAATTTGGCCGAGTGGGGCTATTGGGCCTGGGACAGCCGCCCGTTCCTGACCCCGCAATCGATTGTCGGCGCGGCACGCGTGCAGGACGGCGACGCGCGCGAAGTGCCGCTCACCGTCGCGCGGCCTTATGCTTTCGTATTTCCCCGGGGGCAGGATCCGCAGCCGACCGGTCGGATTGTCTACATCGGACCGATCCGCGCTCCGATCACCAAGGGGCAACCGGTCGCGCGGCTTGAGATCGCGCAGCCGGGACAGGAACCCTACAGTGTCCCGCTGGTTGCCGCGCGCGCCGTTGACAAGGCTGGACCAATCGACAGGCTGACCAATGGCCTGCTAGGGCTGTTCCAATGACGCGCGGCAAATTCATCGCCTTCGAAGGGGGGGAGGGGGCAGGCAAGAGCACCCAGGCTCGGCTGCTAGCACAGGAGCTAGAGCAGCGCGGGATTGCCTGCATCGTCACCCGCGAGCCGGGCGGAACCCCCGGCGCCGAGGCGATCCGCAACCTGCTGCTGGGCACCGAGGGGGAGGGGTGGCACCCCCGCGCCGAAGCGTTGCTGTTTGCCGCTGCCCGATCCGATCATGTCGAGCGGCTGATCCGGCCCGCGCTGGACGCAGGCAAATGGGTGATCTGCGATCGCTTCGTCGATTCGAGCCGGGCCTACCAGGGCGGCGGCGGCGGGCTGTCGGATGCCGATCTGGTCGAACTCCACCGGATCGGCAGCCGCGGACTGCTTCCCGACCGGACGATCCTGCTCGAAGTCTCTCCCGGGATCGCGGCCGCCCGTGCTGATGCCCGCGACCGCGGCAGTGCCGACCGGATCGGCGGGCGCGATCGGGATTACCATGCCCGGGTCGCTGCCGCCTTTGCCGCCCTTGCCGAGGCTGAGCCTGCGCGGTTTGCCCGGATCCGGGGCGACGACCCGTCTGATGTGGTGTTTGAGCGCGTGCTTGGTGCCGTTCAGCCGCTTATAGGTGCGTCTTGACCGATCTTGCCGGGCACGATGCGGCATGGCGCGAATGGCGGCAGGCGATTGCCAGCCCGCGGATGCACCACGCCTGGATGCTGACCGGGCTCAAAGGGCTTGGCAAGGGACTGTTCGCGCGCGCTGCCGCGGCAGAACTGGTCGCCGAACCCGGTGCGCCGCAGCCACCGGTGGAGGCCCATCCGGACATCCTGATCCCCGAGCATCCGCCCGAAAACAAGGAAGAGGCCAAGAAGCGCGAGGATGGCGGAGAGTACCGCCGCAAGCGCTCGATCCCGATCGACGAAATCCGCACAGTCCAGCACCGGCTGACCACGCGCCCGACCCTGGGCAGCCGCCGGGTGGTGATCATCGACCCGGCCGACGATCTGGAAAAATCGGCCGCGAACGCCTTGCTGAAAAGCCTGGAGGAACCGCCGGTCGGGACCTTTTTCCTGCTCGTCACAAACCGTCCGGGACGGCTCCTTCCGACAATCCGCTCACGCTGCCGGATCCTGCGGTTTGCTCCCCTGGAAGCCGCGGAGGTGGACCGGATCCTGCGCGAAACCGCACCCCAGGCCGATGCCGCCGCGCGCGCCGCCGCCGTGGCGGCTGCTGAAGGCTCGCCCGGCGCTGCGCTCGATTTCGTCGAGCAGGACCTCGGCAGGCTCCACCAGTTGATGCTGCGCCTGATCGCCGAGGGGGACGAGCATTTTGCGCTGCGCGGTGCGCTGTCAGAGGAAATCGGCACACGGCCAGACCGCGAGCGGCAGCAGGCTGCGGTCGATCTGGCCCGTGCAGTGGTCGCGGCGCAGCTGGGACGGGGCGGGGCACAGCGCGATCAGCGGGTGATTGCCGCCCACGCCGAGCTGGTCAGGCTGTCCGGCCAGATGCCGACCTACAATTTCGATCCTGGCCTGATCGTCATGGAAATCGGAGCCTTGCTGGCCTCGCTCGCCATGCCTAGAGAGGCTGCCTGATCCCCCATCTGGAAAGATTGTCCCCGGCCATGGCCGAACCCTATTATATCACCACCGCGATTTCCTATCCGAATGGCAAACCGCACATCGGCCACGCCTATGAAGCGATCGCTGCCGATGTCATCGCGCGGTTCCAGCGGCAGCTTGGCCGCGACGTGCGGTTCCAGACCGGGACCGACGAGCACGGCCTGAAGATGGCGCAAAAGGCCCGTGAACTCGGGGTGACCCCGGCTGAACTTGCGGCTGAAATGTCACAATATTTCATTGATATGTGCGATGAACTGAACGTTTCCTATGACGTATTTCAACGCACCACGGAGCCGCGTCATCACCTTGCCTCGCAGGAATTGTGGCGGCGGATGGAGGCGAACGGCGACCTGTACCTGGACCGCTACGAAGGCTGGTATTCGGTACGCGATGAGGCCTACTACGATGAAAGCGAGTTGATCGCCGGGGAAGGGGGCGAGAAGCTCTCGCCCCAGGGCACCCCGGTTGAATGGACCGTCGAGGAAAGCTGGTTCTTCCGCCTTTCGGCCTATCAGGACCGGCTGACCGCGCTGCTCGAAACCCCCGGTTTCCTGCGCACCGAAAGCCGCCGGAATGAAATGCTGGCCTTTGTCAGATCCGGCCTGCGCGATCTTTCGATCTCGCGCACCAGTTTCGATTGGGGAGTCAAGGTTCCGGGCAGCGACAACCATGTCATGTATGTCTGGGTGGACGCGCTGACCAACTATATCACCGGGCTGGGTTTTCCCGATGAAACCGGCGATTTCGCCAGGTTCTGGCCGGCCAACCTGCACCTGATCGGCAAGGATATCGTCCGTTTCCACACGATCTACTGGCCCGCTTTCCTGATGAGCGCCGGCCTGGCCTTGCCCAAACACGTTTTCGGCCATGGCTTTTTGCTCAATCGCGGGCAGAAGGAATCAAAGTCGCTGGGCAACGTGACCGATCCGATTGCGTTGGCGGAACAATTCGGGGTCGACACTCTTCGCTATTTCCTGCTGCGCGAAGTCGCGTTCGGGCAGGACGGGTCCTATTCGCCCGAAGCGATTGTGACCCGGGCCAATGCCGAGCTGGCGAACAGCTTCGGAAATCTGGCGCAGCGGACCCTGTCGCAGATCTTCAAAAACTGCGATGGACACCTTCCAGCGATCTCCGGCCATGCCGCCGAAGACCTGGAGCTGTTCGAAACTGTCCGCGAAGCGGCGTTGGTTCGCTTGCCGGCAAGCTTCGAAGCGCTCGAATTTTCGACCGGGCTCGATCACTGGATGGCCGCGATCTTTGCCTGCAACCAGTATGTCGATGCCCAGGCCCCGTGGACTTTGCGCAAGACCGACCCGGCGCGGATGCAGACCGTTCTGGCAACGCTCTATATCGCAATTGCGCAGCTTGCCGTCGCGGTGATCCCGGTCATGCCCGACAGCGCGGCAAAACTGCTCGACCAGATGGGGATCGTGCCGGGCCTGCGTAATTTCAAGGCAATTCAGTCGCACTGGTATTCGCCCTTGGCGGAAAGCGACTATCGCTTGGCGCAGCCGGTCGGGGTCTTTCCGCGGCTCGAGCCGCCGGCGGAGGAAGGCGCGGCCTGATGCTTATCGATTCCCATTGCCACCTTGAATACAAGGGCCTTGTCGAAGATCAGCAGGGCGTTCTTGCCCGGGCGCGAACCGCCGGAATCGGCGGTTTTCTGTCAATCTCAACCCGTCAGCGCGAATGGAACCAGGTGATTGCCACGGCCGAGCGTGAGACTGACGTCTGGGCCAGCGTCGGGATTCACCCCCATGAAGCCGATGGGCATGCCGATATGGGCGAAGCCGTCCTGCTTGAAGCCGCGGCTCACCCGCGGGTCATCGCGATCGGCGAAACCGGTCTCGATTTCTACTACGATCATTCCGACCGGGAGACCCAGAGAGCCTTGTTCCGGCGGCACATCGCGGTTGCCCGCGAAACCGGCTTGCCGCTGATCGTCCACACCCGCGATGCCGAAGCGGATACGGCGGCAATCCTGGCCGAGGAAATGGAGAAGGGGGCCTATCCGGCCTTGATCCACTGCTTCACCGCCTCGGCGGACTTCGCCCGGCAGGTTCTCGATCTGGGCTTGACGATTTCGCTGTCCGGTATCGTGACCTTCAAGAATGCGAAGGACTTGCAGGCAATAGCTGCGGATTTGCCAGAGGATCGCATTCTGGTTGAGACCGATGCGCCATTCCTGGCGCCGATCCCGCACCGCGGACAAGTGTGCGAACCAGCCTTTACCGCAGATACGGCGCGCTTCGTAGCCGGTCTGCGCGGCACCGCGCCCGAGGTGTTGGCCGAGGCGACCACCCGGAACTTCTTCAAACTGTTCGGAAAAGCTGCATGAAGGTGCGGATGCTTGGCAGCGGCACCTCAACCGGGGTGCCACGGATCGGCAACGATTGGGGGCAATGCGATCCTGCCGAGCCGAAGAACCGTCGCAGCCGGGTTTCAATCGTGGTCGAATCCGACGCTGGCGGACGGCTGCTGGTCGATACCTCGCCGGATTTGCGCAACCAGTTTCTGCTGAGTGGGATCGACCGGATCGACGCAGTGTTCTGGACTCACGATCACGCGGATCACGCCCACGGGGTCGATGATCTGCGAGTGCTGCGCTATGGCCGCGCCGGGCCGATCCCGGCCTATGCCCACGACGAAACCGTGCGGAGGATGCGCCAGCGGTTCGGCTATGTGTTTTCCGGGCATGACGGTTATCCAACGATCCTGGCGCTAGACAGCCTCGACCGGGTGCGGATGTGCGCGGGGATTGGTGTCCGCAGCTGCCAGATGCCCCATGGCGGAGGCATGGAGAGCACCGCTTACCGGTTCGATTGTGACGGAAAGTCGGTAGGTTATGCGGTAGACTTCAATTCGATTACGCGTGAAATTGTCGACTTGATGAGCGGCGCGGACGTGCTGGTTGTCGATTGCCTGCGGCGCGAACCGCATCCTACGCACGCCCATCTGGCGATGGCGCTGGAACTGATCGACGCGGCGCGGGTTGGCGCCGGGATCTTGACCCATCTGGACAAGTCGCTGGACTATGCCACCTTGCAAGCCGAGGTGCCGCCGCATGTGCTGGTAGGCTTTGATGGTTTGGAGGTGATCGCGTGAGCATGAGCACGGGAGACATGATCGCGGCGATGATCGGTGCGATCATGGTGCTG
The DNA here is from genome assembly GCA_046063325.1 of Novosphingobium sp. Classification (GTDB taxonomy): domain Bacteria; phylum Pseudomonadota; class Alphaproteobacteria; order Sphingomonadales; family Sphingomonadaceae; genus Novosphingobium. The sequence continues at coordinate 7,063 of JBJTMC010000064.1, forward strand.
ATCATCAATCTGTATGCCTTTCGCTCCGATGCCTCAGCTGCTGGTCATGGGCGCCAGCAAATGATCCGCATGGCGGCGATTTGGGTTACGATCATCGTCTGCCTGACGCTCGCAATCCGGTTCGTGCGACCCTGAAGGCCTCCTAGGCTTACTTTCGGTTTAACATAATATATATTATCAACCCAATATGTCTGATCCAACCAACACCCCCCTTCAAAGCCTGCTTGGAATCATGGCCCGGTTGCGCGATCCGCAGCGCGGCTGCGAATGGGACCTGGCGCAGGACTTTGCCTCGATCGCGCCGTACACCATCGAGGAAGCTTACGAAGTGGCAGACGCGATCGAGCGCAACGACCTGGCCGCGCTCAAGGACGAGCTTGGCGATCTGTTGCTTCAGGTCGTGTTCCATGCTCGCATGGCCGAAGAAGCCGGTCACTTCGCCTTTGACGATGTTGCCGCGGCGATCGGCGCCAAGATGCATGCGCGGCATCCGCACATCTTCGGCGACGCCCCCGATCACGGCCAGTCACGCGAGGAACGCTGGGAGCGGCTCAAGGCCGAAGAACGCTCTGCCAAGGGAGCCTTGAGCGCGCTCGACGGGGTTGCCCTGGCCCTCCCCGCGCTGCTGCGGGCGGAGAAATTGCAGAAGCGCGCTGCGCGGGTCGGGTTCGATTGGCCGGATGTTCAAGGGCCTGCCGACAAGCTGGTCGAAGAGCTCGCCGAACTTGCCGAGGCTGGAACGGAAGCAGACCGTGCCGAGGAAGCCGGAGACCTGCTGTTTGCGGCGGTAAATCTTGTTCGCGCCCACGGCATACCGGCGGAAGAGGCCCTGCGCGCGGCCAATGCCAAGTTCGAGCGGCGTTTCAAGGCCATGGAGGCTCTGGCAGGCGCACGCGGGCAGGATTTCACGGCGCTATCGCTGGAAGATCAGGAAGCCCTGTGGACTGCCGTCAAGGCGTCAGAGCCGGGAAAACCGGCCTAATTCGCGCGGATCGAGCCGGACTTCGAGGCGGCGCAGCGGCCCGCGTTCGTCCTCCCCCGCATCCTCTTCGCTGACCACTTCGCCGTGCGCATGGAGCCAGGCTAGCCGCTGGCCGTCGCGCACCGGCAGGACAAAGGCATGAAGCCGCGCCCCCTGGGTGAGCAGCTTGCCGACGGCTTCGAGTAGGGCTTCGCAGCCCTGACCGGTCAACGCGGAAACCGGAACGATTACCTCGTCCGGGTGCAGCCCGATCTGCTCCTGCAACTCGGCCGCGCGGTCGCTGTTTAGCAGGTCCCACTTGTTCCACGCCTCGACCACCGGCACTGTGGGAGCGGCCCCGTCTTCCTCGACCAGCCCCAGTTCAGCCAGCACACCCAGCACTTCGACCTTTTGCTGGGTGGTGTCGGGATTGTCGATGTCGCGCACATGGACGATCACGTCCGCGGCGGTGACTTCTTCAAGCGTTGCACGAAACGCCGCGACCAGCTGGGTCGGCAGGTCGGAAATGAACCCCACCGTGTCCGACAGGATCGCCTTGTCTACCCCGGGCAGGCGGATCCGCCGCATGGTCGGGTCGAGCGTGGCGAACAGCAGGTCCTCAGCCATCACCCCCGCCCCGGTCAAACGGTTGAACAGGGTTGATTTGCCGGCGTTGGTATAGCCGACCAGCGCGATCACCGGCCAGGGTGCCTTTTCGCGCCGGTTGCGGTGGAGGCCGCGGGTTCGGCGAACCTGTTCCAGCTCGCGGCGCAGGCGGGCCATGCGGTCGCGAATCATCCGCCGGTCGGCTTCGATCTGGGTTTCGCCCGGACCGCCAAGGAAGCCGAAGCCGCCGCGCTGGCGCTCAAGGTGGGTCCAGCTGCGCACCAGCCGACCGGCCTGGTAATCGAGATGGGCCAGCTCGACCTGCAGCCGACCCTCTGCGCTCGCGGCGCGTTCGCCAAAGATTTCGAGGATCAGCCCGGTCCGGTCGATTACCTTGCGCTTCAGCTTGTCTTCGAGATTGCGTTGCTGGATCGCCGTCAGTGAGCCATCGACGATCACCAGCTCAGCCTCGCCCTGGTTGCAGGCGATCGCGATGTTCTGGATCTGCCCTTCGCCAAACAAGGTGCCCGCGCGCGCCTCGCGGATCGGAATGGCCAGCGCGTCGACCACTTCAAGCCCGATTGCCAAGGCAAGACCGCGCGCCTCTTCCAGCCGCGCGGCCGTATCGATATGCGCGGATCCCCTGCCCCTGAATTCCGGGTACACGATCAGCGCCCGGGCCCCGCGGGTTACCTCTTCGCGATTGTCATCCAGAAAGCTCAGTCGGTTTCGCCTTCATCCTCTTCCCAGCCGTCGCCGGTCAGGTCCACCGGGGTCAGCGGCTGTATGGTCGAGACCGCATGCTTGTAAGCAAGCTGCACATAGCCTTCGCGTTCGAGCAACATGCAGAACAGGTCATAAGCGGCGACGCGGCCTTGCAGCATCACGCCGTTGACCAGGAACATGGTCACCTGCACCGCGGCATTGCGGACGCTGGAGAGGAACACGTCCTGAAGCAGGCGGATCTTCTTGCCCCCTTCCCCGGCGCTGGAAAACTGGCGCGCATCGACCGGCTGGCTGGGCATGATGGTCGAAACCGCATGCTTGTAGACCAGTTGGCTCTGGCCATCGCGGCGCAACAGGATCGAGAAATTGTCGAACCAGGTGACGATGCCCTGCAGCTTTACGCCCTTGACCAGGAACATGGTCACCGGGGTCTTGTTCTTGCGCAGCAGGTTAAGGAACTGGTCCTGAAGGTTTTGGCCCTTGGCCCCGCCGGTCAGCGGCGCGACAACGGCGGCTTCCTCAACTTCGGCCTCGGGTTTTTCCGGACGCGGGCGCGCCGTTAGGGTACGAGAAGTCATCACTCTGCTCCTTCTTGTTGGCGGCTGCCGCTGCAGTCCGCAATCTGGCCGGTTCGCAAGAACCAGACCGCTTTTGTCAGGCAGAGAATAACCCGAACTCCGATTCGGGTAAACCGGCTTGTTCAGACGGTGTCAGGCGTCGAACTCTGCGTCCTCGTCCTCGCCCTCACGGCGATCGACAACGCCCAGCAGCTTGAGCTTGCGGTGCAGCGCCGATCGCTCCATCCCGATAAAGCTGGCCGTGCGGGAAATGTTCCCGGAAAAGCGCTTGATTTGAACGCGCAGGTATTCGCGCTCGAAGTTTTCGCGCGCTTCGCGCAGCGGCACGCCCATCAGGCTGGGAATGTTGCTGTCGCCGTTGATCCGGCCGGATATGACTTCCGCCGGAAGCATGTCCGCCTCGATCCGACCCAACCTTTCGCGCGGGGTCAGGATGATCGTGCGTTCGACCACATTGCGCAGCTGGCGCACGTTACCGGGCCATTCGTAGCTTTGCAGCGCGGCCATCGCCTCGGTGGAAACCTCCGGCGGCGGCACGCCTTGATCGGAGGCGAAGCGCGCGAAGAAATGGTCAACCAGCATCGGGATATCGTCGCGGCGCTCGGCCAGGCTGGGGATCGAAACCGGCACGACGTTGAGGCGGTAGAACAGGTCCTCGCGGAAGCGTTTCTCGGTGATCTCTTTCTCAAGCTCGCGCGCGGTAGACGAGACCACCCGCACATCCACCCGGATCTGCCGGTGCCCGCCAACCCGAACGAAGGCCTGCTCGGTCAGAACACGCAGGATGCGGGCCTGGGTCGAAAGCGGCATGTCCGCCACCTCATCGAGGTAAAGCGTGCCGCCGTCCGCCATTTCCAGCAGCCCGGCCCGAACGAGCTTGCCGCCCGCTTCCTCGCCGAACAGCTCCTGCTCGAACCGTTCGGGGGTAATTCGCGCCGAATTGACCGTGACGAAGGCGTTGCTGCCGCGTGGGCTCCACGAATGGAGCAGGCGCGCGGCGACTTCCTTGCCCGACCCGGCCGGGCCGGAAATCAGCAGGCGGCTGCCGGTGTTGGCAACCCGTTTCAGCGTGGCGCGAACCTGGTTGATCGCCCCGGAATTTCCGGTGAATTCGTCCGAAGTGACGAAGCCTTCGCGCAGCCGCGCATTTTCGCGCCGGAGGCGCTCGGTTTCAGTGGCGCGCGCAACCAGCAGCAGCAGCCGCTCCGCTTCGAACGGCTTCTCGATGAAGTCCATTGCGCCGCGCCCGATCGCGGAGACCGCGGTGTCGATGTTCCCATGGCCCGAAAAGATAATGACCGGCAGTTCGGGCTCGCGGCTCTTGATCGCGTCGAGCACTTCAAGCCCGTCCATCGGGCTGCCGTGGAGCCAGACATCGAGCAGGACCAGGCTGGGGCGGCGCTCGTCGATCATGGCCAAGGCAGAGGTGCTGTCTCCCGCCATCCGGCATTCATAGCCTTCGTCGCTCAGGACGCCGGCCACGAGCTCGCGAATGTCGCGTTCGTCGTCGACGATCAGGATATCGAGCGCCATTTCAATCTACCTCTGTTCTCTCAACGTCATTCGGCCGCTGCCGAGGCGCGTTCCCCGGAAAGCGGATCGCGGGCGAACCGCATGGTCACGACGGTTCCATCCGGCTCACCGGCTGCAAAACCCATTTCCCCGCAGTGTTCTTCGATGATCTTGTTGACGATCGCGAGGCCCAGCCCCGTCCCCTTCTCGCGGGTGGTGACATAGGGTTCGACGATCCGTTCGCGGTCGTGCGGCAGGCCGATGCCATTGTCGGCGATGGTGACCGTCACGTCCTCGGACGCGCCGCGCAGCGTCACCGTGATCCGGCCCCGGTAATCGGCCACACCCTGCTTCTGGCGCGCCTCTATCGCCTCGACCGCGTTTTTCAGAACGTTGGTCATGGCCTGGCCGAACTGGTGGCGGTCGCAGGCGATGATCCCCAGTTCAGGGTCGGCGTTGAAGGAGAAGTCGATATCCGGACGGGCCACTTCCTGCAGGAACAGGGCCTGGCGCGCCAGATCGACCGGATCCTCGCCGCGAAACACCGGTTTGGGCAGGCGTGCGAACGAAGAGAATTCGTCAACCATCCGGCGCAGTTCGCCCACCTGGCGAATGATCGTGCCGGTCAGTTCCTGGAACAGTTCGGTATCTGCGCTGACCAGCTTGGTATAGCGCCGCCGCAGTCGCTCGGTTGCCAGCTGGATCGGGGTCAGGGGGTTCTTGATCTCATGCGCGATGCGCCGGGCGACGTCGGACCAGGCGGCCTGCCGCTGATCGAGCAGCTGACGCGTGATGTCTTCAAACGTCACCACGTTGCCGGTTGTTGCCGCGGTCGACTTCAGGGCAAGAGTCAGCAATTCGGTGCCCTTGGCATATTGCACCACGCCGCCTTCCTTGCCGCTCTGGGCCAGGGCTGCAATTTCTGGCGCGACCTCGGACAGCTTGCGCCCGATCGGTTGCGGCGCATCGCGCCCCAGCAGAAGCTTCTGCGCAGACCCGTTTATCAGACGGATCCGGCCCTTCGCGTCGGTCGAAATGATCCCGGCTGTAACCGATTCAAGCACGGCTTCGATGAAAGCTCGTCGTTCGTCGAGTTGCTGGTTGGCGCCAACCAGATCCTGGGTCTGGCGGTCGAGCTGCTGGGTCATGCGGTTGAAGGCGCGGTTGAGCAGGCCGATTTCATCGGTCCCGGTGCGCCCTTCGATCCGCAAGGCAAAGTTCCCGGCCCCCACTTCGCGCGCGGCGTCGACCAGTTTGTAAAGCGGTTCGACTTGTCGGTCGGCAAAGCGCAGCGCGAACCAGACCGAAAATCCGACCAGCGCCAGACTGGCAATGAACAGCATCACGTTGAAGCGCAGCTGCTGGACCCGGGCCTTGCGCGTGACCTCATCGTAGGATCGCAGGATGTTCTGGGTATAGCCCTGGCTGAGCAGGTCCGATTGCCGGGCCGTACACAGGTATATTCCGGCCCGCCGATCAATCGGGGTGACCGCCTGGATCGAATTGCCGGTCGAGCTGACCACGATGCGTTCGCCGCTGTCGAGCTGCCGCAGCACCGCGGCGGAGACCTGATCGGACAGGGGATTGCTGCTGCGCGAAAGCGCCGCAACGTGAAGCGTTCCGTCGCTGCCCTTTTCGAGGATCGTGGATTCGTCGATTTTCCGGTGGTGGACCTGGTATGAGTAATATTCCGGGAACGAGCCACTGCCGAGCGATTCGCGGCTCAGGAAATCGCCGATGTCTGCGGCCATGGCCAGCGTTTCGTATTCCATGTCGCGCTCGATCTGCTCGCGATAACCAAGCGCGAGCTGGTTCGCGTTTTCGATCAGCCCGCGCGACTTGTCGGAGAACCAGAACTCGACACCAGTCTGGAACAGGAACGACGCGAAGATCACCACCAGCAGAGTCGATACTGCCGAGATCAGCGAGAACAGGAACACCAGACGGACATGGAGCCGCCCCGTGCCGCCACCGATACGCTCTGCCGCGCGCTTGAGCGCAAGTCGCCGTCCAAGCAAGACGAGGATAGCCATGGCCGGCACGAGAGTGCCGATCAGCAGCGAAGCGGTCAGTTCGGTCGGAAGCAGCTTGGCGCCGGCGGCGGGCGCGGTGAATTTGAACCAGGCCAGCGCTGTCATCAGCAGGAAGGACAGAACCGAGCCGACTTCCAGGATCGGGATCAGGTTGGCCCGCCGTGCCCAGATCTGCACGTGGCGCCACCAGTTCGGCCAGCGATGACCACGTGTCAGGGAACCGGCTCGATCCATCGTTGCGCAGTTACAACACTACTGTTGCATCAATGCAAGGCGTTTTGCCTGCGGTTGCGGGTCGATCAGTGCAGAATTGCGGCCGGATCGATTGCCAGCTCGGTCAACCTTTTGCGCAGGGTATTTCGGTTTATGCCCAGGAGCTGTGCGGCCCGCAGCTGGTTCCCGGCCGTTTCGCGCAAAGCGGCGAGGAACAGGGGGCGTTCAAAGGCTGCCAGCGCCGCATCATAGACCTGTCCGGCCGGTGGATGGTTTGCCGCCAGCCAGGACGAGACCGCGCCTTCAAAGCCGCTGGCTTCGCCCGCCGCGTCCACCCGGACCGTGCTGGCCAGAAGCGGCGCCAAGGCCTCTGCCTCGATCCGGTCCTCGCGCACCAGAAGCGCGATCCGGTAGATGAAGTTGCGCAGCTCGCGCACATTGCCGCGCCATTGCTGACGGGCGAGCAAGTCTGCAGCCGCGCCGCTCAGCGCGTGCCTGGGCAAACCTTCGCTGGCGGCCAGGCGGAGAAAATGCGTTGCCAGCGCCGGGATGTCGTCGCTCCGTTCGCGCAAAGCGGGGAGCAAGATGGGAACCACGTTGAGCCGGTAATAGAGATCTTCGCGAAAGGCCCCCGCCGCGATCATCGGCTCAAGATCCTTGTTGGTCGCGGCGATGATCCGCACGTCGACCGCGATTTCCTCGCGCCCGCCGACCCGGCGGATCTTGCCCGACTGGAGCGCGCGGAGCAGCCGGGTCTGTGCATCGAGCGGCATGTCCCCGATCTCGTCGAGAAACAGAGTCCCGCCGTTGGCCTGCTCGAACTTGCCGGCATGCCTTGAAACGGCGCCGGTAAAGGCTCCCTTCTCGTGCCCGAACAGCTCGCTTTCGATCAGGTCGGCGGGGATTGCGGCGGTGTTGACCGCGACGAAGGGGCCATCCTTGCGCTGACCAAGCTGGTGGATCGCTTCGGCGACCAGTTCCTTGCCGGTGCCGCTTTCGCCCAGCACCAGCACGGTCAGATCGTTGCGCAGGACCCGGGTTATCATCCGGTAGACCGCCTGCATCGGCGCCGAGCGTCCGACCAGCGGCAGGCCTGCAACCGGACCCTCGTCGTCGTCGGGACCGCGGGACGAGGCATTGCCGACAGCCTGGCGAACCGCCTTGGCCAGCTCGTCGATGTCGAACGGTTTGGGGAAATACTCAAACGCACCGGTGTCGCTCGCCCGCACCGCGGTATCGAGCGTATTCTGCGCCGAAAGGATGATGATCGGCATGTCCGGCGCTGCCGCCCTGACTGCGCCAATCGTTTCGATTCCGTCGCCGTCGGTCAGCATCACATCGGTTACTAACGCGTCGAACTGGCGGCTGGCCAAAAGCCGGTCCCGTTCGGCGATCGAATCGCACTCGGTCACGTCGAACCCTTCGGCTTCGAGCGCAGCGGTGATCACCAGCGCAATCGAGGTGTCGTCTTCGACCAGCAGGACACTCATGCCGCTTCCCCATGTGCGGCCGGGCGGCGCTCTTGCGCGACCGGCAGGTGAACGCGGAAATGGGTCCAGCCGCCGGCTTCGTCGCGCTCGTGGTTGATCCGGCCGCTCATGTCGCGCAGCAGGCGGCGCACAAGCGCCAGACCAAGACCCTGTCCGGACTTTTTCGAGGTCACGAACGGTTCGAACACATGTTCGCGCAGCGCCGGATCGATCCCGGGCCCGTTATCGCTGACCCGCACTTCGATCGGCAGCCGCAGCGCCGATCCGCCTCCACTGGAATGCAGCTGAAGCCCACTGGCGAACCGGGTCCGGATAATGATCCGGCGGTCTTCCTGACCCGCCGTCGCATCGGCGGCATTGGCGATCAGGTTGATCAGCACCTGGACCAGCGCATCGACATTGCCCAACACGGCCGGCAGCGAAGGGTCGAATTCCTCGAGGATCGGCGGGGCTTTGCCGCCCGCCTCGATCACGGCGCGGGCCCGGCGTACGGCCTCGTGCAGATTGCAGGGGGCCAGTTCCAGCCCGGTGCGGCTTGAAAGTGTCTGCATCTGGTCGATCAGCTTGGCGATCCGGTCAACCTCCTCGGCGATCAGATCGGTCAGCGCCAGATCCTTGCCTTCAAGCTTGCGGCCCAGCAGCTGCGCCGCGCCGCGGATTCCGGCAAGCGGGTTCTTGATTTCGTGCGCCAGGATTTCCGGGGCACGCAGCACCCCGCTTTCGCTTTCGCTCGGGGTATCGCGCATCGCCTCTGCCCCGCCGATGTCGATCAGGGTCAGCACTTGCCAGCCGGGCTGGTCGATCACCGGGGCCACGGTCAAGTCAACCAGCCGCGAAGCCTGGCCGCTGACCGTGACCGCGGTGGCGCGGGCCGACAGGTGGGCGTCGGTATCGGTAATCCGGCGGGCAATCAGCGGTTCGTCAAAGCGCAGCAGGCTGGACAGCGCCCTCCCCTCCAGCCGGCGAAAGCTCTGCCCCAACAGCTGCTCTGCTGCCGGATTGGCAGCGGCGATCCGATAGCCCGGAGCCAGCAACACCACCGCCTGCGATAGGCTGGAGAGCTGGCGCAGAGCATCGGGCATCAGGCCGCGGCCCGTTGCAACAGCGGGTCGTAGAAGGCGCGCATGTGCCCCATCACTTGATCGGGATCGTCGACGAAGTTTACCATGTTGCGGAAGGACGCCGATCCCGGCAGGCCGCGGGTGTACCATCCCAGGTGTTTGCGGGCCATCCTGACCCCGGTTTCGCTGCCGTAAAGGTCCAGCATGTCCTGATAATGGGCCAGGATCAGGTCAAGCTGGGCATCAAGTGTCGGGTCCGGCATTTGTTGCCCGGTCTTCAGCCAGTGCATCACCTGGGCCAGCAACCACGGCCGGCCATAGGCTCCGCGCCCGATCATCACGCCATCGGCGCCGGATTGTTCAAGCGCTTTGGCGGTATCCTCGATCCCGCAGATATCACCGTTGACGATCACCGGAATGCTGACTGCCTGTTTGACGCTCCGGACAAACGCCCAATCCGCCTCGCCTTTATAGAGCTGGTTGCGGGTGCGGCCGTGGACCGTGACCATCTTTGCGCCCAGATCCTCGGCAATCCGGGCAAGTTCGGGGGCGTTGAGGCTGTCATGGCACCAGCCCATCCGCATCTTGACGGTGACCGGAACCTTCACTGCCTTGACCGTCGCCTCGATCAACCTGGCGGCAAGCGGAACGTCGCGCATCAGCGCTGAACCGGCATCGCCGTTGACCACCTTGCGGACGGGGCAGCCCATGTTGATATCGATGATCGCCGCGCCGCGATCCTCGACCAGCCGGGCCGCTTCGGCCATCTGCGCGGGTTCGCAGCCAACCAGCTGCATCGAGACCGGCTCTTCCGCCGCGTCCCACATCGCCTTTTGGACCGACTGGCGGGTTTCGCGGATCGCGGCCGGACTGGCGATCATTTCGGTGACGTTGAGGCCCGACCCGAACCCGCGGACCACGCGGCGAAACGGCAGATCGGTTACCCCGGTCATCGGGGCCAGGATCACCGGGCAGTCGATGGTTTCAGGGCCAACCCTGATCGGTTCGAGGCGCGGCGGCGGAGGAAGCGGGTTCATTGCAAGTGTGCCTAAAATTTGGGCAGCACATAGGGAATTGCTCCGCGCGCGGCAAGACTATACCGGCGGGGCATGGATCAGCCCCCTTCCCGTCCCCACACCGCCGCGGTGATCGTTGCCGCGGGACAGGGCCTGCGCGCGGGGCAGCCGCTGCCCAAGCAGTTTGCGCGGTGGCGCGGAAAGCCGGTCATCAGGCATGCGGCCGAGGCTCTGGCTGCAGCCGGAATTGCCCCTATCGTCGTGGCCATCCCGGAAGGTGCGGATGCCGTCGCGGCAGATGCCCTTGCCGGAGTGTCAGGGATTCGTCTGGTGACTGGCGGCGCAACACGACAGCAATCGGTTCGCCTAGCGTTGGAAGTGCTGGAGCCTGACAGCCCGGCGCTGGTGCTCATTCACGATGCGGCCCGTCCCGCCCTGTCTTTGGCGGTGATCGAACGGTTGATCGCTGCGCTTGAAACCAGTGCAGGCGCGATCCCGGTGCTGCCGGTGGTCGATAGCCTGGCCCATGCCGATGGTGAGCGCATGGGAGAGCCCGCGCGGCGCGAACATCTGCGGCGGGTCCAGACTCCGCAGGCGTTCCGCTATCCGGAAATTCTTGCCGCACACCGCACCTGGAACGGCCGGGCCGAAGCCGGCGACGATGCCCAGGTGGCGCGCGCTGCGGGGTTGGAAGTTGCGCTGGTCGAAGGAGACGAAGCTTTGCACAAGCTGACTTTTGCCAGCGACTTTGCAGCGGAAACCCCGGCAATCCGCGTCGGCACCGGATACGATGTCCACCGGTTGGCCGCGGGTGAGGAGCTTTGGCTGTGCGGCGTGAAGATCGACCACGATCGCGGGCTTGCGGGGCACAGCGATGCGGATGTGGCGATCCATGCGCTGGTCGATGCGATCCTCGGCGCGATCGGCGCGGGCGACATCGGCAGCCACTTTCCGCCCAGCGATCCGCAGTGGAAAGGTGCAGCGTCCGATCGATTCCTGGCCCATGCAGTGGCGCTTGCGGGCGGTGCCGGCTACCGGATTGGCAACATCGACATGACGATAATCTGCGAAGCTCCCAGGATCGGCCCGCACCGGCAAGCGATGCGGGAACGGCTGACCGACCTGCTCGGCACCACGATCGATGCGGTCAGCGTCAAGGCGACCACGACCGAAAGGCTCGGCTTTGCTGGTCGCGGTGAAGGCATTGCCGCGCAGGCAGTGGCTACCTTGCTGCGGGCCTAAGCGTTTAGGGCTGGCTTTTCCGGCAATCCGGGACCAATGCGCACCGCGCGATTCGCAACGGACGAGTGCTGAGTTTGGACAACCTTTCCCAAGACCTGGTCGAACTTGCCCGCATGGTGGTGAGCGAAAACCGCGAGGCCGGCCGAATGGTCGCGCTGGCGGAAAGCTGCACCGGCGGCCTCGTTGCTTCGGCCTTGACCGAGATCGCCGGATCGTCCGCCGTTTTCGACCGTGGGTTCGTGACCTATTCGAACGAGTCCAAACATGAAATGCTGGGTGTATCCAACGATATCATCGATACATTTGGTGCTGTTTCGATCGCTTGCGCCTGGGCCATGGCGCAGGGTGCGTTAAACCGCGGGCGGGCGGATGTGGCCGTCGCGATCAGCGGCATTGCCGGACCGGACGGCGGAACCGAGCAGAAACCGGTTGGTACCGTTGTGTTTGCCCGCGCGGTGCGCGGCAGCGACGAGATCGTGGCCGAAGAGCGCCGACTCGATGGGGGCACCCGCGCCGAGATTCGCCATCAGGCGGCGCTGGTCGCGCTGGAACTGCTGCTGCCGTAAAGCTTGCCGGCCCGTTCCTCGAACGCGGTGACCATCCTGCGGAAGGCGCGGTCGAAGTACTGGCCTGCCAGCCGTTCGAACACGGCATTGCGGAACGTGAATTCGACCAGGAAATCGATCTCGCAGCCGTCCTCGGTCGGCCGGAAATGCCAGACATTGTCGAGATCGCGCATCGGCCCATCGATGTAGATCACCTCGATCCGCAGCGGCCGGTTCTTGATCACGCGCGAGGTGAACTTTTCGCGCAGGGCGTTGAAGCCGACCAGCATGTCGGCCACCATCTCGGTATCGCTGTCGGATTTGATCCGGGTTGCGACCACCCAGGGCAGGAATTCCGCATAACGGCCGACATCGGCGACCAGGTCGAACATCTGTTCGGCCGTGTAGGGCAACCGGCGCGTTTCGCGGACCCCCGGCATCAGCGGCGCGTGCCACCGATCTTGGCCTGGCGCGCCGCGCGCATTTGCTTGAAATCGTCCCCGGCGTGGTAGCTCGACCGGGTCAGCGGGCTGGCCGCGACCTGCAGAAAGCCCTTGGCCCGGGCGATCGCGCCATAGGCATCGAACACCTGCGGGGTCACGAATTCGATCACCTTGGTATGCTTGGGCGTGGGTTGCAAATACTGTCCCATGGTGATGAAATCGATCCCGGCGCTGCGCATGTCGTCCATTACCTGGTGCACCTCGAGCCGCTCCTCGCCCAGACCCAGCATGATGCCCGACTTGGTGAAGACCAGCGGATCGTGGTTCTTGACTTCCTCGAGCAACCGCAGCGAGGCGTAGTAGCGCGCACCGGGGCGGATCGTGGGGTAGAGCCGAGGCACGGTTTCCAGGTTGTGGTTGTAGACGTCAGGCCCGGCAGCGACAATCGCCTCCACCGCCGCGCGCATCTTGCCGCGGAAGTCGGGGGTGAGTATCTCGATCGTGGTATCGGGCGTATTGGCGCGCAGGGCCTTGATCACCTTGACGAACTGCCCAGCCCCGCCGTCCGGCAGGTCATCCCGGTCAACCGAGGTGATGACGATATGCTCCAGCCCCATCTTCGCCGCCGCGATTGCGACGTGTTCGGGCTCCAGCGGATCGACCGCCCGGGGCATCCCGGTCTTGACGTTGCAGAACGCGCAGGCGCGGGTGCAGACATCGCCCAGGATCATCACCGTGGCGTGCTTCTTGGTCCAGCATTCGCCGATATTCGGGCAGGCCGCTTCCTCGCACACGGTGTTGAGCTTGAGGTCGCGCATCAGTTGGCGGGTTTCGCCATAACCCTTGCTGGTCGGGGCTTTGACGCGAATCCAGTCGGGCTTGCGCTGGCGTTCGGGCACCGGCGGGGAAGAGAGGTCGTTCATGGCGCCCAGATAGGCGCTTGGCCCCGCGCTTGCCAGTCGGAATTTCAGCGGCCATTACCCGCGCCATGACGACCGATTCCTCCCCCGCACTTTCGCACCTGATCGACGGCTATCGGCGCTTTCGCGCCCAGGGCTGGGAACCGAATCGCCAGCGCTGGGCGACCCTGCGTGACGGGCAGGAACCCGACGTCATGGTGATCGCCTGTTCGGATAGCCGGGTCGATCCTTCGCAGATCTTCGATGTCGACCCGGGCGAGATCTTCGTGGTTCGCAACGTATCGGCGATGGTTCCCCCGTTTGAGACCAACCCCGGCCATCACGGCGTATCGGCCGCGTTGGAATTTGCGGTGCAGGTGCTCAAGGTGAAGGAAATCGTGGTCATGGGCCACGGGATGTGCGGGGGGGCCAAGGCGGCCCTGACCAAGGAAATGCACGGCAACATCCCCGGTGAGGGCGGATTCATCGCCGCCTGGATCGGCATGCTCGACGAAGCCCGCGATGAGGTTGTCCGGGCCCATGGCACGACGGGCCGGGTTGCGGAGCGGGCGATGGAGCAGGCCGGGGTCAAGGTCAGCCTGGCCAACCTGCGCACGTTCCCTTGCGTGCGCAGCAAGGAGCGCAGTGGCGAGCTGCGCCTGACCGGCGCGTTCTTCGCGATATCGGACGGCGTGTTGCACGTGCTGGACGAATCCAGCGGCGATTTCGCGCCGGTCGAATAGGCACCCGCCGAACTGGCAAACGAAAAGGGCGGCTGAAACCAGCCGCCCTTCCCTTTTTGCAGAGCCTCGTAAGCTTACTGGGCCGGAGCGGGCGCCGCCGCCGGAGCCGCCTTGCTCTTGGCATAGGCCGACCACATCTGCGCGATCGGCACGCGGATACCGGTAACCTTCGCAAAGGTCGCCTGGGCATCGGCGTACTTGCCAAGATCGGTCTGAGCGATCCCCAGGCGGGTCAGCGCGCGCGGCGCATCGATGCCCGGCTTGGCCAGGGCAATCTGGTACATCGCCTCGGCCTTGGCAGCATCGTCGTAGCTCAGGAAGGCATCGCCCGCAGCCATCGCGGTGGCGGCGGTGCCGTTGGCAGCGCGGGCATCCCGCTCAAGCCCAGGAAGCGAGGCCTTGTCCGC
>JBJTMC010000065.1:0-16000 GCA_046063325.1 Novosphingobium sp.
CTGCGCCGATTTGGGGGCATCTCCGATCCGGACCGGTGCGCTTGTTTCCTTCTTACAGTTGAACCCGCTCATGAAATTTGCCGATCTCGGCCTTTCCGACGAATTGCTTTCGGCAGTCACTGCCAAGGGATACGACACGCCCACGCCGATCCAGGCCCAGGCGATCCCGCAGGTACTGATGATGCGCGACCTGATCGCGATCGCGCAGACCGGCACCGGCAAGACCGCCAGCTTCGTCCTGCCGATGATCGACATTCTCGCCCATGGTCGCCGCCGCGCGATGATGCCGCGCAGCCTGATTCTTGAGCCGACCCGCGAACTGGCCGCCCAGGTGGCGGAAAACTTCGAACAGTACGGCAAGAACCATGATCTCAAGATGGCGCTGCTGATTGGCGGGGTACAGATGGGCGATCAGGTCAAGGCGCTCAACGAAGGGGTCGACGTGCTGATCGCGACCCCGGGCCGTTTGATGGACCTGTTTGAGCGCGGCAAGATCCTGCTGACCGGCTGCGATCTGCTGGTGATCGACGAAGCGGACCGGATGCTCGACATGGGCTTCATCCCGGATATCGAGACGATCTGTTCAAAGCTGCCGCAAAATCGCCAGACCCTGCTGTTCAGCGCGACCATGCCGCCGCCGATCAAGAAGCTGGCTGACAAGTTTCTGAGCAATCCCAAATACATCGAAGTCGCCCGTCCGGCGTCGACCAACACCCAGATCGTCCAGTTCAAGGTTCCCGTAGCCTCGTCGCGTGGCAAGCGCGATGTGCTGCGCCAATTGCTCAAGAGCGACGACGTCAAGACCGCAATGATCTTTTGCAACCGCAAGACCACGGTGCGCGAACTGGCCAAGAGCCTGAAGAGTCACGGCTTCGCGGCGGGTGAGATCCACGGCGACATGGATCAGTCGGCCCGCATTGCCGAGCTGGACCGGTTCAAGGACGGCACGATCAATATCATGTGCTGCTCGGACGTCGCTGCGCGCGGGCTGGACGTGAAGGGCGTTTCCCACGTCTTCAATTTCGACACGCCATGGCACCCGGACGATTACGTCCACCGCGTCGGCCGCACCGGCCGCGCCGGGGCAACCGGCCGCGCCTTCACCCTGATCGCGCCCGAAGATCAGGAAGCGATAGAGAACGTTGAAAAGCTGACCGGCGGCAAGTTGGCGGTCTACGAAGTGGGCCAGGGAACCAAAGCACCGCGCGAAGACCGGCCTGAGCGCGAAGCCAGGCCCGAGCGCGCGGAAAAGCCAGCCCGCGCCCGCCGCGAGGCCAAGCCGGAACACGAAGCGCGCGCCCCCAGGGCCGAGCCGGAACGATCCGCCCCGCGCCAGGATCGCCCCCGCCGTGACGGCACACGGCCGCCCAAGGCGGAAAGCCGCTCCAGGCAGCCGCGCGAGGATGAGAGCGAAGAGCCTGGCGTGTGGAATGGCCCGGTCCCCAGCTTCCTGGGTGTTTCGGCGCTCTAGGCTCCAGTTTGGTTGCAGTTGCGGTGCCCGCTGTTAGGTTGCGGCGGTGAAGTCTGGCGTTAGTCCCCGCAAGATCGCAATTCCCCGCACGGTCTGGGCCCTGGGCCTGGTCAGCATGATGATGGATATCTCTTCGGAGATGATCCACGCGCTTTTGCCGCTGTTCATCACCGGCGTCCTTGGGGCGAGCGTCGTGATGGTCGGAGTGATCGATGGGATCGCAGAGGCGACGGCTTCCATTTCAAAGGTCTTTTCGGGTTACATTTCGGACCAAATGGGTCGGCGCAAACCCTTGATCCTTCTAGGCTATGGTCTTGGAGCGCTGTCCAAGCCGCTGTTTGCTCTGGCGGCTGGGCCGATTCCTGTGTTGGGTGCCCGGTTTATCGACCGGATCGGCAAGGGCCTGCGGGGGGCACCGCGCGACGCGCTGGTCGCGGACGTGACGCCGCCGGAGATTCTCGGCAGGGCATACGGTCTGCGCCAGGCGCTCGACACGGTTGGAGCCTTCGCCGGGCCCTTGCTGGCGATTGGCCTGATGCTTTTGCTGGCGGGTGACATGCGAACCATATTTTGGCTTGCGGCAATCCCCGGAGGCCTGGCGGTTTTGCTTGTGCTGTTCGCCATTCACGATCCCGATCGCACCAGAGATGAAGCCAGCGTCACGCGGCCGTTGCGCCTGAAGGATGCCGCGCGGCTGCCAGCCTCATTCTGGGCAGTTACCGGCATCGGTGTCCTTTTCACTATGGCCCGTTTCAGCGAGGCGTTCCTGGTGCTCAAGGCCAACCACGACGGGCTCTCGCTGGCCTTGGCTCCGCTCGTCCTGGTGGCGATGAATCTGGTCTATTCACTGGGCGCCTATCCCGCAGGCGCTCTTGCCGACCGGTCCGGACCTCGCGGTGTTCTGCTGGCGAGCCTGCTCTGCCTGGCCTTGGCCGACCTGCTCCTCGCACTTGGCAACGGACTTGCGTGGAGCTTTGCCGGGATTGCCTTGTGGGGCCTGCACATGGCCTTGTCGCAGGGATTGCTCGCCCAACTGGTCGCCCGGAATTCACCGCCACAGCTGCGCGGGTCGGCATTTGGACTTTTCAACCTGATGACCGGGATCACGATGCTTGCGGCGAGCGTTCTGGCCGGGGTCTTGTGGGAATGGAACGGTAGCCAGGCAACCTTCCTGGCCGGAGCTCTATTTGCCGCCGCGGCGACCCTCGCCGTAATCGGCCTGCGCGGCGCGATCAGGTTGCCAGCTTGACAAAACTGTCGATCACCCGCTTCGGCCCGGCCGTCTCGAAATCGATCTCCAGCTTGTTGCCTTCCTGCGCAGTGACCGTGCCGTATCCGAACTTCTCGTGAAAAACGCGCACTCCCACGGCAACGTCGCTGCGGGGCTTGGCGGCAAAGCTTGCGGCGGAACGGGTCGATTCGGGCAAGCGCCGCGGGGTCGGATCGAACTCGCGGGTTGTGGCGCGTTGCCAGCCCGGGCCGCGGGTGCTGCCGCGCGCGACGTGGGCGAAGGGATCGCTCGCTTCGGACCATTGCGCCCGCCACAACGAGGCCCCGCCCGAAAGCGTGCTTTCCTGTTCGGTGTGGGCTTCGGGCAGTTCGGCGATGAACCGGCTGGGGATCGAGCTGGTCCACTGGCCGTAGATCCGCCGGTTGGCCGCGTGGAGGATCGTGCAGCGCCGCCGCGCGCGGGTTATGGCGACGTAGGCGAGGCGGCGCTCCTCTTCCAGGCTGGCCAGCCCGCCTTCGTCCATCGCCCGCTGGCTGGGGAACACGCCCTCTTCCCAGCCCGGCAGGAAGACATGATCGAATTCCAGCCCCTTGGCGGCGTGGATCGTCATGATCGTTAGCTTTTCGGCGCGGTCGTTGGCTTCGTTGTCCATCACCAGGCTGACGTGTTCAAGGAAATCGCCAAGTGTTTCATAGTCTTCCATCGCGCGGGCGAGTTCGGTCAGATTTTCGAGCCGACCGGCGCTTTCCGCGCTCTTTTCCGCCTGCAGCGCGGCGGTGTAGCCACTCTCGTCAAGGATTGTTCGGGCCAGTTCGGCCGGGGTGGTCTGCCTGGCCAGATCCCGCCAGCGCGCGACATCGCGCATGAAGCCGAGCAGGGTGTTTCGGGCGCGCGCCGGTAGTTCGTCGGTATCGGCGATTTCGACCGCGGCCAGGCTCAGCGGCACGGCCCGCGCGCGGGCATGGCGGTGGAGCTTTTCGAGCGTCTTGTCACCCAGCCCGCGTTTTGGCGTGTTGTAGATCCGTTCGAACGCCAGATCATCGCTCGGCTGAGCGACCAACCGCAGGTAGGCGAGGGCGTCGCGGATTTCCGCGCGCTCGTAAAACCGGAAACCGCCGACGATCTTGTAGGGCAGGCCGATCGCGATGAAGCGGTCTTCGAATTCGCGGGTCTGGAACTGGGCACGAACCAGGATTGCAACAGTGGCGAGGCTGGCGCCTTCACGTTCCAGCCGTTCGGCCTCTTCGCCGATCCGGCGAGCCTCTTCCGGGCCGTCCCAGACCCCGATCACCCGGACCTTGTCGCCGCCGTTCCGCTCGGTCCACAGGGTCTTGCCAAGCCGCTGGCTGTTGGTGTCGATCAGGCCCGATGCCGCGGCAAGAATGTCCGGCGTGGAGCGATAATTCTGCTCCAGCTTGATCACCTTTGCGCCGGGAAAATCCTGTTCAAACCGCAGGATATTGGCAACTTCTGCGCCGCGCCATGAATAGATCGACTGGTCATCATCACCCACCACGCAAATGTTCTTGCGCGCCTGGGCGAGCAGCCGCAGCCACAGGTACTGGACCTGGTTGGTGTCCTGGTACTCATCGACCATGATATATTTGAAGCGCTGTTGGTACTGCTCGAGAATCTCGCGGTTGGTCCGCAGGATATTGAGCATGTGCAGCAGGAGATCACCGAAATCGCAGGCGTTGAGCGCTTTCAGCCGGTCCTGGTAGAGCCGGTAGAACTTCTGGCCCTGGCCGTTCGCATAGGCCTCGCTGTCGGCGGCGGAAAGGTCTTGGGGGGACAGGCCCTTGTTCTTCCAGCGATCGATGCAGGCGGCCAGCTGGCGCGCAGGCCAGCGCTTTTCGTCAAGTCCCTCGGCCTGAATAAGCTGCTTGAGGACGCGAAGCTGATCGTCGGTATCGATGATCGTGTAGTTGGTCTGCAGGCCAACAAGTTAGGCATGGCGGCGCAGCATCTTGGCGGCGATAGCGTGGAACGTGCCGAGCCAGGGCATGCCTTCCACCGCCGGGCCGACCAACTGACCGACCCGCTCCTTCATCTCGCGCGCGGCCTTGTTGGTGAAGGTCACGCAGAGGATCTCGCTTGGCCAGGCGAGCCGAGCGCGAACGATATGGGCCAGCCGGGCGGTCAATGCGGCGGTCTTGCCGGTGCCGGCGCCCGCCAGCATCAGGACCGGGCCCTCGGTTGTCAGCACGGCTTCGCGCTGGGGCGGGTTAAGCCCGTCAAGCAGGGGATCGGGAACGGATTCGGAAGGGTGTTGCACCGTGAACAGCTAGGGAACATCGCGGTTCGGCACAAGGGGATACCGTATTCCCTACGGCATGGAACCAACCTGCCGGTGGGGCGTTATTGGAAATGCGCAGCGGATTGGTCGAAGTGCATTTCGCCCGTTTCCATTCGCTGCGTGGCAACTGTTGCATCGGGCTCCGGCCAATGCCGGGATTTGTTGCCAGGGTCGCGGGGAAGGGCGTCGGGAAGCCGGCGTCCTTTTCGTTTGACTTGGCAAGGCCGCACCGCGAGCAGGTGTAGCCATGCATCCGGTTCGCCAGCACGCCCGCGTCCTTGCCGCCGCGCTTACCGGCACGGCGGTGGAATTCTATGATTTCTACGTCTTCGCCACGGCAACCGCGCTGGTGTTCGGGCAATTGTTCTTTCCCACAAGCTCGGCCGAGGCGCAGGGCTTGCAGGCCTTCATGGTGTTTGGCCTGGCGTTCGTTGCCCGGCCAATTGGCGCCGTTGCCTTTGGTCATTTCGGTGACCGGTTGGGGCGCAAGGCAACCCTGGTGGCCTCGTTGCTGCTGATGGGCGGATCGACCCTGGCAATCGCGTTTCTGCCCACTTTTGCCATGGCCGGTTTCGTAGCGCCGCTGCTGCTTTGCATTCTGCGCTTTGGCCAGGGCTTTGGCCTGGGCGGTGAATGGGGCGGAGCGGCCCTGCTGGCGGTAGAGAACGCACCCAAGGGCTGGGAAAGCCGGTTCGGCGCGGCACCGCAATTTGGCGCTCCGGTTGGCTTCCTCGCTGCCAACGGCCTGTTCCTTCTGCTCGGGCTGTGGCTGAGCGATGCTGATTTCTTCACTTGGGGCTGGCGTGTGCCGTTCCTGGCCTCGGCGCTGTTGGTGGGGATCGGCTTGTGGGTCCGGCTCAACATCGGAGAGACCTTGCAATTCAAGGCCGCGCTGAAACACGCCTCGCCGCCCGCGGTCCCGCTGCTGCGGCTTCTGCGTGACCATTGGCCAGCCGTTCTGGCCGGCAGCGCGGGAGTGGTGGCCTGCTTTGCGCTGTTCTACCTTTCAACCGCATTCGCGTTGGACCTGGCGACAAAATCGCTGGGCTACGGGCGTGAGGAGTTTCTGTCGCTCCAGCTTGGCGCGAATTTCTTCCTGGCGATCGGAATCGCGTTTTCTGCGTGGCTATCTGATCGGAGCAGTCCGCGCCGGGTGCTGCTGTGGGGCGCTGGGGCGACAATGCTGGTCGGGCTTGGTTTCGGCCCAGGCCTGAGCGCGCAATCGGCCGCGCTGGCATTCGTCACCCTGTCTGCCGCTTTGTTCGTGATGGGTTTCGTCTATGGCCCGCTTGGCGGCTGGCTGCCCAAGCTCTATCCTGTGCCGGTGCGCTACAGCGGAGTATCGGTTGCGTTCAACACCGGCGGCATCCTGGGTGGAGCGGTCACGCCGCTTATCGCCAAGCAGATGAGCAATGCCGGGTTGGGCGGATATATCGGCTGGCTTCTGTTCGGAGCAGGCGCGTTGACGCTGGTTGGCGTTACCCTGGCGCGCGAGATTCAGGAAACACCCGCGCGCCGGTAACAGTCCTCAGGCAGGCGGCGGCGGGGCCGCAGGCGTATCGGATACGACGCCCCAGGATTCCGTCATCTTGCCATCGGCCTGGCGCTTCCAACCGACGACCCAATTGCCGACCTCAGTTTTGGGCTTTTTGGAAACGGGGTCGGTAAAGGTGTAGCTATAGGTCGCCCGCCAGACTGCCAGATCGCCCGATGCGGCGGCATCCACCACAACGTCGCTGACGGAGAGCTTCATCGCCGGATCATCAATCTGTTGCTTGGTCAAGGCGCGGTCGGCTTCCTGTCCAGTGATATTGGGCGTGCCATGAAACATTCCGACGAAATTCGGCGCGTCCCACGACACCGACTTGTCGGCGTCGTGCGCGGCAAAGGCTGCGACCATCTCGGTCATGTTCGCCTTGACCTCGGCGCTGGTCTTGGCGCTCTCGTCGACAGGCGCTTTGGCGCAGCCCGCAACCAGAGCCAATGCCGCAGCTGTGGCGGCCAGTCTGAGCAGCTTGGATTTTGGCATGACGATCCTCTCCCACTGGAGCGACCCGGCGCATGGCTGCGCCCGTTTCGTCATTCGGTCAAGCGATCGGCTTGATCCGCAGCAGGGTGATCCGCGCCTTGCCGACCTTGCGATCGGCCACGGCTTCGAGGCCCTTCACCTTCGGCTCTTCGTCCGCGGCGGTTTCCAGGCTGATCCAGGTTCCCTCGCCGATCCAGCCAAGCCGCTGCAGCTTGTCCAGCGCAACGGCGCCCGCGCCCGAGTGGTAGGGCGGATCGAGCAGCACCAGGTCAAGCGGAGCCCTGGCCGGACCCAGCGCCAGCGCTGAAGAAGCCCGGACATCGCATTCCGCACCGGCGCGCAGGTTGGCGATATTGCTTCGCAGTGCGCGCAGCGCGGCGGCGTCCTGTTCGACGAAGATGCAGCTGGCAGCACCGCGCGACAGGGCTTCGAGGCCCAGTGCGCCCGATCCGGCGAACAGATCGGCCACGACCAGCTCTTCGAAAGAGCCGATCCGGCTGACCAGCATCGAAAAAAGTGTTTCGCGGGTGCGGTCGGCCGTGGGCCGGGTGGTTTCGCCAGCCGGGGCGATCAGCTTGCGGCCGCGCCATTGCCCGGCGATGATCCGCAGGCTCATTTGCGCGGCGTCCTGTTTCCGGAGCCCGGCTTGCGCGGCGTGGGTTTCCGCGGAGCCGATTGGCCCCCGGTTGGCTTGGCGGCAGCGGGGCGGCGTCCAGCGGGCTTGGCAGAGACCGACTGCGCCGCGGCAGCCTTGCGCGGGCCTGAGCGGTTGATCCGGGCCCGGGCCTGCTCCGGCGCGGTGCGCGGCGTGTCGGCGGCGGTTCCGCCCAGCAGCGCGCGGCGGAATCGCTCAACCTCGACCTGACGGATTTCGATCGCCTGGCCGCGCGGCAGATCCAGCAAGTCGAACGGGCCGTAGGAGGTGCGCATCAGACGGCTGACTTCCAGCCCCAGATGCTCCAGCACCCGTCGGATTTCGCGGTTCTTGCCTTCGCGGATGGTCAGCTCGATCCACTGGTTGCGTCCGGTCCGGCGTTCCAGGTTGGCGTCGATCCTGCCATAGCGGATCCCGTCGACCTCGATCCCCTCGATCAGGCTCTCGAGTTGTTCCTGGCTGATCTCGCCATAGGTGCGGGCACGGTAGGTGCGGGGCAGACCGGTCGAGGGCAGTTCCATCGCCCGCTTGAGCTCGCCGTCGTTGGTCAGCAGCAGCAACCCCTCGGTATTGTAGTCGAGCCGCCCGATCGGCATCACCCGCCCCGCGCCCTGCGGCAAGGCGTTGCGCAGCGCGGTGTAGATGGTCGGACGTCCGGCCGGATCGTGCTCGGCGGTGAGCAGGCCGGACGGCTTGTGAAACACGAAAATCCGGGTGGCTTCGGCCGCCTTCACCGGCTTGTCGTCGACCGTCACACCCTTCAGGGTCTTGAGCACCGTCGCCGGCGTGGTCAGCACTTCGCCGTTCAGCTTCACCCGCCCCTCGGCGATCATCCGTTCGACCTCGCGGCGGCTGGCGATGCCGGCCCGGGCGAGAAGCTTGGCGATGCGGTCACCCTCACGGGGAGCGTTTTCAGAGGCGGTCATGCCCGGCCCTTAGCCGGTGTAGGGCCCGGGGGAAAGGGTGCGCTGGGGCTTCGACAGGCTCAGCCCGAGCGGACATTGGGCAAAGCCCAGTCGCCGCTCACCCTGAGTTTGTCGAAGGGTTGGCCAGCGTCATCTGTTCCTCGCAGATTTCGTGAAACCGGCGAACCCCGCCTTCCAGCGTGCCGATCGTCAGTTCGGGCACCGCCCCGGTCGAAAGCCCTTCCTGCCCCAGTGCGGCGGCGCGAAAGTCTTCGCCCCCGAACACCCTGCCATCCAGCAGGGTCCAGCTGCGTTCCCAGTGATCGCGGGCTTTTTCGCTGCGCGGTTCCTCTGGGATCAGCATGAAATCCTCAACCAGGGTGCGATCATGCCCCTGCGGCCACAGCGCCATGATGTTGATATAGTCCGGACTGATCACCAGCACGGTCGCCGGGAACAGCTGATAGGCGAAGGTCCCGATCCGGCGCAGCGCGGCCATGTCGGTAAAGTCCACGCCTTCCAGCTCCTCGGCGCGGCAGACCAGGCTGCGCTGGTGCGGGCCGATCTGGTCGCCGCTGGTCACTCCGTCCTTGAAGAACGGGCCAATCGTGGCGGCGTGGAGACGGGCAACGTGATAGCTTTCCAGAAAGGCGTCCATGATCAGCTTCCAGTTGGAAGCGACATCGTGGGTGTGGCGGCGGAACAGGTGCAGGTCCCGCATCGTAAAGGCATCGAAGTCCGCCCCCAGGGCCTGGACTTCGGCAAAGTCCGCGCCGCCCACCGGCGCGTACCAGATCAGCCCGCCAGCCTCGCAGCTGTCCAGCTCGACCAGGCCGAAGTCCGCCTTGTCGAGGCCCGGAAAGGTATCGGGCCGGGGCAGGGCGAGCAGTCGCCCGTCGGTGGCATAGGTCCAGGCGTGGTAGGGGCAGGTCATCCGCTTGGAACAGACGATCTCGCCCCCTTCGACCAGCCGCGTGCCGCGGTGGCGGCAGACGTTGACGAAGACATGGGCCTTGCCTTCGCCGTCGCGGGTAATCAGCAGCGGTCGGCCGGTTGCGTCGTGCGGCACGGCCATGTTCGCCTGGGGCAGCAGCGCCGAGGGGCACAGCACCTGCGGCAGCCGGTCAAACAGCGTCGCCTTCTCCCGCGCCCAATGCGCCGGATCGGTATAGACCGCCGCGGGCACCTTGGTGATGCCGCGATTGATCCGGGTGCAACCTGCGGCAATCTGCCGGGCGAGTTCAAGCTGGCCCGCGGTGGGGCGGGTGCCGGGAACGGTGGAAGTCCTCTCCATGGGGCTGGTCATAGCGCAATTCGCCGCTAGGTTCGCGGCAAATCTGACGGACGGGGAGCGCGCATGTCGACCACACTCTGGATTATCCTTGGCGCGGTGGTGGTGATCGGCCTGCTTGCGCGGCGCGTGCCTGCGCTGCGCCCTTATCTGGAAAAGGAATCGCTGGCGGCCTTCTTCCTCGGCGTGTCGTCGGGCTTCCCCTATGCAATGATCGGGGCAACGCTGACCACCCGGCTGGCGCAGGATGGGATCGACAAGAAGACCGTCACCGCCTTCACGCTGGCTTTCCTGGTCTACAATCTCAAGGTGTTCTGGGCCTGGATCGTTGACGGGGTTCGCCTGCCGCTGCTGGGGCGGCTGGGTCAGCGCGTGTCGTGGATGCTGGTGGCGGGCGTGATGGTGATTGCCGCGGTAGTCAACCTGGCCCTGGTCGATCCCGCGGCCGATATCGCCGCCACCGCCACTGCCGCGATCCTGGTCGGGGTCGCCGGAGCAACCTTCGATATCGTGATCGACGCCTACCGGATCGAAACGCTCAAGCCCTATCAGCTCGGGGTCGGTTCGGGCATGTCGCAGTACGGTTGGCGGATCGGGTCGGCCGGGGCCGGGGCGCTCGCGCTTTATGTCGCAGCCCGCTCTGGCTGGAGCAACGCCTATATCGCCTGCGCCGCCTTTGCCGTTCCGGCGATGATCACGGCGTTGATACTGGGAGAGCCGGGCCGCCACCGCGAACCAGCCGGGCGCAAGGGGCTGGCCGAAGTCTGGGCCTCGATCGCCGGGCCGTTTGCCGAGTTCTTCCAGCGCAGCGGAGCCTGGCTGGTGCTGGCCTTCATCCTGGTTCACAAGATCGGGGATACGCTCGCCAATCTGACCTTCCGCTTGCTGTTCGATGACCTTGGCTTCAGCAACGACGAAATTGCGATCTACGACGTTGGCGTGGGCTTCTGGGCCTATCTGATCGGAATTTTTGTCGGCGGGATTGCCTATGCCAAGTTGGGTCTGAAACGCTCGGTGCTGATCGCGCTGGTGCTGATGGGCGTGTCCAATTTCGGTTTCGCGGCACTTGCTGCGGTGGGCCATTCGAACCTCGGCATGGCCGGAGCAATCGGCTTTGAAAATGCGGCGTCCGGGTTTGGCGGCGTGGTGGTGGTGGCCTACTTCTCGGCGCTCTGCGACTTGCGTTTTACGGCCGCGCAATACGCGCTGATTTCGGCGGGAGCCAGCGTAATCGGGCGCTTCGTGACCGGTACCACTGCCGGGGCGATGATCGAAGATATGGGCTATGTGAACTTCTACCTGCTGACCACCGCGCTGGCCGTCCCGGGGATCGTGCTGTTCTGGTGGATGAGCCGCACCGGGCTGGTCGATGCGGCTATGGGCACGGCTGGCGGCGGCACCGACGGCGATCCTGAAACGCCGCATTGATCATTCCGGAAACTCCCGGTTGAGCCGCAGCACTTCGCCCGCGAGGTAGAGCGAACCGGCGATCAGCACGTCGCCTTCGCCAGGAAGCGCGCGAAGCGCGGCTTCCACATCGCCAAACGCGCGCACCGGCAGATCGGCGTGGGGGGCAATGTCTTCGGGGCAGTGCGCATCGTGGCCAGGGGCCGGAACCACCGACAGGCTAAGCAGGCGTCCCTTTAGCGGAGCGACGATCGCGGCGGGATCCTTGCTGGAAAGCATGCCGGTGACGAGGTGCAGCGGCGGCGCATCGGCAAAATGCCGGGCGATTGCCAGTCCGGCATCGGCGTTGTGCCCGCCGTCCAGCCAGACCCTGCGGCCCGGAACCAGCGCGGTGAGCGGGCCTTCGCCCAGCAATTGCAGCCGCGCGGGCCAGCGCGCTGCGCGAATCCCCTCGGCCATGGCTTCGGGTGAAACCGCGATCCGGGCTTGATGCCGCAGCATCGTCACGGCCAGCGCGGCGTTATCGGCCTGATGCCGCCCGGCAAGCGCGGGGAGGGGAAGGGTCAGTTCGCCCTGGCGGTCGCGGTAATGGATGGCTTCGTCAATTTCGGCCGTCCAATCGAGATCGCGGATCGCGGTGCGCGCGCCTACCTGCATCGCGTGTTCGATCACCGTCCGGGTCACTTCGATCGGATAGGCCTGGGTCACCAGCGGCACGCCAGGGCGGGCGATCCCGGCCTTTTCCAGCGCGATCCGGCATAATGGATCGTCGGGCATGCCCGCCTCGGGCACCAGCAGGAACTCCTTGTGGTCGATCCCCAGCGTGGCGATCCCGCAGGCGGCCTGGCCATCGAGCACGTTGGTCGCATCGAACCGACCGCCAAGACCGACCTCGATCACGCAGGCGTCCGCCGGAATCCGGTGGAACGCCAGGAACGTCGCCGCCGTGGTGACTTCGAAGAAACTGGGCGACAGATCCCCGCCCAGATCGAGCACTTCGCCCAGCAGATCGGCCAGCAGGTCGTCGTCGATCAGACGCCCGGCTATCCGGATACGTTCGTTATAGCGGACCAGATGCGGCTTGGTTGCGGCGTGGACGGTCAGCCCCTGCGCTTCCAGCATCGCGCGCAGATAGGCGCAGGTGCTGCCCTTGCCATTGGTTCCCGCAACATGGAACACCGGCGGCAGAGCGCGGTGCGGATTGCCCAGCCGCCTGAGCAATTCGTGGATCACCTCCAGCCCCAGACGCCCGCTCGGCAGGGTCAGCGCGCCGAGGCGGTCCAACTGCGCCTGAACGCGGGCATTGTCGGAAATCGCGAAGTCGCGCACTGGCCCCTCCGTCAGCCCTGCGGGCTGCAACCTCCCCGAGACAAGCTCGAGGAGGATTGAAGAGGACGAGGTCGGCTTGAAATCCTCCCCGAGCTTGTCTCGGGGAGGGGGACCGCCCGCGCAGCGGGTGGTGGAGAGGTAGTCACGCCGCCTTCGCCGCGCCCAGATAGTCCAGCACCGATCCCAGCGTTGCCTTCAGATCGCGGCGCGGGACGACCATATCGACCATGCCGTGTTCGTGCAGGTATTCGGCGCGCTGAAAGCCTTCGGGCAGCTTTTCGCGGATCGTATCCTGGATCACGCGCTGGCCGGCAAAGCCGATCAGGCAGCCCGGTTCGGCGATGTGAATGTCGCCCAGCATGGCATAGCTGGCAGTGACCCCGCCAGTGGTCGGATCGGTCAGGACGACGATATAGGGCAGGCCGGCACGGTTCAGGCGGCTGATCGCCACGGTGCATTTCGGCATCTGCATCAGGCTGAGGATGCCTTCCTGCATCCGCGCGCCGCCGGCGGCGGTGCAGATCACATAGGCGCACTTTTCCTTGAGCGCGCGTTCCGCCCCGGCAACGAAGGCCGCGCCCACCGCCATGCCCATCGATCCGCCCATGAAGGCAAAGTCCTGCACCCCCAGAACCGCCTTTTGCCCCGCTATCTTGCCCAGCGCATTGGTCAGCGCATCGGGATGCGGGTTGGCGGCGCGGGCGGCCTTGAGCCGGTCCGGGTACTTCTTCGAATCCTTGAACTTCAGCGGGTCTTCCTTGACCTTGGGCGAATCGAGGATCGTGAACCCTCCGTCGAGCAGCTGGGCAAAGCGCGCGTCGGCACCAATCCGGCCGTGATGCTCACAGCGCGGGCAGACCGAGAGGTTTTCCTCATATTCCTTGGCGAACAGCATTTCCTTGCACGAAGGGCAACTGATCCACAGGTTGTCGGGCGTGTCGCGCTTGTCCTTGAAGGGCAGCGCCTTGCGCACGCGGTCGATCCAGCTCATGCCGCTGCTCCGTGGACCGCATGGACCACTGTCCTGGGCAAGATAAATCGGCGGCTTTTGCCGGGTTGCAATCGGCAGGCGGCAGGGTTCGGTTGCGAAGTCATCGGCGTCTCATGGCACATTTGGGCGACGTAGGACAACTGAGGCGGTGCGGCGCCGCGCTTATTGTGCGCGGTGGACCGCTTCGGCAAGCGCGGCGGTAAGGGTACGGATTGCATCGGGAGCGGAGCTGCCATGCTTTTCCACCAGCTCGACCAGGGCTGATCCGACCACGACCCCGTCTGCAACCCGCGCGATCGCCGCTGCCTGCTCGGGCGTGCGTACGCCAAAGCCCACCGCGACAGGGATTGTGGCGTGCTGCTTGATCCGCGCCACCGCCTCGTCGATGCTGGCCTGCGCGGCCTGTTGGAGCCCGGTGATCCCGGCGACCGATACGTAGTAAAGGAAGCCGGAGGAGCCTTCGAGCACGGCGGGCAGTCGCGCGGTATCGGTGGTGGGGGTGGCGAGCCGGATCAGGTCGACCCCGGCGGCGCGCAAGGCGGGACCGAGTTCGCCGTCCTCTTCGGGCGGGATATCGACGCAGATCACCCCATCGACCCCGGCCTTGCGGCATTCGGCGGCGAACCAGTCGCCCCCGCGCGTGACCATCGGATTGGCATAGCCCATCAGCACCAGCGGCACCTCCGGGTGCTTCTCGCGGAACCGCGCGGCGATGTGGAAGATGTCGGCGGTGGTCGTGCCCGCGCCAAGGCTGCGCAGGTTGGCCTGCTGGATTGCCGGACCATCGGCCATCGGATCGGTGAACGGCATCCCCAGCTCGATCACGTCGGCGCCGCCCGCGACCAGCGCGTCGAGGATCGCGGGCGTCGTCTCGGGCGTCGGATCGCCGCCGGTGACGAAGGTGACGAGGGCGGGGCGGCCCTTGGCGAAAGCGGCGGAAAGACGGGTCATATCATCCAAACCAGAATTGCGAAAAAATCGCGGCAACTGCGAATATAAGAAAAATCCTGATGAAAAGTCGACGTTCTTGGGTCTTCAATGCCGTTTTAAAATCGTCTTTCGTCGCCGCTATTCTGGTAAGATCACTGAGCATACCGTCGATGACTTCAGCTTGATTTTGATCGAACCCTGCATTTTCCAATCGCTCGGTTCGGGAGGTAATCAGGCTGTAGTCTCTATTTGGAATTGTCACAGCTCCACCCCCAGATGCTCCGCGACCGAGAAAATGTCCTTGTCGCCGCGCCCGCACAGGTTGGCGAGGATGATGCTGTCGTTCGGCATCGTCGGCGCGACCTTCTTGACCGCGGCGATCGCGTGGCTGGGTTCGAGCGCCGGGATGATCCCTTCGGTGCGGCAGAGCAGCTGGAAGCCGTCGAGTGCCTCGGTGTCGGTCACGCTGGTGTAGTCCACCCGGCCGACTTCCTTGAGCCAGGCATGCTCCGGCCCGATCCCCGGGTAGTCGAGCCCGGCGCTGATCGAGTGGCCTTCGAGGATCTGACCATCTTCGTCCTGCAACAGGTAGGTCTTGTTGCCGTGGAGAATGCCCGTGCGCCCGCCCGCGAGGCTGGCGGCGTGGTCCTTGTCGAGGCCGTAGCCCGCCGCCTCGACCCCCAGCATCCTTACGCTGGGATCATCGAGGAACGGATGGAACAGCCCGATCGCGTTGCTGCCGCCGCCGATTGCGGCGACAAGCAGGTCAGGCAAGCGGCCGGTGCGGCTGAGCATCTGGGCGCGGGCTTCCTTGCCGATCACGCTCTGGAAATCGCGGACAAGCTCGGGATAGGGGTGCGGACCGGCGGCGGTGCCGATGATGTAGAAAGTGTCGTGGACGTTCGCGACCCAGTCGCGCAGCGCCTCGTTCATCGCGTCCTTCAGTGTCGCCGCCCCGGCGGTGACCGGGCGGACTTCCGCGCCGAGCAGCTTCATCCGGAACACGTTGGGCGCCTGGCGGGCGACGTCGGTCGCGCCCATGAACACGGTGCAGGGCAGGCCAAAGCGCGCACAGACCGTTGCCGTGGCCACCCCGTGCTGACCCGCGCCGGTTTCGGCGATGATCCGGGTCTTGCCCATGCGGATCGCCAGCAGGATCTGGCCGATGCAGTTGTTGATCTTGTGCGCGCCGGTGTGGTTCAGTTCGTCGCGCTTGAACCAGACCTGCGCCCCCCCAAGCTCTTCCGTCAGGCGCGGCGCGAAGTAGAGCGGGCTGGGCCGTCCGACGTAATGTTCGAGCAGGTCGTCGAATTCGGCTTGAAACGCCGGGTCGGTCTTGGCCTTGGCGTATTCGCGCTCAAGGTCGAGAATCAGCGGCATCAGCGTTTCGGCGACATAGCGTCCGCCGAACTGGCCGAAATGCCCGCGCTCGTCGGGCTGGGTGCGAAAAGAATTTGCCTGGTTT